>VGEN01000093.1 GCA_016869285.1 Alphaproteobacteria bacterium
GCCGCCGTTTGCCCGGATGCCGCTCTCATCCGCTTGCTCGCCGGCGCGCTTCGACCCGCCGCTCCATGACCGACGGGGCCGATGCCCCGAAAACACCCGTTCCCTCAATCCCAAACCAATAACCCGACACCCGACAAACCAACCCGCGATGAAAAAGGCGCAACGACAAAGCATGCCATCTGATCGCCTTCCATCGCCGCAATTCAAATCATGCTCGCTCGTGAATAGGCCGGGCTAGGTTCGACGCGGAGGCTTAGAAATGTAAGAGCCGAGTAAAGAGACAGGGCAATGCCCACCACTATCCAAGTATGACGAGTAGCCCCTTCTACGATTCGTCGACCCCAGCTATCCGCCAGCGCGGCCGTTGTAGGATTTCGAGCAAAGTGATCACGTACCGCTCGGCGACTTATCGCGTCCAACCCTGGCTTCCAAAGTGCCACAAGCGCGCGAAACAAAAGTCTGCTTTCAGCCGTAGGCTTTCTATAGGTCATTCCAGCCCCCTCAACCTCAACTAGAGCAGGAAGCCATACTTAGCAATGGTGCAGGATCGAGTTGCCTCCTCTTTGTCCTCTCCATCCAAGATCGCCGTCGTCACCGGCGCAGGCCGCGGTATCGGGCGCGCCATTGCGCTCGGCCTCGGCCGCAAAGGCGCATCGGTCGTCGTCAACTACGCGAGCAATCATGAGGCGGCGGCGGAGACCGTCGCCGCCATCGAAGCCGCCGGCGGCAAGGCACTTGGGGTGCAGCAGAGGCTCGACGGCGAAGCCTCGGTGCGAGCGCTGTTCGATGCGGCGATCGAAGCCTTCGGGCGTGTCGACATCCTGGTCAACAACGCGGCGGTCGCGCGCTTCGCGCCGGTCGGGACATTCACCGAGGCCGAGTTCGATGCCACGGTCGCGGTCAACATGAAGGCGCCGTTCTTTGCCTTAAGAGAGGCGGCGAAGCGCATGGAGGATGGCGGGCGGATCGTCTCGATCTCGGCGGCGATGACCGCCGTCGGGCGGCCGAACACGATCCTCTATGCCGGCACCAAGGCGGCGCTCGAGCAGTTCTCGCTCGCCGCGGCGAAGGAGCTGGGCCATCGGGGCATCACCGTCAACGTCGTCTCGCCCGGCGCCACCGAGACCGAGCTCTACTTCGGCCTCTCGACCGAGGCGTCGCGCGCCGAGGCGGCGAAGCGCTCGCCCTTCGGGCGCATCGGCAATCCTAAGGACATCGCCGATGTCGTGGTCTTCCTCTGCAGCGAGGAGGCGCGGTGGCTCTCGGGCCAAGTGATCGTCGCCAATGGCGGCGCGATCGGGTGAGGCGACGACCTCGCGACCGCGCGCCTAGCCGAGACATTATGCTCTAGACCGCATTGACTTTCCATGCGCTGAAGCGCATATGCGGTGCATGGCATGGGACGTCAGGACGCTTCCGCCATTCGCCGAGTGGTTCAAGGACCTGGCCGACTCGGAGCAGGCGTCCGTCCGCGCCTATATCATGCTCCTGCGCGATCAGGGTGTTGATCTCGGAAGCCCGCAATCCTCTGCCATCAAAGGTGCGAAGCACGGGCTGCGGGAGCTTCGCATCCAGAGCGGTGGCAGGCCGCTCAGGGTCCTGTACGCCTTCGACAGGAATCGCGCGGCGATCCTCATCCTGGGCGGCGACAAGACGGGCGACAAGCGCTGGTACGACGACAAGGTTCCGAAGGCCGACAAGTTGTTTGGTGACTATCTCGCCTCGCTCCCGAAGCCGAAAGCGCCGGCCGGGAAGAAAGGCCGGAAACGATGAGCAAACCCCGCCGACACGGGAGATCAGCGATGGCAAAGCTACGGGCGCGTCCCTTCTCCGATCTGGAAGCCGGCATGTCGAAGGCCGCCTTGGCCGAGTCCGAGCGGATCTATGCCCGGCTTCGCGAAGAGATGGCGCTCGGCGAGATCCGCGAAGCGGCTGGATTGTCGCAAGAGGAAATGGCCGAGCGGCTCAAGGTCAACCAGGCGCAGGTCTCTCGTCTGGAAAAGCGCGGCGATCTGAAGATCTCCACGCTGGCGCGGGTCGTGGGCGCTCTCGGCGGCCGCCTCCAGGTGACGGCCGAGTTCGGCGGAAAGAAGGTCACGCTGCGCGGTCTCACGCCAGGTCACGACGTTGTCCGCAAGAAGAAGCCCGTAGCGGCGAAGCATTCCCTCGGAAAGGTTCGCTCCAGGAAGCCGATGTCGGCCGCAAAGGGGGCGAGAGCGCCGCAGCGCGCGTAGATACCGAGGCTTTACGCCCATTGTGCGCAGAAAAAAATCTGTATTACACGGAATATTTTCCTTGACAGGTGCGCCGGTTTTTGACAGGATCGCCGCAACTGGCCAGAGCTGGGCGCCGCCGCCCCCCGGGCCCCAAAACCGACAGAACAAGGAGACGAAATGCGCTAGGAGTGCCGCCGCGGACCCTGTCTCCAGATCTCCCCTCACCCGGACCCTCGCATGCGCCCCTCCGCCGTTTCCGGCCCGCTCTCGGGCATCACCGTCATCGACCTCTCGCGCATCCTCGCGGGCCCCTACTGCACGCTGATGATGGCGGAGCTGGGCGCGCGCGTGATCAAGGTCGAGGCGCCGGCCAAGGGCGACGATGCGCGCGAATACGGGCCCTTCGTCAAGGGCCGCTCCGCCTATTTCATGTCGATCAACCGCGGCAAGGAATCCATCGTTCTCGACCTGAAGAAGCCCGCCGACCGCGCGGTGTTCGAGAAGCTGCTGGCCGAGGCCGATGTGCTGGTCGAGAATTTCCGGCCCGGCACGATGGAGAAGCTCGGTTACGGCTGGGATTCGCTGCATCCGAAATACCCGAAGCTGATCTATGCCGCCGCTTCCGGCTTCGGCCATACGGGACCGGACTCGCAGCGCCCGGCCTATGACATGGTCGTGCAGGGCCTGGGCGGGATCATGAGCGTCACCGGCCATCCCGGCGGGCCGCCGACCCGCTCGGGCATGTCGATCGGCGATATCGGCGCCGGGCTCTACACCGCGCTCGGCGTCAACGCCGCGCTGTTCGCACGCTCGGCTAGCGGCAAGGGCTCGAAGGTCGACATCTCGATGTTCGACTGCCAGCTGGCCCTGCTCGAGAACGCGGCGATGCGCTACTTCGTCTCCGGCAAGGCGCCGGGTCCCTTGGGCGCGCGGCATCCCTCGATCACGCCCTTCGAGGCCTTCGACACAAAGACCAACCCGATCATCATCGCCGCCGGCAATGACGGCCTCTTCGTCAAGCTCGCCGAAGCCCTCGGCCGGCCGGACCTGGCCAAGGATGCGCGCTTCCTCACCAACGATCTCCGCAACCAGCATGTCGACGTGCTCAAGGCCGAGATCGAGGAAGTGCTTCGGACCCAGCCGGTCGAGCACTGGATGGCGCTGCTCGACAAGGCCGGCATCCCCGCGGGGCCCATCAACACGATGAAGGAATCGCTGGCGCATCGCCAGGCGGCGGCGCGCAACATGGTGGTCACCATGACCGACCCGGTCTGCGGCCCGATGAAATTCGTTGGCAACCCGGTGAAGGTCTCGGGATACCCCGACCCCGCCACGCGCGCCCCCGCCCCCGATCTCGACGGCAACCGCGCAGACATATTGAAAGAACTCGGGATCGAAGCGAAAGCGTCTTGAGTTCCCTCTCCCGGCTGCGCAGCAGGCGGGGGAGGGTTAGGGTGGGGGCCGAGCGAAGCGAGGGCTTGCCGTTCCGCCTCTCCACTCCTTCCGACCTCGCTACGCTCGGCCCCCACCCCACCCTCCCCCGCCTTCGGCGGGAGAGGGCCTAAGACTTAAGGACCGCCGATGACCAACCAGCTCTCGCCCAACCTCGATCCCCGCGCGCTCGCCGGGCTGCTCTCCGGCAAGCATCTGATCGACGGCGCGCTGGTGCCGGCGGCCTCCGGCAAGACCTTCGACGTGGTCAGCCCGGCGACGCGCGAGACGGTGGCCAAGGCGGCCTTCGGCGAGAAGGCGGATGTCGATCTTGCCGTCGCCGCGGCGAAGAAGGCGCAACTCGCCTGGGCGAAGAAATCGGCGCGCGAGCGCGGCAAGCTGATCGCGGAGTGCGGACGCATCCTCGCCGGCCATGTCGAGGAGCTGGGCCGCCTGATCGCGCTCGAGACCGGCAAGGCGCTTCGTACCGAGAGCCGCGTCGAGGCCTCGGTGCTGGCCGATGCCTTCGTCTTCTATGGCGGCCTCGGCTCGGAGCTGAAGGGCGAGACCATCCCGTTCAACCCGAACATGCTGTCGATGACGATCGTCGAGCCGATCGGCGTCGTCGGCGCCATCATCCCGTGGAACGTGCCCTTGATGCTGATGGCGCTCAAGATCGCGCCGGCGATGGTCGCGGGCAATGCCGTGGTGGTGAAGTCGGCCGAGGAGGCGCCGCTCGCGGTCCTTCGCGTCTGCCAGATCCTCAACACCATCCTGCCGCCGGGCGTGTTCAACATCCTCTCCGGCATGGGCCCGGAATGCGGGGCGCCGCTGGTCGCGCACAGGCATGTCGGCAAGGTGACGTTCACCGGCTCGGTCGAGACCGGCAAGATCGTCTACAAGGCGGCGGCGGAAAAGCTGATCCCGGTGACGCTCGAGCTCGGCGGCAAGTCGCCGATGATCGTCATGGGCGATGCCGATCTGGAGCGCGCCGTCGACGGCGCCGTGGTCGGCATGCGCTTCACCCGCCAGGGCCAGAGCTGCACGGCGGCCAGCCGCATCTTCGTGCATGAGCAGATCCACGACGCCTTCGTTGCCAAGCTCAAGGCCAAGGTCGATGCGATGAAGATGGGCGATCCGCTGGATGAGTCGACCGATATCGGCACCATCATCTCGACCCAGCAATTCGACAAGGTGCAGAGCTACATCAAGATCGGCGAGTCCGAAGGCGCGGTCGCCAACCGCTGCTCGCAGAAGCCGGCGGATGCCAAGCTCAAGGACGGGCTCTATGTGCAGCCGGTGATCTTCACCAACGTCAGGAACGAGAGCCGCGTCGCGCGCGAAGAGATCTTCGGCCCCGTCACCTGCGTCATCAAGTTCTCCACATATGACGAGGCGATCGCTGCCGCCAACGACACGGAGTACGGGCTGGCCGCCTCGATCTGGACCAAGGACCTGAAGTGGGCGCTGGACGCGACCCGCCGCATCGATGCCGGCCTGGTCCAGGTGAACCAGAACCTCGTGGTCCAGCCCGGCATGTCCTATGGCGGCTTCCGCGCCTCCGGCCTCGGCAAGGAGGCCTCGCTGGAAGCGATGCTGGAACACTTCACGCGCAAGAAGATGGTGATGGTGAACCTGCAATAGGATGACCGGCGTCCTCATGAGCACGACCCTTCGCTTCGCTCGGGCCCCCACCCCATCCCTCCCCCGCCTGCGGCGGGAGAGGGGGCATGACGGAGCCTGCCTCGTACCCCCTCTCCCGCCGCAGGCGGGGGAGGGATGGGGTGGGGGTCGAAGCGAAGCGGAGGTCGGCCGTTAGATGCGCATCCTCGGCTGGATCCTCGCCGCGCTGTTCGGCGTCGCGCTCGCCGCGATCGCGGGCATCGTCTCCGTGCTCTGGCTCGCCATGCCCGACCATGCGGGCGAGGTGACGCTCGACGGGCCGTCGGCGCCGATCGAGATCACGCGCGACAAGCGGGGGATTCCCTATATCCGGGCATCCAACGAAGCCGATGCCGCCTTTGCGCTTGGCTTCGTCCATGCCCAGGACCGCTTCGCGCAGATGGAGGTCATGCGCCGCCTCGTCTCCGGCCGGCTCTCGGAAATGGTGGGCGCCGCAACGGTTGAGTCCGACCGCTTCATGCGCACGCTCGGTCTCGGCCGCCTCGCCGAGGGTGGCGTCTCGAATCTCTCGGCCGACGGGCAGGCCCTGCTCGCGGCCTACGCCAAAGGTGTCAACACCTGGATCGGCCGGCAGCGCGTGATGCCGCCGGAGGTGCTGCTCAACGGTGCGCCCGAGCCCTGGGTTCCGGCCAACTCGCTGATGTGGGCACGGCTGATGGCGCTCCAGCTCACCTGGAACTGGCGCGACGAGCTCGCGCGCGTGCGCCTGGCGCAGGTGCTGACGCCCGATCAGCTTCGCGATCTTTTCGACCGTGCCGACGACGGTCCGCATGTGCCGCTGGCCTCGCTCGATCCCGACCTTGCCAGACGCCTGCTCGCGGCGATCCCGCCCGAGGCCGAGCCGCGCAGCGCCTCCAACATCTGGCTGCTCTCGGGGTCTCTGACCGATACCGGCATGCCACTGCTTGCCAACGACCCGCACCTGGCGCTGACCTTGCCGAACCTCTGGTATCTCGCACGCATCGAGCTGCCGGACCGCGTTCAGGTCGGCGCCACCGCGCCCGGCGTGCCTTTCACCATCCTCGGCCACAACGGCCGCATCGCCTGGGGCATGGCCACGACCCAGGCGGACGCCGCCGACCTCTTCGTGCTTCAGGTCGCGTCGGATGGGCGCTACCTCTCCGCCGACGGCCCGCGGGACTTCGTTGCGCGCGAGGAGGTGATCAAGGTCAAAGGCGGCGAGCCGGTCCGGCTCACCGTGCGCGAAAGCCTGCATGGGCCGGTGATCTCAGATGCCCTGAAACGCGTCGCCGCGGAGGGCCAGGCGGTCGCGCTCGCCTCGGCCGCGCTGCAGGCCGACGACAAGACCGCCGACGGCATCCTTCGCCTGCTTCGCGCCGTCTCGATCGCGGACGCGCGCGCCGCGCTCGCCGACGTCCAGGCGCCGATGCAGAATGTCGGCGTCGCCGACACCTCCGGGCGCATCGGCCTCTTCGTCTCGGGGCGCATGCCGGCGCGCGCGGGCGACGGCTGGATGCCCGCGCCAGGCACCGACCCGGCTCGCGCCTGGAGGGGCTGGCGCCCGAGCGACCCGGACTTCGCGGTCGTCGATCCGCCTTCGGGCCGTATCGTCAATGCCAACAACGCGCCCGTCGCCGATCCTCTGCCGCGCGGATACGGCAACGATTTCGATGCCAGCTATCGCGCCCGCCGGATCGCCGAGAAGCTGGACGAGCTTCCCCGCGCCTCGGTCCGCGACATGGCGGCGCTCCAGAGCGATGCCGTCTCGACCATGGCGAAGGATGTGCTGCCGACCCTGCTCAGGCTGACGCCGAAGACCGAGGCGAACGCGCCGGCGCTCGATCGGCTCGCGCACTGGAACGGCGAGATGCGCCGCGACCGCGCCGAGCCGCTGATCTTCACGGCCTGGTGGCGCCACCTGCTGCATGCGCTCTTTGCCGACGAGCTCGGCGAGAGCTGGGGCGAAATCCAGCCGCGGCCGGGCGTGGTCCTGCGCGCGCTGACCGAGCGCACGCAATGGTGCGACGTGCAGCGGACGCCCGCAGTCGAGACCTGCCCCGAAAGGCTCGCACAGTCGCTCGACGAGGCGCTTAAGGACCTCGCTGCTCGCTACGGTGCCAATCCGGACAAGTGGCGCTGGGGCCAGGCGCATCGCGCGCGGCTTGCCCACCCGCTGCTCTCCCGCCTCCCGGTCATCGGCCGCCTGTTCAAGGTCGAGCCGGAGACCGACGGCGACAACTGGACGGTCAACCGCGCCCAGAGCCGGCTTCTGGACAATGCCGACCCCTTTGGCGACGTCCGCGGCGCCGGGTATCGCGCCGTCTACGATCTCGCCGATCTGAACCGCTCCTTGTTCCAGATGTCGCTAGGGCAGTCGGGGCATCGCCTTTCGCCGCATTTCTCCGACCTCGCCCGCACCTGGGCCGACGGCACGCCTTTCCACATCGCCAAGGAACCGGAAGGACCGATAGCGACGCTGAGGCTCCGCCCATGACGGTCTCGCTCGCCGACATCCGCGACGCCGCGAAGAGGCTCGAGGGTCATGTCGTCCGCACGCCGACGGTGCCGGCGCCGGCGCTCTCGGCCGAGATCGGGGCCGAGATCTGGCTCAAGCTCGAAACCCAGCAGCACACCGGCTCCTTCAAGCCGCGCGGCGCCTTCGTCAAGATCCAGAGCCTGACGCCGGCGCAACGACAAGCCGGAGTCATCGCCATGTCTGCCGGCAATCACGCGCAAGGCGTCGCCTACTGGGCGGGGAGGCTCGGCATTCCGGCAACCATCGTGATGCCGAAGGCGACGCCTTTCTCGAAGGTCGAGCGCACGCGCACTCTCGGCGCCAAGGTGGAGCTGCATGGCGACAGCCTCAGCGAAGCGGCGGTTCATGCCGAAGAGCTGTCACGGAAGTACGGGCTGACCTTCGTCCACCCCTACGACGACGAGAGAGTGATCGCAGGTCAGGGCACGCTCGCGCTCGAAATGCTCGCCGATGCGCCCGATCTCGACTGCCTTGTCATCCCGATCGGTGGCGGCGGCATGGTTTCAGGCATGGCGATCGCTGCGAAGGCGCTGAAGCCGGGGATCGAGATCCTTGGCGTGCAGTCACGCCTCTACCCGGCGATGGCCGAGGCGCTGCGCAATCAGCCGCCGACCTCCGGCGGCGACACGCTGGCAGAGGGTATCGCGGTCAAATCGCCGGGCATGATCACAAGGCGGATCGTCAGCCAGCATGTATCCGAGATCCTGTTGGTCGAGGAGTCCGCAATCGAGCGCGCGGTCCAACGCCTGGCCGAGACTCAGAAGATCGTCTCCGAGGGTGCCGGCGCCGCGGGGATCGCCGCGATCCTCGGCGAGGCGGAGCGCTTCCGCGGTCGCCGCATCGGCACGGTCATCTGCGGCGGCAACATCGACTCGCGTATCCTCGCCTCGGTGCTGATGCGCGGCCTCGTGCGTGACGGCCGCATGGCGCGCATCCGCGTCGAGCTGTCGGATGCGCCGGGACAGCTTGCCGTGGTCGCGAGCCTGATCGCCGAAGCCGGCGGCAACATCGTCGAGTGCTACCATCAGCGCCTGTTCCAGGACGTTCCGATCAAGCACGCCGAGCTCGACGTCGTGATCGAGACAAGGGACTCCGAGCATGTCCGCGAGATCCTGGCGCGGCTCTCGGACGCAGGCTTCCCGCCCCGGCTTCTGTCGGCGACCAAGGAGGCCGGTGCGGTGCTCTGACGGACCGAATCGCTCAAAATTCCGCTGCCAAGACTGTCTGGGCCGGAGCGAATCGGCCAATATTCCCGGAACGTTCCACTAAACCCTTGTTGGCTGAGGGAAAAATCCCCAATATCGGCCTGGGGTGGAGCCGGTTGCGCTCGGGCGAGCGAGGGTCCGCATGTTTCCGATCATCGGTTGGCTTGTGGTGTTGGCGAGCGTCGGCGGCGGCTATGCTGGCGGCGGCGGCCATTTCGGGGTGCTTTGGCAGCCCTTCGAGTACCTGATCATTCTCGGTTCGTCGGTCGGCGCCTTCATCGTCGCCAATCCGAAATACGTGCTGGCCGGTGCCGGCAAGGGTCTTGCCTCAGCGCTCAAGGGCCCGACCTATACCAAGGAGCACTATCTCGAGCTGCTCTCGCTCATGTACGCCATCTTCAAGCTGGCGAAGACCAAGGGCATGCTCGCGATCGAAAGCCATGTCGAACGCCCGGAGGAGAGCTCGCTCTTCCAGCAGTTCCCGAAATTCGCCGCCGACCATCACGCGGTCGAGTTCCTCTGCGACTACCTCCGCATGATGACGCTAGGCACCGACAACCCGCACGAGATGGAGACGCTGCTCGACGCCGAGATCGAGACGCATCACAGCGAGGAACTCGCGGTTGCTACCGCAGTTCGCAACATGGGCGACGGCATGCCGGCCCTCGGCATCGTCGCAGCGGTGCTGGGCGTCATTCACACCATGGGCTCGATCACCGAGCCGCCGGAGGTCCTCGGCAAGCTGATCGGCGCGGCGCTGGTCGGAACCTTCTTCGGGGTCATGGCCTCTTACGGCTTCGTCTCGCCGCTGGCCAACACGATCGAGCAGACCTCCAATGCCGACGGCAAATATTATCAGTGCATGAAAAGCGGCCTGCTCGCGCATATGCAGGGCTACGCGCCTGCGGTGTCGGTTGAGTTCGTACGCAAGACGCTGCTCGCCGGCGTGCGTCCGACCTTCTACGAAGTCGAAGAAGCGGTCGCCGCGCTGCCGCCGGTCTAAGCGCGATGGACAACCAACCCACCATCATCAAGAAGGTCAAGAAGGGTGGCCACGGCGCACCGCATGGCGGCGCGTGGAAAGTCGCCTATGCCGATTTCGTGACCGCGATGATGGCGTTCTTCCTTCTTCTCTGGCTCCTCAATGCGACGACCGAGGAGCAGAAGATGGGCATCTCGAACTATTTCGATCCAACGGCGATCTCGCGCTCGGCGCGCTCGGGCTCGGGCGGCGTGCTCGGCGGCACCTCGATCACGGTGCCCGGCGCGCTCAAGAGCGCGACCTCGCCGCCGATGATCTCATCGCCACTGGTCGCGCGCCCGGCGAACGACCCGAGCAAGGATACCAACCCCGAAGGCGAGGAAGCCCAGCGCGGCATCGGCGACGCCAAGGCCGGCGAGCGCGGCGCCGACGCAAAAGAGTTCATCCAGCGCGGCACCGAGATGCGCCGCCCGGCAGGCCAGGCGGGGAACCCCGGCGAGCCCGGCGCAGCCGGCGACCAGGCGGGGATGGGCCGGGCCGGCTCGACCGGACAGGACGACGGCCGCGCCGGCACGGCGGCTGACCAGCAGGGCAGTCCCGGGCAGGTCGAGGGCCAGGGCAATCCGGGCCAGCTCACCCCGGCGCAGATGGCGCAGCTCCAGCAGATGGCGCAGAGCGGCCAGATCTCGCAAGCGCAGCTGGCCTCGCTCTCGCGCGCCCAGCTCGACAAGCTGCTCTCCGATCGCGAGGAGCAGAAGCTGAGGGAAGCGGCCGAGCAGGTGAAGCAAGCGATCCAGGACCGCATCGACCTCAAGTCGGTCGCCGAGAACGTCAATTTGGAGATCACGCCGGAGGGCCTTCGCATCCAGCTGATCGATCAGGATCAGCGCTCGATGTTCCCTCTCGGAAGCGCCAACATGGCGGATACCGCGCGGAAGCTGATGGAAGAGGTCGCGAAGGCCATCGCTGCGCTTCCCAATAAGATCACGATTTCCGGACATACCGACTCGACGCCGTTCAAGGCCGGTGTCGGCGGCTATTCCAACTGGGAACTGTCCGCCGACCGGGCCAATGCCAGCCGCCGCGCGCTCGTCGCCAACGGCGTCTCCGACTCTCGCCTTGAGCTCGTCGTCGGCAAGGCCGACAAGGACCCTCTGATTCCGAACGACCCGGCCGCAGCCCAGAACCGCCGCATCTCCATCGTCGTGCTTCGCGAGAAGGGCGCTGCCGCCAGTCCGCCACCGCGCCAGCAGAGCCAGGCGCAGACGCCGTCTGCGCAGCCGACGGCGCGGCCCTGAGCCGGCGTCCTTCGCCACCGTGCGGATTGCCGCGCCGCCCCTCGTCCTTCATCGAACGCTTCCGGCCCCCTGCCCCTATCTCAAGGGCCGCATCGAGCAGCGCGTTGTCGTCTCTCTCGAAGATGTGCCGGCCGGGGCCTTCGACCGCCTGAGCCGCACGGGCTTTCGCCGCAGCCACGCCTACGCCTACCGACCCGCCTGTCCCGGTTGCAGCGCGTGCATTCCCATCCGCATTCCAGTGGCGACTTTCGATCCGGATCGCACACAGCGGCGGATCGTCCGGCGCAATTCAGACGTCATCAGCGAGGAGCGTCCGGCGATCGCGACCCGCGAGCACTACGCCCTGTTCAAGTCTTATGTCGTAGATCGTCACGGCGACGGCGACATGGCCAACATGACCTTCGCCGACTTCCGCTCGATGATCGAGGATGCCGTCGAGGGAACGCGGACGATCGAGCATCGCGACGCCAGCGGTCGGCTGGCAGCGGTCGTCCTGGCCGACCGGCTCGCCGACGGCCTATCGGCTGTCTACAGCTTTTTCGACGCATCGCAGCCTCGCCGCAGCCTCGGAACTCATGTCGTCCTCGACATGATCGCGCGCACGAAGGCAGAGGGCCTTGCGCATGTTTATCTCGGCTACTGGATCGCCGACAGCCGCAAGATGGCCTACAAGATCAAGTTCCGGCCATCTGAAGTGATGATTGCCGGGTCGTGGCGGTCCTTCGCGGAGATGGAGGGGGGAGAAGACGTATGAGGCGGCGGTCCTTTCTGGGAGCGGCCGGAGCCGGTGTCGTGGCTTCGGCCTTGTCGCGCCCGGCGATCGCTCAGAGCCGGACCGAGTGGCGCATGGTCACGGCCTGGCCGAAGGACATGCCTGGGCTCGGCACCGGCGCCGAGCGGTTCGCCCGCAGGGTCGGCGAGATGTCCGGCGGACGCCTGGTGATCCGCGTGCACCCGGGCGGCGATCTGATAGCCCCGCTGCAGGGTTTCGACGCCGTCGCCAACGGCACGGCCGAGATGTCGCACGGCATCGCTTATCATCATATTGAGAAGTCGAAGGCATTTGCCTTCTTCGCCGCCGTCCCCTTCGGCTTGACCTCCGAAGAGCATGCGGCCTGGCTTCGCCATGGCGGCGGCCAGCGTCTATGGGACGAACTCGCCGAACCCTTCGGGGTCAAGCCGATTCTCTGCGGCGCTACCGGCGCGCGCATGGCCGGCTGGTTCCGAAAGGAGATCCGAAAGATCGACGACCTCAAGGGCCTCAGGATCCGCGTTGCCGGCCTGGGCGCCCAGATGTTCGAACGACTCGGTGCCACGTCCGTGCGCCTGCCGGCGGGCGGGATCGCCGACGCCTTCGAGTCGAAGGCGATCGACGCCGCCGACGGATTCGGGCCGGCAGCCGATCTCGGACTCGAGCTGCACAAGTCGGCACGCTTCTACTACTGGCCCGGCGTCCATGAGCCGTCGATCGCCGTCGAACTCCTCGTCTCCAAAGCTAAGTTCGATGCGCTGCCTGCCGACCTTCGTGCCATCGTCGATACGGCGGCAGCGGCCGAGAACTCGGAGCTCGTCGCGGAGCTCGTTTCGCGTGCCGGCCCGGCGCTCCAGGCCCTTACCGGTCAGGGCGGCGTGCGGACCCGTCAGATGCCGCGCGACGTGCTGATCGCCCAGGGCAACGCCGCGGGCCAGATCATGCGCGAGCTTGCCGAGGATCCCGATCCGCAGGTCAAGAAGGTCGCTCAGGTCTATCTGTCGCAGCGCCGCGACCTGATCGCCTGGACGAGAACCGCCGAGCAGGGCTTTGCCACCGCGCGCGAGCTCAAATACGTCTACCCTTAGACGGCGTTGAACTTGTTGTTGCTGGGGAAGCCTCGCGGCGGCAGTCGCCCAGCCTGCGCGCGCTTGCCGATCCAATCGCGGAGATCGGTCTCCGTTCGCGTCCGCCCGCCCGACTGACGCCAGCTCAGGCCTTCCTTCAAGGCGAAGGTAACGGCGTCGGAAAGGCCGCCATCCTTGTACTTCTGCAAGGTGACGCCGCGGCCACGCGCCATCACCGGCACTTCCTCCTGCGTGAAGATCAAGAGCTTGCGGTTCTCGCCGACCGTGGCGATCGCGTCGCCCGTGACCGGCACCGCGACGACCGACCGCGCACCTTCGGCGAGCGACATGATCTGCTTTCCGGCGCGCGTCTGCGCGACGACTTCGGATTCCTCGATGAGGAAGCCGCGGCCGTCATCGGAGGCAACCAGCAGCCTGCCGCCCGCCGGTCGATGTACCATGAGCTGGACGAAATCATGCTCGTTCGGCACGTCGATCATCAGGCGCAACGGCTCGCCGAAGCCGCGCCCGCCGGGCAGCTTGTCGACGGCAAGCGCGTAGAAGCGGCCGTTGGTGGCGAAGACAAGCAGCCGGTCCGTCGTCTCGCATTTGAGAACGAAGCGGCTGTGGTCTCCGTCCTTGTACTTGATCTCCGCCTCGTCCTCGATATGCCCCTTCATGGCGCGGATCCAGCCCTTGTCCGAGCAGATCACGGTCACCGGCTCGCGCTCGACCATCGCCTCGAACGGCACCTCGGCGATCGCCGGAGCGTCGGCAATCTCGGTGCGGCGCTTGCCGATCGGCGTACTCAGGGCGAAGCGCTTCTTCACCTCGCCTATCTCCTCGGCGATCCTCTGCCAGCGCCGCGGCTCCTTGGCGAGGAGATCGATGAGGTCGGCGCGTTCGGCCGACAGCTCCTTGTGTTCCTTTCGGATCGCCTGCTCTTCGAGCTTGCGAAGCGCCCGCAGCCGCATATTAAGGATCGCCTCGGCCTGCATGTCGCTGAGCTTGAAGCGCTTCATCAGGACCGGCTTAGGCTCGTCCTCCTCGCGGATGATGCGGATGATCTCGTCGAGGTTCTTGTAGGCGATCAGGTAGCCCGAGAGGATCTCGAGCCGACGTTCGATCTTCTCGAGCCGGTTCTTCGTTCGCCGTGTGAGCACGACATGCCGGTGATCGAGGAAAGCACGGAGCGCCGCCCGCAGGTCGAGCACGCCCGGCGTGCCGTCGGCTGACAGGACATTAAGATTGAGGGGAACACGAACCTCGAGATCGGTCTGACGGAACAAGGCCTCCATCAGCATCTCGGGCTCGATCACGCGGCTCTTCGGATCAAGCACGAGGCGAACCTCATCGGTCGACTCGTCGCGGACATCGGCAAGGGCGGTCAGCTTCTTCTCGGCAAGCAGCTCGGCAATCTTTTCGATCAGGCGCGACTTCTGCACCTGATACGGGATCTCGGTGACCACGACCTGGTACTGGCCGTGGCCGAGCCTCTCGGTCTTCCAGCGCGCCCGCAGTCGGAAGCTGCCGCGGCCGGTCTTGTATGCCTCGACAACGCTCGCCTGCGGCTCGACCAGTACGCCGCCGGTCGGGAAGTCTGGGCCCTTCACCTTCTGCACCAACGTCTCGATGCTGGCGTTGGGGTGCCTGATCAAGTGGACGAGCGCATCGCAGAGCTCGGCGACATTGTGAGGCGGAATCGAGGTCGCCATGCCGACCGCGATGCCCTGGGCGCCGTTGGCAAGCAGATTCGGAAACGCGGCGGGCAGGACGGCCGGCTCGTGACCGTCTCCGTCGTAGGTCGCGCGGAAGTCGACCGCATCCTCGTCGATGCCTAGCAGCAGAAGCTCGGCGACCGCCGTCAGCTTCGCCTCGGTGTAGCGCATCGCTGCGGCGTTATCGCCGTCGATGTTGCCAAAGTTGCCTTGCCCGTCGACCAGCGGATAACGCTGCGCGAAGTCCTGGGCGAGGCGCACCAGCGCCTCGTAGACCGCGACGTCGCCATGCGGATGGTACTTGCCGATGACGTCGCCGACGACACGAGCGGACTTCTTCGGCCCGCCGGTCGAAGAAAGGCCCAGCTCGCGCATGGCGAAGAGCAACCGCCGATGGACCGGCTTCAGGCCGTCGCGCACATCCGGCAGAGAACGCGCCGTAATGGTCGACAGCGCGTAAGACAGGTAACGCTCGCTCAGCGCCTCGGCGAGCTGCGCCGGGCGGATATCGCCTTCGGGAGCCGCGACCATCTCCAAACCTCAGGTTTCAGCTTTACTAGATATAGTAGACGATCGCTCCAGACGGTCAACAAATCGTGTCCTTGCCGTCGGAATACCGCGACCATGCGGAGCGAAAGCGTGACGTTCGAGGAAATGGCCGGTCAGCGTCAGCCCTTCCAGCACCGCTTCCGGCCCGGCTTCGCCGCGACCGATCAGGAAGCCCGGCAGACGCAGCAGGCGGTCGCGATAGGGCTCGCCGGCGGATAGCGATACCGCCTTGCCGGTGCGCGGCGAGACATAGACGAGCTCATCATTGCTGCCGGTCGCGGCGCATTGCGAGAGGTCGAGGCCATAGCCGAGCTCCGCCAGAAGGCCCAGCTCCCATCCGACATAGGCGGCGCTGAAGACGTCGGAGTCGAGCACGTCGACGAAGGCAAGGAATCCGTCATAGGCGCGCGGATGGGGCTCGCGCTCGGGCAGGGCCTGGTCGGCGACGGCGGCGGCCGAGGCCAATGCCGCGAGCCGCACCCGATCGTCGATGAAGCGCGCCGACGGCGTGTCGGCGACCTCGCAATGCCAGGACCCGAGGTGCTCGGCGAGCCGCGCACGCCAAGTCGCAACCACGCGGTTCCCCGGCTCAAACAGCGGGCGCCTGCTGCGCGAGACTCCGCCCTGAACGAGTCCCGCATGGCGTCCGCGCGTCCGCGTCAGCAGCGAAACGATCAGCGAGGTCTCGCCATGCGGCCGTGCCGCTAGCACGAAGGCGTCATCGGTCCATTCCATCAGCGTTCGACCATCCGCCGACCCAGCTTTGCAACCTCTTCTGCAATCGCGCGCTCAGCCTTCGACTCCATCCGGCGGTAGCGCGCCAGAACCTCGACCCCGAGCTCAGTCAGGCGAGCCCCTCCGCCCCTGGCACCGCCCTTCGCCGCCTCGACCACGGGCGAGCGAAAGCAGCGATTCATCGTCTCGACCAGAAGCCAGGCCCGCCGATAGCTCATGTCGAGGCGACGTCCGGCAGCAGCGATTGATCCGGTCTCGGCGATCGCCGCAAGCAGGTCGGCCTTCCCCGGTCCGATCGCGATCTCCCTGCCGGCCATCAGCCGTAGGCGAAGCCGAGCCTTGATCACGTCACCGCCTTCTCTCGGTGCAGTCGATCTTGTACCGCGGCATGGTCTCGGCGATGGTGACCGGCATGGGCATGCCGCGAGTGACCGACATCGACTTCTCCTCAGGCCCCAGGGCGATGTTTAGCCCGGCGAGCCGGAGCCGGCCAGCTTTCGCATGAGCAAGCCCAGCCTGGCCGAGGCTGTCGCCCATCACGCCCAAGGAAGGCTCGCCGATGCTGTCCGCATCTATCAGGAGATTCTCGCGCGCTCGCCCGGCGATGCGGATGCCATGGCCGGTCTCGGCGTCGCGGCGCTGGACGGCGGACGGCCGGAGGTGGCGCGTCCTCTGCTGGCCGAGGCCTGCCGGCGAAAGCCGGGCGATGCTGCCACCCACAGCAATCTCGGAAACGCCGCCAAGGCACTTGGCGACGACGACAACGCGCGGCTCTCCTACCGGCGCGCGGTGGCCTTGGAGCCGGGACGGCCGGAGCTAATCACCAATCTTGCCGGCGGTCTCGACGGCGCCGCGGCCGCCTCGTGGGCGGAACGCAGCATTCGCCTCGCTCCGGGCTATGCGGATGCTTGGTTCGTGCTTGCCCATGGCGCGGCCGGCGCGGGCCGTCTGGGAACCGCCGTCGGCACCCTCGCCCGCAGCCTCGCTCTCGAGCCGTCGCGCGCGGCCGCCTGGTTCAATCGCGCCAACGCACTGCGCGACCTTGGCGAGGTCGAAGATGCGATCACGCACTATCGACGCGCCCTCGCGGTCGAGCCCGGTAACGACGGCGCTGCCTCGAACCTGCTCTTCGCGCTTTCCTTCGTCGCCGACGACGCGACGATTCACGCTGCCAACCGCGCCTGGGGCAGGCGCCTCGAAGCGTCGGCAGCGAGAGCCGCGGCTTTCGCCAACGACCGTGATCCCGACCGGCGTCTTACCGTCGGCTATCTCTCTCCCGATTTTCGCAAGCATCAGTTCCTGATGCAGCTTCATCCGTTGCTTGAGCATCACGATCGCGCGCAGGTCCGGTTGATCGCCTATGCCGATGTGGCGCGGCCCGACGACGAGACCGAGCGGTTGAAGCCGCTTTTCGAGGCGTGGCGCTCGATCCATGGTGTCGGGGACGAGGCGGTCGATCGCCTGATCCGCTCGGACGCAGTCGATGTGCTCGTCTGTGTCACCGGATATCTCGCGACATATCGGCGCCGCTTCGTGCCGCGAAAGGCACCGATCCAGGTTGCCGCGATCAACCAGGTCTCGAGTCCGGGCCTAGAGGCTTTCGATGCACGGGTCACCGATCGCTGGCTCGATCCGCCGGAGCAGGGAGATCCGGGACCCGAGCGGCTGATCCGCCTTTCGGCTGGCTTCGCTGTGTTCGCTGCCCCGGCTGCCGCGCCTGCGGTCACCGAGCTTCCTTCACTGACTCGAGGCCACATCACCTTCGGCTGCTTGATCGGCCCCCATCGAGTGGTCCAGATAGAATGTTAGTTCAGAGTTGGCCGTTGCGCTAGTTGGAGCGTGGCCGGCGAAGCCGATCGGCGTAGCGCAGCCGGCCATGCGGCGAATGCAGGCACGAACACTTCCGGTGCAGGCGGTTTGTAGCCGAGCGATTCATGCGG
>VGEN01000094.1 GCA_016869285.1 Alphaproteobacteria bacterium
CGTGGATTCAGCACCCCGAGCCTAAAGGCTCAAGGCGGGCAACGCCTGTCCTCCTATTTCAACATCAACAGGGACATCCCCCAGGAAAGGACGGTATTTAGTTAGGCTCGGTCTCTGGCTATTTGGCTTTAATCAATCCTTTCATCGACAGTCTGCGTCGGAATGGCGAAGTCGGTTCGCCAATAGCTTGTGTCGAATTGTCCGCTAACCCAGAGATATGGTAGGATTTCTATAGCGCTTCCCGTCTCAGAACCTGGCGAGAATGGCTGACAAGGATACCATCGGCATTGCATCCGACCACGCCGGCTATGAGCTCAAGGCCGCCCTCAGGGCCGAGCTTGAGGCCTTGGGCCACGGCGTGCTCGACCTCGGCACGGAGTCTGCCGCGCGCTCGGTCGACTACCCTGACTTTGCGCGCGCCCTTGCCGAGGCCATGAAGGCCGGGCGGATCGCGCGCGGCATTCTCGTCTGCGGCACGGGGATCGGCATCGGCATTGCAGCGAACCGGTATCCCTGGGTCCGGTGCGGGGTCGTCCATGACGAGACGTCGGCGAGGCTCACGCGTGAGCACAACGACGCCAACGTGATCGCAATTGGTGCGCGCCTGATCGGCGTCGAGACCGCCAAGGACTGCCTGAAAGCCTTTCTTTCCACCGCGTATCAGGGCGGACGCCATGTTCAACGCGTCGCCAAGCTGTCCTGACGCCCGCCTTGAGGAGCCTATGACAGCACAGCCTTCCGCCCGTCCCGATGCCTTCTTCACTGCCTCTCTTGCGCAGCGCGACCCAGAGCTTGCCGCCGCCGTTGGCCGCGAGCTCGGCCGTCAGCGCGACCAGATAGAGCTGATCGCGTCCGAGAACATCGTCAGCCGCGCCGTGCTCGAGGCGGCGGGCACGGTGCTCACCAACAAGTACGCGGAGGGTTATCCCGGGCGGCGCTACTACGGCGGCTGCGAGTTCGTCGATGAGGCGGAGACGCTGGCGATCGAGCGGGCCAAGCGCCTTTTCGCCTGCAGCTTCGCCAATGTTCAGCCGCATTCCGGCGCCCAGGCCAACCAGGCGGTGTTCCTTGCGCTGCTCAAGCCCGGCGACACCATTCTCGGCATGTCGCTTGCCGCCGGCGGACACCTCACGCATGGCGCCCCGCCTAACCTCTCGGGCAAGTGGTTCAAGGTCGTTTCCTACGGCGTGCGCCGCGACGACCTGAACATCGACTACGACGAAGTCGAACGCCTTGCCCACGCCGAGAAGCCGAAGCTGATCATCGCCGGCGGCTCGGGCGTGCCGCGCATCATCGACTTCGCGCGCTTCCGCAAGATCGCAGATTCGGTCGGTGCGCATCTGATGGTCGACATGGCGCATTTCGCCGGCCTCGTCGCCGGCGGTGCCTATCCGAGCCCGCTGCCGCACGCGCATGTCGTGACCACGACAACGCACAAGACGCTGCGCGGGCCGCGCGGCGGCATGATCCTCGCCAATGACGAGGAGATCGGAAAGAAGCTCAACTCGGCCGTCTTCCCCGGTCTCCAGGGCGGGCCGTTGATGCATGTGATCGCCGCCAAGGCGGTGATGCTGGGTGAAGCCCTCAGGCCCGAATTCAAGCTCTATGCGCGCGCTGTCGTCGACAACGCCAAGGCGCTGGCGGAGGTGCTGGTCAAGCGCGGGCTTGCGATCGTCACCGGCGGCACCGACAGCCATCTGATGCTGGTCGACCTCCGCCCGAAGAAGCTGACCGGCAAGGCCGCCGAAGCCTCGCTCGAGCGCGCCTACATGACCTGCAACAAGAACGGCATTCCGTTCGACACCGAGAAGCCGACGATTACCTCCGGCATCCGCCTTGGAACGCCGGCGGCGACCACGCGCGGCTTCGGCGTGCAGGAGTTCCGCCAAGTCGGCGAGCTGATCGGAGACGTGCTCGACAGGCTTGCCAGGCATCCAGACGACAACGGCGCGGCCGAGGCCATGGCGCGCGCCGAGGTGAAACGGCTCTGCGAGCGTTTCCCGATCTATCAGACGCTTTGATCGCGGCCGGGGAGGAAGGAAGATGAGGTGTCCGTTCTGCGGCCACGAGGATACTCAGGTCAAGGACTCGCGTCCGACCGAGGACAATTCGGCGATCCGCCGTCGGCGCTTCTGCCCGGCTTGCGGCTCGCGCTTCACCACCTTCGAGCGCGTGCAGCTGCGCGAGCTTGTAGTCGTGAAGAAGACCGGCAAACGCGCGCCCTTCGATCGCGACAAGCTCGCGCGCTCCCTCCAGCTCGCGCTCCGCAAGCGGCCGATCGATGCGGAGCGCTTGGAGCGCGTCGTCAACTCGATCGTCCGCCGGCTCGAGAGCATGGGCGAGAGCGAGATCCCCTCCAGCGTCATCGGCGAGATGGTCATGGAGTCGCTCGCCAATCTCGACCAGGTCGCCTATGTGCGCTTCGCCTCGGTCTACCGGAATTTCCGCGAGGCCAAGGAGTTCGGCGACTTCGTCAGCAAGATCGGCTCCGACGCCGAAGACTGACCGGCCCTCGGATGGGGTGCCAAGGCCATGGATGACCGCGCCTGGATGGAGCGGGCCCTGGTCCTGGCCCACCGGGGCTTAGGGCAGGTCTGGCCCAACCCTGCCGTCGGCGCGATTCTCGTCAGGGACGGCAAAGCCATTGCCGAAGGATGGACCCAGAAGGGCGGCCGTCCGCATGCCGAGACCATCGCGCTTGCCGCCGCCGGAGCGGAGGCTCGCGGTGCCACGCTCTATGTCACGCTCGAGCCCTGCGCGCATCATGGGAAGACGCCGCCCTGCGCCGATGCCGTGATCGCTGCCGGGATCGCGCGCGTCGTCGCAGCGGTCGAAGACCCCGATCCGCGCGTCTCCGGCCAGGGTCTCGCCAGGCTGCGGGAGGCCGGCGTCGCGGTCGAGGTCGGCGAGGGAGCGGCGGCGGCTCGCGAGATCAATCTCGGCTTCTTCACACGCGTCACCGCCGGCCGTCCAATGGTGACGGTCAAGCTCGCGACCAGCCTCGACGGCCGGATCGCAACACACACCGGCGAAAGCCAGTGGATCACCGGCGAGGCGGCGCGGCTCGAGGGGCATCGGCTGCGCGCCGACCACGACGCGATAATGGTCGGCGCCGGCACCGCCTTGGCCGACGATCCCAGTCTCACCTGCCGGCTTCCCGGATTCGAGGATCGACGGCCGATCCGCATCGTCGTCGACAGCCGTCTTCGCCTGCCGCTGACGTCTAGGCTGGTGGTGACTGCCCGCGAGGTGCCGACCTGGGTGATGGCGCTGGCGGAGGCCGATCGGCTTCGCCGACGCGCCTTTGCCGATCTCGGCGTCGAGATTTTGGAGGTCCCGCCGGAGGAGATCGGGCGGCCTGACATCGGCAAGGCGTTGCAGCTTCTCGGCGAGCGCGGCCTGACGCGCCTTCTGGTCGAGGGAGGCGGACGGCTGGTCGCGAGCCTGCTTTCGATCGGTGCGGTCGACCGTCTGGTTTGGTTCCGCGCGCCCGTCGTCATCGGCGGCGACGGCATTCCGGCGGCGGCGCCCTTTGGCGTCGACCGGCTGTCGCAGGCGCCGCGCTGGCGCCGGATCGGAGAGGTCGAGCTCGGCGACGATGTGATGGAAACCTACGCTCGAACGGCGTAGGTATCAGCTCATGTTCACCGGGATCGTCGCCGATGTCGGGCGCGTCGCCTCGGTTGCCGAGCGCGGCGACCGGCGTTTCGTGCTTACCACCGCCTTCGATACGGGGACGATCGCCGTCGGCGCCTCGATTGCCTGCTCGGGCTGTTGCCTGACCGTGGTCGAGAAGTCCGCCGGCCGTTTCGCCGTCGATGCCTCGGGCGAGACCCTCTCGGTCACCACGCTCGGCGACTGGCGCGAGGGCACCGAGGTCAATCTTGAACGAGCGCTCAGGCTCGGCGACGAGCTGGGCGGCCATCTGGTCTCGGGCCATGTCGACGGCGTCGGCCGGGTCGTCTCGATCCGTGAGGAAGGAGCAAGCCGCCGGATCGTCTTCGAGGCTCCGGCGGGGCTTGGCCGCTACATCGCCGCCAAGGGCTCGATCGCCGTCGACGGCGTATCCCTTACCGTCAACGAGGTTGACGGGCGGCGCTTCGGCGTCAACATCATCCCGCATACCTGGACGCGGACGACCTTCCGGCACCTCGCCGAGGGAAGCCGCGTCAACCTCGAAATCGATCTCCTCGCCCGCTACGTCGCGCGGCTGATGGAACCGGAGACCACTCGATGACCAAGGCGGTGGCCCTCGCCACGCTCTATCGCACGGCGCTCTCCTCGATCGAGGAGGTGGTGGAAGAGGCACGCAACGGCCGGATGTTCATCCTGGTCGACGACGAAGACCGCGAGAACGAAGGCGACCTCGTGATCCCCGCCCAGTTCGCGACCCCGGAGCAGATCAACTTCATGGCGCGCTTCGGCCGCGGCCTGATCTGTCTTGCGCTCACCCGCGAGCGGGTCGAGCGGCTGGGCCTGCCGCTGATGTCGCGCCAGAATGCGAGCCGTCATCAGACAGCCTTCACCGTGTCGATCGAGGCCAAGGAAGGTGTGACCACCGGCATCTCGGCCTCGGATCGCGCCCACACCATCGCCGTTGCGATCGATCCGACCAAGGGGCGCGACGACATCGCCACGCCCGGCCATGTCTTCCCGTTGGTCGCACGCGACGGCGGCACGCTGGTTCGCGCCGGCCATACCGAGGCCGGCGTCGACATCGCACGTATGGCCGGGCTCAACCCGTCGGCCGTGATCTGCGAGATCATGAACGATGACGGCACCATGGCGCGGCTGCCCGATCTCGTGGCCTTCGCCCAGCGGCATGGAATCAGGGTCGGCACCATCGCCGACCTCATCGCGCATCGACGCCGAACTGAGTCGGTGATCGAGCGCCTGCAGGAAGGCACGCTGGAAAGCCGGCATGGCGGGCGTTTCCGCATGATCGTCTACGTCAACAAGGCCTCCTATGCGGAGCATGTGGCCCTGGTGAAGGGCGATATCGCCTCCGGCGAGCCGGTTTTCGTGCGCATGCATGCGCTCAATGTCCTCGACGATGTGCTCGGCGACGCCAGTCTCGGCCGTGGTGGCGAGCTGCAGGCGGCGATGGATCTCATCGGCAGCGAGGGGCGCGGCATCGTCGTGCTGCTCCGCGAGCCGCACGCGACCAGCCTCTCCGACCGCGTCCGCGCGCGCCAGGCGGGGCAGGGGAAGGAAACCGGCCTTCGCGACTACGGCGTCGGCGCCCAGATCCTCCTGGACCTCGGCGTGCGCCGCATGGTTCTGCTCTCCAACACCAAGCGCACGATCGTCGGCCTCGACGGCTACGGCCTCGAGATCGTCGAGCAGCGCCCCATTCCTCACCGCGAGTCCTGATCCATGGCCCTGCCTCGGATGCTGATCGTCGAGGCGCGCTTCTACGAGGAGATTTCCGATCATCTCTTCAATGGCGCGGCCGAGGTCTTGAGGAATGCCGGTGTCGGCTTCGACCGGATCGCTGTGCCGGGCGCGCTCGAGATCCCGGCCGTGATCAGCATCGCCCATCAGCACGGCAACCCGAAGTATGACGGCTATATTGCCCTCGGCTGCGTGATCCGCGGCGAAACCACGCATTACGAGACTGTGTGTAGCGAGAGCGCGCGGGGATTGCAGGTGCTGGCCGTCACCTTCGGGCTGGCGCTCGGCAACGGCATCCTTACCTGCGAGAGCTGGGATCAGGCCATGGTGCGCGCTCGCCCGGACGGGCAGAACAAAGGCGGCGGTGCGGCGGAAGCGTGCCTTGCCGTGTTCGAGGTGCGCCGCCGCTTCGGTCTGGTCAAGCCGTGAGCGCACCGGCCGGCAAGCCGAAACAGCACGCCTCGCCGCGGTCGGCCGCGCGTCTCGCGGCGGTGCAGGCGCTCTACCAGATGGAGGTTGCCGGTGTAGGGGCGTCGGCAGCGCTGGCCGATGTACGACAACGATCCGGCGCCGTGCCCGACGACGGCGAAGAAGGCGTTGCCGTCGACGAGCCGATGCTGAAGGACCTTGTCGAAGGGACGGCCGAGCGCCGCGAGGATATCGACCGCCGGATCGCGGGGCACCTCGCCGAAGGCTGGTCGTTCGATCGCCTGGAGCTCGTCCTTCGCGCGATCCTGCGCGCCGGCGCCTACGAGATCGTCGCTCGTCCCGATGTGCCGCTCCGCGTCGCCATCAACGAGTGGGTCGATCTCGCGCACGCCTTCTACGCCGGCAAGGAGCCGGGCTTCGTCAACGGCGTGCTCGACCGTATCGGTCGTGAGGCGCGTCCTGAGGAGGCCCGCTAGACGGATGGCCGGGCCGCTCGGCGAGTTCGATCGCATCGCCCGCTTCTTCGCGCCGCTCGCGAGCGGCTTCCCCGGCGCGCTCGGGCTCGCCGATGATGCGGCGCTGATCGATCCGGGCGCGGGCTGGGAGCTCGTCGTCACCACCGATGCGCTGGTCGCCGACGTGCACTTCCGCAAGGATGATCCGCCCGACCTGATCGCCCGCAAGGCGCTTCGCGTGAACCTTTCCGATCTCGCGGCGATGGGGGCCGAGCCCGTCTGCTATACGCTCGCGACAATCTTTCCCTCGACGATCGACGAGGCATGGCTCGCAGCCTTCGTGCGCGGCCTTGCCGCCGACCAGAGTGAGTTCGGTATCGCACTGGCGGGCGGCGACTCGGTCGGGACGGAGGGGCCGGCGACCCTGTCGGTGGCGGCGATCGGCAGGGTCGAGAAGGGCCGAGCGCTTCGCCGCTCCGGCGCCAAGCCCGGTGACAAGGTCTTTGTCAGTGGCACGGTCGGCGACGGTGCGCTCGGCCTTCTGGCTCTTGGCGGCAAGGTGAAAGACGATCCCCATGGAACGCTGGCGGGGCGCTACCTGCTGCCGCAGCCGAGGCTCGCGCTTGGCCGTGCGCTGCAAGGGAGGGCCAGCGCCGCGCTGGACGTGTCGGATGGCTTGGTCGCGGATCTCGGGCATGTCGCTGACACCTCGGGCGCCAGGATCATCGTCGAGGTGGAGCGCGTACCGCTATCGAGCGCGGCGCGGGCGGCACTTGCTGCCGATCCCGACCTGCTTGCGACGATTCTCGCCGGCGGCGACGACTATGAGCTTGCCTTTACCGCTCCGGAGGCGCTCCCCGACACGCTCGCGGGCGTGCCGATCGCTTGTATCGGGCGGGTGGAGGCGGGGAGCGGCGTCGCCGTGCTTGATCGGCAAGGCCGTCCGGTTACCCTGGGTGTCAGCGGGTATCGGCATTTCTAGACGACATGAAGCTCATCCTCATCCTCTTAGTTCTGGCGACCATCCTCGGAGGCGGCGGCTTCGCGGCCTGGACGTTCTATCGCGAGCCGATCGAGACGAAGGTCGCCGAGATGATGAAGCCAAAGGAGCCGCCGGGAGTGCCCCTGCCGCTCGACCCGATTACGCTGCCGTTGTTCAAGGGCGGAGCGCCCGACCGTTTCCTCACGCTCGAGATGTCGCTGATCTGCGCCGGCAATGACGCGATGCTGCGCGTCAAGGGGCAGGTGCCGCGCCTGGTTGACGCCTACATTCAGTACCTTCACACGCTGTCGACGTTGCGCATCAAGCCGGGGTTCGAGGATCTCGACTTCGTCAAGGAGCGCCTGCTCGCGGTTTCTGCGCAGGTGGTCGGGCCAGGCGAGGTGCGCGACATCCTGTTCCGCAACGCCTTCGAGAAGCCGATCCAGTGACGTCGTCCGCGTCTGAGCGGCGCCTGGCGGCGTTGCTGGTTCTCTGCCAGTCGCTCTTCTTCAGCGGCGTCGTCGTGGTCATGATGCTCTCGGCGCTGGTCGGCGACATGCTGGCCGTCAACAAGGCCCTGACGACGCTGCCGCTGGCGGTGCAGATGACGGCCACGATGCTGTCGACCGTTCCGGCATCGCTGGCGATGGGTCGCTTCGGTCGCAAGGCCGGCTTCGTCGGCGGCCTCCTGATCGGCGCCATCGGTGCCGTGCTCGCCGCAGCGTCGATCATTCTCGGATCGTTCCTGCTGTTCACTCTCGGCAGCGCCCTCATGGGAGCGGCAATAGCCGTTGGCCATTTCTTCCGCTTCGCTGCCGCCGATACGGCCAGCCCCGCATTCCGTCCACGCGCGATCTCCTATGTGATGGCCGGCGGCGTCATCGCTGCGCTGCTCGGACCGGAGCTCGCCAAGGCGACGCAGGCGTTGTTCCCCGCTTTCGTCTTTGCCGGCTGCTTCCTCGCCATCGCCTCTCTCTGGCTCGCTACCGTCCTGCCGGTCCTCCGCCTCGCCCTTCCCGCGCCGAAAGTGGCGGATCTCTCCGGACCGCGACGACCGCTGGGGGTGATCGCGCGACAGCCGACCTTCATCGTCGCCGTGCTCTCCGGCATGGTCGGATATGCGGTGATGACGCTGGTGATGACGGCGACGCCGCTCGCCATGGTCGGCTGCGGCTTCGCCTTCACCGACGCTGCCTTCGTCATCCAGTGGCATTCGGTCGGCATGTTCGCGCCGTCCTTCGTCACCGGCACGCTGATCGCGCGCCTCGGCATCGTGCCGGTCCTCCTCGCCGGCGCCGCGCTCCTTGGACTGGCGGCGGCGATCAACCTCTCCGGGCTCGAGATGCTGCACTTCTTCTCAGCGCTCGTGCTGGTGGGGGTGGGTTGGAACTTCCTCTATGTCGGCGGCTCCAGCCTGGTGACCGAGACCTACGCCCCGAGCGAGAAGGCGGCCGCGCAAGGCCTTCACGACCTTCTGGTGTTTTCAAGCTCGGCGGGAGCGGCCTTCCTCTCCGGCGCGCTCCAGCACGGTTTCGGTTGGGAGGCGGTCAATTATGGTGTGCTGCCGGCAATCGCCCTGAGCGTGGCCGGCGCCCTCTGGCTGGCCTCGATCCGGCGGCGCACGGCGATGCCGCAGGCAGCCTAGAAAGCCCGACAGCGGGCGACGGTTTTCGGGCCCAACCCCCCGTTGCGCATGGGAAAATGTCTGGTATGTTCCGCCCGCCTTTGCGGTCGCCTGGGGGGCGGCCCTCCCGTTTCAAGGAATCCCGGACATGAGCGGACTACATTTGTTCGTCATCGCCTGCGGCGTGATCGCCCTGCTTTACGGCATCGTCACGTCCCGCGCGATCCTGGCGGCTCCCGCCGGATCGCCGCGCATGCAGGAGATCGCCCAGGCGGTTCAGGAAGGCGCCCAGGCCTACCTCAACCGCCAGTACACGACGATCGCCATGGTCGGCGTCGTGATCTTCCTGATCCTCGTCGTCGCGCTTGGCTGGAAGGTCGGTGTCGGGTTCCTGATCGGCGCGATTCTCTCAGGCGCGGCCGGCTATATCGGCATGAACGTCTCCGTGCGTGCCAATGTGCGGACGGCCGAAGGCGCCCGGCAGGGCCTCGCCCATGCGCTCTCGATCGCCTTCAAGGCAGGCGCCGTGACCGGCATGCTGGTGGTCGGCCTCGCTCTTCTCGGCGTTGCCGTCTACTACGTGTTCCTGATCTCGGTCGGCACCGAGGCCCGCGCCATGGTCGACGCGCTCGTCGCGCTTGGCTTCGGCGCCTCGCTGATCTCGATCTTTGCCCGTCTCGGCGGCGGCATCTTCACCAAGGGTGCGGATGTCGGCGCCGACCTCGTCGGCAAGGTCGAGGCCGGCATCCCGGAGGATGACCCCCGCAACCCGGCGGTGATCGCCGACAATGTCGGCGACAATGTCGGCGACTGCGCCGGCATGGCGGCCGACCTGTTCGAGACCTATGCCGTTACCATCGTCGCGACCATGGTGCTGGCCTCGATCTTCTTCACCGGCGCCCAGGCGGCAGCGATGATGTCGTATCCGCTGGCCATTGGCGCGGCCTGCATCGTCACCTCGGTCATCGGCACCTACTTCGTGCGCCTCGGCGCTAGCCAAGACATCATGGGCGCGCTGTACAAGGGCTTCATCGCCTCTGGCATCCTGTCGATCATCGTGCTGTGGCCGGTCACCGACTGGGTGATCGGCATGGGCACTGAGTACACGGTCGGCGGCAAGGCCTTCCTCGGCCGGCACCTCTTCTATTGCGGCGTCATCGGCCTTGTCGTCACCGGTTTGATCGTCTGGGCGACGGAGTACTACACCGGCACCACCTACCGACCGGTGAAGAGCATCGCGGACGCCTCGACCACGGGCCACGGCACCAACGTGATCCAGGGCCTTGCCGTCTCGCTCGAAGCGACGGCGATGCCGGCCCTGATCATCTGCGCCGGCATCATCGCCACGTATCTGCTTGCCGGTCTGCTCGGCATCGCGATCGCCGTCACCACCATGCTGGCGCTCGCCGGTATCGTGGTCGCGCTGGACGCCTACGGGCCGGTTACCGACAACGCCGGCGGCATCGCCGAGATGGCGGATTTGCCGAAGGACGTACGCAAGACCACCGACGCGCTTGACGCCGTCGGCAACACCACCAAGGCGGTCACCAAAGGCTACGCGATCGGCTCGGCCGGTCTCGGGGCGCTGGTGCTCTTCGCCGCCTATACCGAGGATCTCCGCTACTTCACCGAGAAGGGCATGATCAAGGCGGGCGCCATCGACTTCTCACTGGCGAACCCCTATGTCGTCGTCGGCCTCCTGATCGGCGGCCTCCTGCCGTACCTGTTCGGTGCCATGGGCATGACCGCGGTCGGCCGTGCCGCCGGCTCGGTCGTGGTCGAGGTCCGCCGCCAGTTCAAGGAGATCCCGGGCATCATGGAAGGCCGGGCCAAACCCGACTACTCCAAGGCCGTCGACATGCTAACCCGCGCAGCGATCAAGGAGATGATCATCCCGAGCCTGCTGCCGGTGCTCTCGCCCATCGTCCTTTACTGGATCATCAAGGCGATCGCCGGCCAGGCGGCGGCCTTCGCCTCGGTCGGCGCCATGCTGCTCGGCGTCATCGTCACCGGGCTCTTCGTCGCGATCTCGATGACCGCTGGCGGCGGCGCCTGGGATAACGCCAAGAAGTACATCGAGGAAGGCCATCACGGCGGCAAGGGCTCCGATGCCCACAAGGCCGCGGTGACCGGCGACACGGTCGGCGATCCCTACAAGGACACCGCCGGCCCGGCGGTGAACCCGATGATCAAGATCACCAACATCGTCGCGCTGCTGCTGCTTGCGGTTCTCGCACACGGCTGAGCCGGCGACGTCGGCCGAAAGCAAAACCCCCGGCAGGTAACTGCCGGGGGTTTTCGATTTAGCTTCGCGAGGCTCAGTAGCTACCGGAGGATGTCCGCCGGGCACGCCTGCCCGGCACGTCTCCGAAGCGGCCGAGATTGCCGAAGAGCTGCTGCCAAACGCTGAAGCTCTGGCCCGAGGTCGGTGTCGTGCGGTTGATCGGGTCGATCTCTTCCCCGGCCTCCTTGTCCGTCCGCGCGATCTCTTTGACCAGCCCCGCCTCGTCGAAGCGAATGGTCAGCACCTTCTGGTCGAGCACGTCGGGGCGGAAGAAGCCGACCGTCTCGGTCCGCTTGCTGATGTAGTACCAGGTGTTTGCATCGAATGTGGCGACCGACGAGGGGCTGCCGAGCAGGCTCGCGACCTGCTCCTTGCTGCTCGTGCCGACGTGGATCTTGTCCAGATCCTCGGCCTCTGGAAGGTTGCCGCGACTGTCGACGATCGGGCTGCAGGCGGCGATCAGAACGGCCATCCCAAGGGGCGCTAACCGGCTCGCGCGCATCGAACTCGTACTCCTCCGTGACGCTGGCCACCCCGTTGACCCGGGCGACCCGGTCAGGCTAGTTGCGCCGCGAGGCCGGGGCTTGTCAACCGGCGGGCATAGGCGAGGGCAGCGTGCTGGCCAAGCTCTTCGGGCGTCGGGACGATGGGAGTGGAGCAGCCGCCGAGGCGCTTTATCACGGCATCGTCAGCGCTGCTCGCCGGCCCGTATTCTTCGTCGAGTTCGAGATCCCTGACACTTTCGACGGCCGGTACGAGATGGTGGCCCTGCACGCCTATCTGCTGCTCCGGCGGCTCAAGCGCGACCACGGCGCGACCGCCGGGGTGGCTCAGGCTTTGTTCGATCTGATGTTCGCCGATTTCGACCAGGTGCTTCGCGAAACCGGTGTCGGCGACCTCGGTGTCGGCCGCAAGGTCAAGCAGATGGCGACCGGTTTCTATGGGCGGATCGCCGCCTATGATAGCGGCATGGACGGAGAAGCCCTGGAGGCGGCGCTGCGGCGGAATGCCTACGGCACCGTTACCGCGGCGGACCGTTCCGTCGCCCGCCTTGCCGCCTACCTGCATCAGGCGGACCGCGACCTCGCCGGCCAGGCTACGTCATCGCTCCTTGCCGGCCGGGTGTCCTTTCCCGACCCTGCCTAGGGACTCGCAGTGAAGCCGGCGGCTGAATTCTCGCGACCTGTGGCCCTGGACCAGATCACCGAGCGCCAGCGGACGATCGAGATCTCGGCCGACGCGGCTGAGCGTCAGGCGCTTGCCGAACGCTTCGGGCTCCTTGGGCTGGACCGCCTGGAAGCGACCGTCCGCCTGTCGCGGTCCGGCGTGTTCTACCGGGTCGATGCGGACTGGCAGGCAGACGTGACTCAGGCTTGCGTGGTTACCCTCGAGCCGGTGGCCAGCCGCTTGGCGGAACGGATGATCGAGCGCTATGGCCCGACGGAAGCCGATGAGACCGAGCTAGACCTCGATCCGGAGGCCGATACCCCCGAGGCCATCGAGGGCAATTCGATCGATATCGGTGAGGCGGTCGCCCAGGCGATGTCGTTGGCGCTCGACCCCTACCCCCGAAAGCCTGAAGCCACGGTTGCAATTCCCGAAGAAAACGAGGCCAAGGACGGGCCTTTCGTGGGGCTGTCGAAGCTCAAACGCGGCTCCTAAAGCGCTTGCCCCCAAGGGGCTTCTTGGCTACATAAGCGCCCTTGCCGACCGTCGAGAACGGGTGTGTCTCCGGCGGCATTTGGCGCATCCCCCGCACCGGAGGGCCCGCTGCAGCGAAAGTAGGTTGCCATGGCTGTTCCCAAGAAGAAGATTTCGAAGTCCCGCCGCGACATGCGCCGCGCCCACCATGCGCTCAAGCCGACCTCGCTGGCCGAGTGCTCGAATTGCGGCGAGCTGAAGCGCCCCCATCACGTCTGCCGGGCGTGCGGCCACTACGACGGCCGCGAAGTCGTCGCCTCCAAGGCCTGATCCGAGGCACGTAAAACTCCGCCCCGGCCGTCCGAGGGCTGCCCCTTGAGCCAGCGGCTGACGCTCGCGCTCGATGCCATGGGCGGGGACGCCGCCCCGGACATGGTGATCGACGGGGCCGAGATGGCGCGGATCCGCTTTCCGCTGATCGACTTCCTGGTCTTCGGCGACGAGGCACGAATCCGTCCTCTGCTTGAGCGGAACCGGTCCCTTTCCGGGCGGACTACCGTTTTCCACACCAACGAGGTCGTACGGAACGAGGACAAGCCCTCGGTGGCGCTTCGCGCCGGTCGCAACTCCTCGATGCGGCTTGCTATCGATGCGGTTAGGGACGGAAGGGCGGCGGGGGTCGTCTCCGCCGGCAACACCGGTGCGCTGATGGCGATGGCCAAGCTGGCGCTCCGCCCGCTTCCGGGCATCGACCGGCCGGCGATCGCTTCCTTCTTCCCGACCGAGCGCGGAGAGAGCTGCATGCTCGACCTCGGCGCCAATGTCGAGTGCGATGCCGACAACCTCGTTCAGTTCGCGATCCTCGGCGATATGTTCGCGCGCGCCGTCCTCGGCATTCCGAAGCCGACGATCGGCCTCCTCAACGTCGGCTCGGAAGAGATGAAGGGGCATGACGAGGTCAAGCGTGCCGGCGCGATCCTGCGCGAGGGCAAGGTCCCGGTGGAGTTCCATGGCTTCGTCGAGGGCGACGACATAACCGCCGGCACGGTCGATGTGATCGTCACCGACGGCTTCACCGGCAATGTCGCGCTCAAGACCGCCGAGGGGACTGCGCGCCTCTACACCAACTTCATCCGGGCGAGCTTCAAGAGTTCGATCCTCGCCAAGCTGGGCTATCTCCTGAGCCGGGGCGCGCTGCGCAAGGTGCGCGAGCGGACGGATCCGCGGCGCTACAATGGCGCCGTCTTCCTCGGCCTCAACGGCATCGCCGTCAAGAGCCACGGCGGCACCGACGCGCTTGGCTTCGCCAACGCCATTGGTGTCGCCAACGACATGGCCGTCCACGGCTTCCTCGACAAGGTTCGCGCCGAGCTGGCGGAACTCGCCGAAGCCGGGCTCAAGGGGGCGACGGCGTGACCAGGCGCTCGGTCATCCTGGGCGCCGGTGCCTATCTGCCGGAACGCGTGGTCACCAACGACGATCTGGCCAAGCAGATGGACACCACCGATGAGTGGATCGTCCAGCGGACCGGCATCCGCCAGCGTCACGTCGCGGCGGAAGGCGAGTTCACCTCGCATCTCGCGGCCAAAGCCTCCGAGCGCGCGCTGGCCGCGGCGGGGGTGAAGGCGAACGAGGTCGACCTGATCGTGCTCGCCACGACCACGCCCGATGAGACTTTCCCGGCGACCGCGACCCGCGTCCAGGCCATGCTCGACATCACCCGCGGGGCCGCCTTCGACGTCCAGGCGGTCTGCGCCGGCTTCGTCTATGCGCTCGCCGTCGCCGACAACTTCATCAAGGCCGGGCAGGCCGAGACTGCTCTTGTGATCGGCGCGGAGACCTTCACCCGCATCCTCGATTGGAACGACCGCGGAACGGCCGTCCTTTTCGGCGATGGCGCCGGCGCCGTCGTCCTTCGTGCCGCCTATGGCGATCGCGGCGTCCTTTCGACCCACCTTCATTCGGACGGGCGCACCCACGACGCTCTCTATGTCGATGGCGGCCCGTCCTCGACCGGCAAGGTGGGTCATGTGCGGATGGCGGGGAAGGAGGTCTTCAAGCATGCCGTCTCCAAGCTCGCCCAGGTGATCCAGGAAGCCCTCGACGCCAACGGCATGGCGGCCAAGGAGATCGACTGGCTGGTCCCCCACCAGGCCAACCGGCGGATCATTGACGGCATGGCCGAAAAATACGGGCTGCCGAAGGAGAAGGTGGTGGTCACGGTTGACCGCCACGCCAACACCTCGGCCGCATCCGTGCCGCTCGCCCTGGCCGAGGCGATCGGAGACGGGCGCATCAAGCCTGGCCAGATCGTCGTTATCGAAGCGATCGGCGGCGGGCTGGCCTGGGGGGCGGCGCTGGTTCGGATGTAGGGCGTCGTTCGTTCTCCATCTCGTCTCAAGATCAACAGCCATCTCCCTGTCATTGACTGGTTTTTTCGGCCGAGCTAAGGTTTTCCTCAAAGGAGGCGGCCATGACCGAGCAAACGATCACCCGCGCGCATCTGAGCGAGGCGGTCTACCAGGAGGTCGGCCTGTCGCGAAACGAATCGGCGGCGCTCGTTGAGTCCGTGCTCGATGAGATTGCTGATACCTTGACCCGCGGCGAGATGGTCAAAATTTCCTCCTTCGGCACCTTCTCGGTGCGACAGAAAGGGCAGCGCGTCGGGCGCAATCCGAAGACCGGCCAGGAGGTTCCGATCCTGCCGAGACGGGTCCTGGTCTTCCGCGCTTCTCATGTGCTGAAGGGGCACATCAACAATGCCCTGGCGGCGCCTAACGCCGGCACATCGAGCTAGGCCTGCGGCTTCAGGGGGACAAGGGCCAAGAAATGACCGGCGAGGTCGAGGTAGCGGGGGGGCGCCGCCACGCTAAATCCGCGAGCGCGTTCCGGACCATCAGCGAGGTCGCTGAGGATCTGGATGTGCCGTCGCACGTCCTGCGTTTCTGGGAGACCAAGTTCAGCCAGATCCGGCCGCTAAAGCGCGGCGGCGGCCGCCGCTACTACCGGCCGGAGGATGTCGAGCTGCTGCGGCGGATACGTCAGCTCCTCTATCGCGATGGCTACACGATCAAGGGAGTACAACGCCTGCTGCGCGACCGCGGGGCTGAGCCGTCCGTGGAGGCTGAGCCGCCGCCAGCGCCGCGGCCGGCTCCGATGCGGGCGCCGCCGACCCCAGCCGCGCCCAGGACGGCGATGCCGCCGAGGGACCTGGCCGCGGTCGCCGACGAGCTGGCAGAGCTGAAGCGATTGCTGATGCGGGCCCGTACTCGCGGCTGACCGGCGGCCTCGGCTCCGTCCGCATTTCGTTGATATGCGCTTGGCTGGCTTCCCTATCCTGATCCGATCAACCCGGAGGATGTATATGCGTAGGATGCTTGGCAGCGTGGTCGGCGCACTCATGACGACAAGTGTTGCCGTCGCGGCAACGCCGCCGGATACGCTGGTCATCGCCTGGGCGCTGGACGACGTGATCACCCTCGATCCGGCGCAGATCGGCGAGGTGAATTCCGATGAGTTCATGGGCAATGTCTGCGACTCCCTGCTGACGGCGGCCTATGACGATCCGAGCAAGCTCCTCCCGCAGCTTGCCGAGAGCTGGAGCATCTCGCCGGACCGGATGACCTACACCTTCAAGATCCGGCAGGGGCTCAAGCATCCCTCGGGCAACCCGGTCACCGCCGAGGACGCCGCCTGGTCGATGCGGCGCATCATCTGGCTCAATTTCGGCAATGCCGCGAGCCTGACGCAATGGGGCTTCAACAAGGAGAACATCGAGAGGTCGGTTCGCGCCGCCGATCCCTCGACGCTGCTGGTCACCTTCGACAAGCCCTATCCGGAGTCGCTGATCCTGCCGGCGCTGTTCACCGGCCGTTCGGCCTACGCGATCGACAAGGTCGAGGCCCTGAAGAACGTCAAGGGCGACGATCACGGCAATGCCTGGCTCAAGCAGAACTCGGCCTGCGTCGGCCCCTACAAGCTCCGTTCCCATACGGCCAACGAGACGCTCATCCTGGAGCGCAACGACGGCTACTGGAAAGGCCCGGTGCCGCTTCGCCGCGTCATCGTCCGGCATGTGCCGGAATCGGCGGCGCAGCGCCTCCAGCTCGAGAAGGGCGACGTCGATATGGCGCGCATCCTCAATCCCGAGGATCTCGACAGCCTGGACAAGAACCCGAACACGCGGATCGTCCGGGTGCCGCGGCACCAGACCTACTACCTCTCCTTCAACACGAGCGATCCCGAGCTCTCGAACCCGAAGGTGCGCCAGGCCTTCCGCCACCTGATCGACTATCAGGGGCTCGAGAAGACCGTGATGCGCTACGAGGGCATCGGCCGCGCCAGCCTCGTGCCGCTCGGCGCCTTCGGTGCGCTCTCGCGCGAGGAAGGGCTTCCCTACAAGCTCGACCTTGCCAAGGCGAAGCAGCTGATGAGCGAGGCCGGCTTCCCCAACGGCTTCAAGAAGGAGCTGATCGTCGCCACCACCTTCCCGTTTCCCGACATCGCGCAGCACATCCAGGCGAACGCCGCCAAGATCGGCATCGACCTGCAGCTGAACCAGATGGCGAGCGCGGCCCGCCTGACCAAGGTGCGCTCGCGCGAATACCAGATCTCATCGAGCGTCTGGTCGTCAGGCTATCCCGATGCCGACGCCATGGTCTCGCGCCACGGCTTCAACCCGGACAACCGGCTCGAGGCCAAGCAGAACATGTTCCCGTCATGGAACGCCGCCTGGCAGTCGGACTGGTTCAACGACATGTGGACCAAGTCGCGCATGGAGCCGGACCCGGCCAAGCGCATCGCCATGTATCACGAGATCCAGAAGCGCCACATGGAGGAGTCCGGCATGGTCTACATGTTCCAGGCCGTGCGGAACATAGCGGTGCATAAGCAGCTGAAGGACTTCAAGACCCACTCCTTCAAGCTCTGGTACACGACCGCGATGAAGTAGTGTCCTGCCCCCTCTCCCGCGCGTAGCGCGGGGGAGGGGGCAGGAATGCGGCCTAGAGCATTTTCCGATCATTCTGGTTCATAGCCTGAGTTTCGAAAGTAGTTGGCGCATTCGTGTGGTGTGAAGGCGTCGAGAGCGTCAGCGATGGCCTGCCATAGGGCGTCCTTGGTTCGTGCGGCCACCTTTCGCAGATAGGCCTTCAGCTTGGCAAAGGCTTGCTCGATTGGGTTGAAGTCCGGGCTATAGGGAGGCAAGAACAAGCGCGTCGCGCCTGCCGCCTCGATGGCTTCGCGCAC
>VGEN01000095.1 GCA_016869285.1 Alphaproteobacteria bacterium
GGCCCATTTCGGGCTATTTTTGAAAGAGTGCGAGTGGCGCTTCAACACCAGTGACCCATCCAAGCAACTAACCCAGATCAAACAATGGGTTAAGCGTCATCTCAGGTAGTTATCTGGGACAGCCCCTAACCATATCTGCATGCCTCGCGCCGATTTCAAGCGAAGCACGCAGGCGTTCCGATAAGACCCTATATAGGTTAGATTTTTTTTACGATTGCCTTAGATCGAGTCCGAGCGGGTCGTAGACGACAAGCCAGAACACGATCAGCCAGAGGACGGCAGCGATGGCCGTGGTCAGCCCTGCCTTCCAGAGAAGGCGCGGGTTTTCCGGAGCGCTGGTCGCGTGGCCGGTCGGAACCTCGTCCGGGACGCGGACACCGATCGGGAGGACGGCGAACCAGGCCAGCCACCACAGCACAATATAAACCATGACACCTGTTGCCCACCCCATGGGGATCAGGCCTGCTCAAGCTCGACCAAGGTGCCGTGCAAGTCCTTCGGATGCAGGAACAGCACCGGCTTGTCATGCGCCCCGATCTTGGGCTGGCCATCGCCAAGGACCCTCAGGCCCGCCGCCTTCAGCGCATCCCGTGCCGCCAGGATGTCCTCGACCTCGTAGCAGACATGATGGATGCCCCCGGAGGGGTTCTTGGCCAGGAACCCGGCAATCGGCGAGGCGTCGCCAAGCGGGTGCAGGAGCTCGACCTTGGTGTTCGGCAGGGTCACGAAAACGGTGGTGACGCCATGTGCCGGCATCGGCACGGGCTCCGAAACCTTGGCGCCAAGGATGGTGCGATAGGTCGCCGAGGCCGCTGCGAGGTCGGGGACCGCGATGGCAACGTGGTTGAGCCGGCCGATCATGGAGACTCCGTCGACTGTCTCAGCATTATATGCGGACGACGTGGACTTCCATCTGTGGCTTCTTGCCCACCTCGGCATTGATGCAGCGTCGGACGGCGAGCCGCGCCGCCTCGCGCACGGCGGCATCGTCGCGGCGCTCGGCTTTGCCGAGATCCTCGAAGGCTTCCGCCGCGGCCTCGATAGCATCGGCGATAAGCCCCTCGCTGCCGTCGCCCTCGACTACGCCCTGCAGGCTGACCACCGGATCGGCCTCGAGCCTGCCGCCGCGGCTGACGACCAGCGTCACCACGGCGATGCCGTGGCTCATCAGCTTCTTGCGCGCCCGCATAGCGCCGCCGTCGAGCGGCACGAGCTGGGTTCCGTCGAGCGCGAGGCGGCCGGCGGTCACGCGCTCGACGATCTCAGCCCGGCCGGGCGCCAGGCGGACGATGCTGCCGTTCTCGGAGACCACAGCCTCAGGCACCTGGCACTCGCGCGCGAGCTTCGCGTGCGCGGCGATGTGGCGGGCCTCGCCATGGACTGGAATGGCGACTCGCGGCCGGACCCAGTGATACATGCGGGAAAGCTCGTCTCGCGCCGGATGACCGGAGACGTGCACCCCCGCCTCCTCGGCCGTGGTCACGATCTCGACGCCCAGATTGGCGAGCTGGTTCTGCAGCCTGGCGATGGAACGCTCGTTGCCGGGGATGTTGCGCGAGGAGAAGATCGCGGTGTCTCCCGGCTCCAGCACGACATGCGGATGGCTGCCGGTAGCGATGCGGGCGAGCGCCGATCGCGGCTCGCCCTGGCTTCCCGTGCAGATCATCACGACTTTCTCGCGCGGCAGGAAGCCGGCGTCGTGCTCGGAGACAAAAGGAGGGATGTCGAGCAGGTAGCCCGCCTCCTTGGCGGAGTCGTACATCCGCCAAAGGGAACGCCCGACCAGGGCAGCGTGGCGGTCATTGGCCTTCGCCGCAAGAGCGATCGACTCGAGCCGCGCGACATTCGAGGCGAAGCAGGCGACGACAACGCGCTCCGAATACCTGCCGACCAGGAACTCGAGGTTCTTCCGAACATCGGCCTCGGAGCCGGCCTCGCCAGGCACGAAGACGTTGGTCGAATCTCCGACCAGCGCCAGCACGCCCTGATCGCCGAGCCGACGCAGCGCGGCCTCGTCGGCAACCGGGCCGATCAGAGGGTCGGGATCGAACTTCCAGTCGCCGGTGTGCAGCACCGTGCCCGCGGGCGTCTTGACCGCGATCGCCATCGGTTCCGGGATCGAATGCGTGAGATGGATGAGCTCAAGGTCGAAGGGCGGAATCCGGAAGCTGCCGGAGACCGGGATCGGCTTGATCTCGACCTTCTTGGCGAGATCCCGCTCTTGCAGCTTGCGCTTGAGAACCGAGGCCGTGAACGGTGTCGCGTAGACCGGGCATCCAAGCTGCGGCCACAGATACGGGATGGCGCCGATATGGTCTTCATGAGCATGCGTGGCGACGATGCCGACAAGGTCCTTGCGACGCTCGGCGATCCAAGCGGGGTCCGGAAGGATCAGCTCGACACCGGGCGTCGAGTCGTCGCCGAAGGTTACACCGCAATCGACGATCAGCCACTTGCCGCCGTAGCCGTACAGATTGAGGTTCATGCCGATCTCCTCCGCCCCGCCCAGCGGCAGGAACAGGAAGTCGGAGGCCTTTTGCTTGCTCATGCCGGATTAGCTCGGCAGGTCGAGGAGCAGCACGTCCGCTCGCCGTCGAAGGCGGCAAGCTCGGCGTCGGTGTCGTTGGCGTCGATCGCAAGCAGCATGTCAGGCAGCGAAGAAGACCTCTCCCGCGTTGATCTTCCGAACGGCTCCGTCCCGGGTCAACACAAGGGCGCCGGTCTCATCGAGCGCTGAGAAGACGCCGGCGTCGATCCGGCCGTCGCCCAGGGCGACGCGGACCTCGCGGCCGATCCCGACCGCGCGCGCGAGCCAAGCCTCGCGCGCGGGCTCGAAACCATCGGCAAGCCAGCAGCGATAGCGCTCCAGAAACGCTTCCGCCAGGATCGCGGTCGCCTCCTCGAGATCTGCTGCTTTGCCGCCTTTGGCCAGGACTGAGGTCGCCGGATAGGGCGTGCCGCCGGGATGATGCAGGAGGTTGACGCCGATGCCGGCGACCAGATGACCGACACCGCCTTCAAGCAGGATGCCGGAAATCTTGGCGCCGTCGACCTGCACGTCGTTCGGCCACTTGAAGCCGACAGCGCCGTCGAGCGCCAGCCGGTCGAGCAGGTCGCCGACGGCGAGCGCAGCAACGAAGGAAAGCTGTGAGACCACAGCGTAAGGGCGATCGGGCCGGAGCACGATCGAGGCGAAGAGATTGCCGGTCGGGGAGTCGAAGGCCCGGCCGCGCCGACCACGGCCGGCTAGCTGGCGTCTTGCCGTCACCAGGGTGAGCTCGGGTGCGCCCGTTTCGGCGAGGCGGAGCGCCTCCGTATTCGTAGACCCGATCTCCTCGAATGCGACCCGATGGAAGCCGGCGGGCAGATTCATACCGGGAACAGCGAGCGCGCGGCCATCGCAGCGGTGGTCAGCACGGGGCTCGGGTAGACGAAGAAGAGCAGGATCAGGAGCGCCGTGACGGCTTGCACGGCCTCTAGGCCGCGGCCGACCGCCTCCTTATCGAGCGGCGCTGCCGCCTCATCGAAGTACATGATCTTGATGATACGGAGGTAGTAATAGGCAGCCACCACGGAGGCCAGCACGCCGATCACCGCGAGCGCGTAAAGCCCCGCCTCGACCGCGGCCAGAAAGACATAGAGCTTGCCGAAGAACCCGGCTAGCGGCGGGATGCCGGCGAGAGAGAAGAGGAAGATCGCGAAAGCAAGCGCCATGCCCGGATGGGTCTTCGAGAGCCCGGCCAGGTCGGCGATACCTTCGACCATCTTGCCCTTCTGACGCATCGAGAGAACGATGGCGAAGGCGCCGGAGGTCATGACGATGTAGATCGCCATGTAGATCAGGATGCCGCGCACGCCGGACTCGGTGCCGGCAGCAAGGCCCACCAGCGCATAGCCCATGTTGCCGATCGAGCTGTAAGCGAGCAGGCGCTTGATGTTGGCTTGGTTTATTGCGGCGACGGCGCCGAGGACCATCGAGCCGACCGAGATCGCGATCAGGATCGGTCGCCAGTCGGCGACGATATCGCCGAAAGGCCCGATCATGACGCGAACGAAGAGCGCGATCGCCGCCGCCTTTGGCGCGATGGCAAACAGCGCCGTCACCGGCGTCGGCGCCCCTTCGTAGACATCGGGCGTCCACATGTGGAAGGGCACGGCCGATACCTTGAAGGCGAGACCGGCGGTCAGGAAGACGATACCGAAGACGAGTCCGATCGAGGCCGCACCCTCGTTGTCCGAGATCGACTGCGCGATCGGCTCGAAGCCGGTAGCGCCGGTAGCGCCATAGATCAGCGAGCAGCCATAAAGCAGCATGCCGGAGGAAAGAGCGCCGAGGACAAAATACTTGAGGCCCGCTTCGGTCGAACGGATGCGGTCGCGTTGGAAGGAAGCAACGACGTAAAGCGCCAGGGACTGCAGCTCGAGGCCGAGGTAGAGCGTGATCAGGTCGTTGGCCGAAACCATCACCAGCATGCCAAGCGTCGCCAGCACGATGAGAACCGGATATTCGAACCGTGCCATCTCCTCGCGCTCGATATAGTCGAGAGCGAGGACGATCGAGACCATCGAGCCGATCAGCACGATCACCTTGACGAAGACCGCGAAGGCATCGGTGACGAACTGGCCGCCGAAGGCGACGGTGCGGCCGGGCGTACCTCCGAGCACGAGCACGATCGCGATCACCAGCACGAGCACCGAGAGCCAGGAGAGGTTTCGGGTGCCGCCGTCGCCGCGGAAAACGCCGATCATCAGGAGCGCCATGCCGGCGACGGCGAGCCAGATCTCGGGAAGCGCCGGCATGAGCTGAGCAGTGGTCATGGGAGTCTACATCCTAGCGCCGGGCAGCCGCGATCGCGGATGAGTGCGGCACCGCTGCGGTCTCGTACTTGGTCACGAGGTTGACGACGGAAGCGTGCATCGGCCGCGTGAAGGAGGTCGGATAGACGCCCATCCAGATCGCGAGCACGACCAGCGGCGCGAACACCGCGACCTCGCGCCAGCTCAGATCGAGGATGTCCTTGAGGTGATCTTTCTCGAGCTTTCCAAAGACGACGCGGCGATAGAGGTAGAGCATGTAGGCGGCGCCGAGGATCACACCGGTCGCCGCCAACGTCGCGACCCAGGTCGAAGCCTGGAATGCGCCGGTCAGCACCAGGAACTCGCCGACGAAGCCCGAGGTGCCGGGAAGCCCGACCGAGGCCATGGTGAAAACCATGAATACGAAGGCGTAGATCGGCATGCGGTCGACGAGGCCGCCGTAATGCGAGATCTCGCGGCTGTGCTCGCGATCGTAGACGACGCCGACGCAGAGGAAGAGCGCGGCCGAGACGATGCCGTGGCTCAGCATCTGGTAGAGTGCGCCGGTCACCGCCTGGGTGTTGAGGGCGAAGATGCCGATCGTGACGAAGCCCATATGCGCGACCGAGGAGTACGCGATCAGCTTCTTCATGTCCTCCTGGGCAAGCGCGACCAGCGAGGTGTAGATTACTGCGACGACCGAAAGCGTGTAGATCAGCGGCGTGAAATAGGCGGTCGCCTCCGGCAGCATCGGCACCGAGAAGCGAAGGAAGCCGTAGGCGCCCATCTTCAAGAGCACGCCGGCGAGAATAACCGAGCCCGCCGTCGGCGCCTCGACATGCGCATCCGGCAGCCAGGTATGAACCGGCCACATCGGCACCTTGACCGCGAAGGAGGCGAAGAAGGCGAGCCACAGCCATTTCTGCATCGTCGAGGGCAGGTGGCTCAGCATCAACGTCGGCACGTCGGTGGTGCCGGTCTGGAAGAAGATGGCGAGGATCGCCAGCAGCATCAGGACCGAGCCGGTGAGCGTATAGAGGAAGAACTTGAAGGCCGAGTAGACCCGGCGCGGCCCGCCCCACACCCCGATGATCAGGAACATCGGAATCAGCACGCCCTCGAAGAAGACGTAGAAAAGCACGAAGTCGAGCGCCGAGAAGGTGCCGACCATCAGCGTCTCGAGCACAAGGAAGGAGATCATGTACTCCTTCACGCGGGTCTCGATCGCTTCCCAGCTCGCCAGCACGCAGATCGGCGTCAGCAGTGTCGACAGCAGCACGAAGAACATCGAGATGCCGTCAACGCCCATGTGATAGGTGATGCCGAAGGCCGGGATCCACCTCGCCTTCTCGACGAACTGGAAGTCGGAGACGTCCGGATCGAAGCCCGTCCACAGCGCCAGCGACAGCACGAAGGTGATCAGCGAGGTCCAAAGCGCGATGTTGCGCGCATTGCGGGCGACAAGCTCGGGCGAGCCGCGCGTGAGCAGGATGATCCCCGCCCCGACCAGGGGCAGGAAGGTCACCAGGGACAGAAGGGGCCAGCCGCTCATGGTCAGCGCCCCATCTGGTACAGGTAGAAGCTCGCGAGGATCACCACGCCGATCAGCATCGCAAAGGCGTAGTGGTAGACATACCCGGTCTGAAGGCGACCGGCGCGTTTCGCAAGATTGATCGTGGTCGCGGCGATGCCGTCCGGTCCGAGCCCGTCGATGATCGCCCCGTCCCCGCCCTTCCACAGGCTGCGGCCGATCCAGAAGGCAGGCCTGACAAAGAGGCGCTCATAGAGCTCATCGAAGTACCACTTGTTGAACAGGAATTGATGGATCGGGCGGAAGGCCTCGATCATCCTTCCCGGCATCTCCGGGTTGGAGACGTAGAACATATAGGCGCCGGCGATGCCAGTGAGCCCCGCCAAGGTCGGCAGCAGCTTGACCCAGAGCGGCACATGATGCGCGTGCTCGACGGTGTCGTGGTCGGGAAGCACGAAGAGCGAGGTGCCCCAGAACGCGGCGCGGCCGTCGCCGACGAAGAGGCCGTAGAGCAGGAAGCCCGAGACGATGGCACCGGCGGCGAGCACATAGAGCGGCGCCAGCATGATCTGCGGCGACTCGTGCACATGCTCCATCGTGTGATGGTCGGCGCGCGGCTCGCCATGGAAGGTCAGGAACAGGAGTCGCCAGGAATAGAAGGCGGTCATCAGCGCCGCCGCGGTGCCGAGAGTGAAGGCGTAGACGCCGACACCCGAATGCGCGGCATAGGCGGCTTCCAGGATGATGTCCTTGGAGAAGAAGCCGGCGAAGGGCGGCACGCCGGCGAGCGCCAGGTTGCCGATCCACATCAGCGCATAGGTCACCGGGATCAGCTTCCAGATCCCGCCCATCTTGCGCATGTCCTGTTCGTCCGACATGGCATGGATCACCGAGCCGGCGCCGAGGAAGAGCAGCGCCTTGAAGAAGGCGTGCGTGATCAGATGGAACATCGCTGCCGAATAGGCGGAAACGCCAGCGGCGAAGAACATGTAGCCAAGCTGGCTGCAGGTCGAGTAGGCGATCACGCGCTTGATGTCGAACTGGGTCAGGCCCACGGTCGCGGCAAAGAACGCGGTCGAGGCGCCGACGACGGTGACGACGGCAAGCGCGGTCGGCGCGTACTCGAACATCGGCGAGAGCCGGCAGACCATGAAGACGCCCGCCGTCACCATGGTCGCCGCGTGGATCAGCGCCGAGACCGGGGTCGGGCCTTCCATCGCGTCGGGCAGCCAGGTGTGGAGACCGAGCTGCGCCGACTTGCCCATGGCGCCGACGAAGAGCAGGAGGCAGATGGTCGTCAGCGTGTCGACCTGCCATCCGAGGAAGTTGAATGTCGTGCCGACCTTGCCCGGCGTCGCGGCGAAGACCGCGTCGAATCCCACCGAGTCGTAGATCATGAACACGCCGAAGACGCCGAGCGCGAAGCCGAAGTCGCCGACGCGATTGACGACGAAAGCCTTGATCGCCGCGGCGTTCGCCGACGGCCGTTGATACCAGAAGCCGATCAGCAGATAGGAGGCGAGGCCGACACCTTCCCAGCCGAAGAAGAGCTGAACGAAGTTGTCGGCGGAGACCAGCATCAGCATGAAGAAGGTGAACAGGCTCAGATAGGCCATGAACCTTGGGATCGAGTTGTCATGGGCCATGTAGCCGCAGGAGTAGATATGGATCATGCAGGAGACGAGCGTGACCATGCCGATCATGCTCGCCGACAGCGTGTCCAGGCGGACGGACCAGGTGACATCAAAAGAGCCCGAGACGATCCAGGCGGCGATCTCGATCGTGCGCGCATGCCCCATCAGAGCGACGTCGACGAAGACGAAAGCCCCGGTGAGAGCGGCCAGTACCATCGCTCCGCAGGTGACGAGCTGCGCGCCGCGGTCGCCGATGAAACGGCCGAAGAGTCCGGCGACGATCGCGCCGAGCAGCGGCAGGAAGACAGGAGCGGCGTGCAGCACGTCCTCAGCCCTTCATCAGGTTGATGTCCTCGACCGCGATCGAGCCGCGGTTTCGGAAGTAGACGACGAGAATGGCGAGCCCGATCGCCGCCTCGGCAGCGGCGACGGTCAGCACGAACATGGCGAAGACCTGACCGACCAGGTCGCCCATATGCGCGGAGAACGCCACCAGGTTTATGTTGACGGCGAGCAGCATCAGCTCGACCGACATCAGGATGACGATGACGTTCTTGCGGTTGAGGAAGATGCCGAAGACGCCGAGCGTGAACAGGATGGCGGCAACGGTCAGGTAGTGGCCGAGCGTGATGGTCAGCATCAGACGCCGCTCCCCGGCCGGACCTTGACCACCTCGACCGAGTCCGCCTTCGAGCGTGCGACCTGAGCCCCGATCGTCTGGCGGCGCACGCCCTCGCGGTGGCGGAGCGTCAGCACGATGGCGCCGATCATGGCGACCAGCAGCACCATGCCCGAGGCCTGGAATAGATAGACATAATCGGTATAGAGGATGCGGCCAAGCGCCTCGGTGTTGGTCATTTCCGCGGCGGGCGGCATCGGCCGGGTCTGCGCGCCGTCCGGCGCCCCGATCCATGAGCCGAAGACCAGCACCAGCTCGGCCAAGAGAATGAGCCCGACCGCGGCGCCGATCGGGACGTAGCGGAGCAGTCCTTGGCGCAGGCGCTGGAAGTTGATGTCCAGCATCATGACGACGAACAGGAACAGCACGGCGACGGCGCCGACATAGACGATGACCAGGATCATCGCCAGGAACTCCGCCCCCATCAGCACGAACAGGCCGGCAGCGTTGAAGAAGGCGAGAATCAGGAAGAGGACCGAGTGGACCGGGTTCCGCGCGCTGATGACCATGACGCCCGAGGCGACCGCCACCAGCGCGAAGAGATAGAAGGAGAGCGCCTGGATCACCATGGTCTTGGGCTCACCGGTAGGGCGCGTCGGAGGCGAGATTCGAGGCGATCTCGCGTTCCCAGCGGTCGCCGTTCGCAAGCAGCTTGTCCTTGTTGTAGAAGAGCTCCTCGCGGGTCTCGGCGGCGAACTCGAAGTTCGGCCCCTCGACGATGGCGTCGACCGGGCATGCCTCTTGGCAGAAGCCGCAATAGATGCACTTGGTCATGTCGATGTCGTAGCGCGTGGTGCGCCGGCTGCCGTCGTCGCGCGGCTCGGCCTCGATGGTGATCGCCTGGGCCGGGCACACGGCCTCGCAGAGCTTGCACGCGATGCAGCGCTCCTCGCCATTGGCGTAGCGGCGGAGCGCGTGCTCGCCGCGGAAGCGCGGGCTCAAGGGTCCCTTCTCGTAGGGATAGTTCAGCGTCACCTTCGGCTTGAAGAAGTACTTGAAGGTGAGCGCCATCCCCGAGATCAGCTCCCAGAGGACCAGGCTTTTCGCGGCGCGATCGAGAACGGCCATGTCACTCCTCCGTCACGGCACCATGTCGAGGGCGACAAGGAAGCCGGCGGTCAAGACCACCCAGGCAAGCGAGATCGGCAGGAACACCTTCCAGCCGAGCCGCATGAGCTGGTCGTAGCGGTAGCGCGGGAAGGTCCCGCGCACCCAAAGAAACACGAAGAGCAGGAGCGCGATCTTGAGCGCGAACCAGATCGGCCCCGGCACCCAGTTAAACGGCGCGATGTCGAAAGGCGGCAGCCAACCGCCGAGGAACAGGATCGTGGTCATCGCCGCGACCAAGATCATGTTCGCGTACTCGCCGAGGAAGAAGAGCGCGAAGCTCATCGACGAGTATTCGACCATGAAGCCGGCGACGATCTCGGACTCGCCCTCGGGCAAGTCGAAGGGGAGCCGGTTGGTCTCGGCCAGCCCTGAGATGAAGAAGATCACGAACATCGGCAGCAGCGGCAGGCAGAACCACATGTTCCGCTGCGCCAGCACGATGTCGGTCAGGTTGAGCGAGCCGACGCAGATCAGGACCGTGATGATGACGAAGCCGATCGAGACCTCGTATGAGACCATCTGAGCGGCCGAGCGCAGCGCGCCGAGGAAGGCGTATTTCGAGTTCGACGCCCAGCCCGCCATGATCACGCCGTAGACGCCGAGCGAGGAGATGGCGAAGAGGTAGAGGATGCCGACATTGATGTCCGCGAGCACGATGCCTTCGCCGAAGGGGATCACCGCCCATCCGACCAGCGCCAGGATGAAGGTGAGCATCGGCGCCATCAGGAACACGGCGAGGTTGGCACCGGCGGGAAGGATGGTCTCCTTCGAGAGCAGCTTGAGGCCGTCGGCGATCGGCTGCAGCAGGCCGAAAGGACCGACCACGTTCGGCCCCCGGCGCAGCTGCATCGCCGCCAGCACCTTGCGTTCAGCCAAGGTCAGATAGGCGACCGCGACCAGCAGCGGCACGATGATGGCGACGATCTGCGCCAGGATGATGGCGCCGGGATAGACGTAGCCGGTCAGGAAATCAGTCATGGGTGCCGGTCCTGGCCGCGCCGCTCGCGAATGTCGCCGTGCACTCCGCCATGGTCGGCGAGGCACGGCTGATCGGATCGGTCATGTAGAAGTTCCGGATCGGTGAGGCGAATGGCTCGGCGCCCATCGACCCCGCCTGCCCGAAAGCGCCCCAGGCGCCGGGCTTGGCTTGCTCGAGCGTGCCGAAGAACGGGTTCACCGCGACGAGGCGACGGCGCACCTGCCCGAGATTATCGTAGGGCAGCGGCTTGCCGAGCTTCTCCGACAGAGCGCGCAGGATCTTCCAGTCCTCGCGCGCATCGCCGGGCGGGAAGACCGAGAGTCGGCCGAGCTGCACGCGCCCTTCGGTGTTGACGTAGGTGCCGTTCTTTTCGGTATAGGCCGCCCCCGGAAGGACAACGTCGGCGCGGCTGGCGCCGGCATCGCCGTGATGACCTTGGTAGATGACGAAGGCCGAGCCCAGCTTGCGGGTGTCGATCTCGTCGGCGGCGAGCAGATAGACGACCGGAACCTCGCCTTTCCCTGCCCCGTCGATGATGCCGGCAACGTCGCGGCCGCCCGCGCCCGGCACCAGGCCGAGGTCGAGACCGCCGACGCGCGCCGCCGCCGTGTGCAGCATGCAGAAGCCGTTCCAGTCCTCGCGCACCATGCCTGCCTTGTCGGCGAGCGCGCGCGCCGCCGCCAGCACGGCGCCGCCGTCGGCACGGGCGAGCGCGCCTTGCCCCAAGATCAGCATGGGCTTCTTCGCCGATTTCAGCACCTCGAAGAAGGCGTGCCGGCCCTCGGCAACCTCGCTCAGCGTCTGCGCTCCTGCGCCGAGGTTCTGGACCGGGAAGGTCAGGTTAACGACCGGACCGATCGAGGCGATCTTGAGGCGCCCTGAAAGGAAGCGCTTGCGCAGCCGCGCGTTCAGCACGGGCGATTCCGCGCGCGGGTTGGTGCCGATCAGCAGGATCGCATCGGCCTGCTCGATCCCGGCGATGCCGGCGTTGAACAGATAGGCGCCGCGCACAGAGGCGTCGAGCTTCGCTCCGTCCTGGCGGCAATCGACGCTGGTCGAGCCCAGGCCCGCCATCAGATCCTTGAGCGCGACCATCGCTTCCGCATCGCAGAGATCGCCCGCGATCGCGGCGGCCTTCGGCCCGGCGGCCTTCAGCTTCCCGGCAGCGACGGAAAGCGCATCGTCCCAGCTCGCGGGCTCGAGCCTGCCGTTCTTCCGCACATAGGGACGGTCGAGTCGCTGGCGCTTCAAGCCGTCGCAGGCGAAGCGCGCCTTGTCGGAGATCCACTCCTCGTTGACGTCCTCGTTCAGGCGCGGCAGCACGCGCAGCACCTCGTTGCCGCGCGCGTCGATGCGGATGCTCGCCCCCAACGCATCGGAGACGTCTACCGACTCGGTCTTGCGCAGTTCCCAGGGGCGCGCGGTGAAGGCATAGGGCTTCGAGGTCAGCGCGCCGACCGGGCAGAGGTCGATGACGTTGCCGGAGAGCTCGGAGGCGAAGGCCTTCTCGAGATATGTGGTGATCTGCGCGTTCTCGCCGCGGTAGAGAAGACCGAGGTCATCGACGCCGGCGACCTCGGTCGCGAAGCGCACGCAGCGCGTGCAATGGATGCAGCGGGTCATGATCGTCTTGACCAGCGGCCCCATCTCCTTGTCCTTCACAGCCCGCTTGTTCTCCTTGTAGCGGCTGTGATCCATGCCATAGGCGACCGCCTGGTCCTGCAGGTCGCACTCGCCGCCCTGATCGCAGATCGGGCAGTCGAGCGGATGGTTGATCAGAAGGAACTCCATCACGCCCTGGCGGGCCTTCCTGGCCATCGGCGTGTTGGTCTTGATCACCATGTTGTCGGCCGCCGGCATCGCGCATGAGGCGATCGGCTTCGGCGACTTCTCCATCTCGACCAGGCACATGCGGCAATTGCCGGCGATCGAGAGCCGGTCGTGGTAGCAGAAGCGCGGGATCTCGACGCCGGCGACCTCGCAGGCCTGCAGCACCGTGTAGCCGGCCGGAACCTCGACCTCGACGTTGTCGACTTTGAGCTTCGGCATGTCCCCTACTCCGCCGCCTGCTTCACCTGTTGACCGAGCCTCTTCTCGATCTCCGGGCGGAAGTTGCGCAGCAAGCCCATCACCGGCCAGGCGGCCCCCTCGCCGAAGGCGCAGATGGTATGGCCTTCGATCTGCTTGGTGACCGCATCGAGAAGATCGATATCGGCCATCGTCGCCTTGCCCTTCGCCATGCGCGTCAGCATCCGGTACATCCAGCCGGTGCCCTCGCGGCAGGGCGTGCACTGGCCGCAGCTCTCATGCTTGTAGAAGGCGGCGAGCCGCGCGAAGGCGCGGACGATGTCGGTCGACTTGTCCATGACCACGATCGCCGCGGTGCCGAGGCCCGACTTGGCGTCGCGCAGATAGTCGAAATCCATCTGGATCGTGTCGGCCTGCGCCTTCGACAGCACCGGCATCGACGAGCCGCCGGGAATCACGGCGAGCAGGTTGTCCCAGCCGCCGCGGACGCCGCCGGCATGGTTCTCGATCAGCTCGCGCAGCGGCACGCCGAGCGCATCCTCGACGTTGCAGGGCTTGTTCACATGGCCCGAGATACAGAAGACCTTGGGCCCGGTGTTGTTCGGCCGCCCGATCGAGGCAAACCACGGCGCACCGCGCCTGAGAATGGTCGGCACGACCGCGACGGTCTCGACATTGTTGACCGTGGTCGGGCAGCCCCAGACGCCGCAGAAGGCGGGGAACGGCGGCTTCAGCCGCGGCTGGCCCTTCTTGCCTTCCAGGCTCTCGATCAGCGCCGTCTCTTCGCCGCAGATATAGGCGCCGGCGCCGCGGTGCAGGTAGATGTCGCAGTCATAGCCGGAGCCGCAGGCGTTCTTGCCGATCAGCCCGGCCGCATAGGCCTCGTCGATGGCCCGCTGGAGGTTCGAGCCCTCCTGGTAGAACTCGCCGCGGATGTAAATGTAGCAGGCATGCGCGCCGATGCCGACGCAGGCGAGCAGGCAGCCCTCGACCAGCTTATGCGGGTCGTGGCGCAGCATGTCGCGGTCCTTGCAGGTGCCGGGCTCGCCCTCATCCGCGTTGATGACGAGGTAGGACGGGCGGCCGTCGGACTGCTTCGGCATGAAGGACCACTTCATGCCGGTCGAGAAGCCGGCGCCGCCGCGGCCGCGCAGCTGCGACTTCTTGATCTCCTCGACGATCCACTCGCGGCCCTTGAGGATAAGGTCCTTGGTGCCGTCCCAGTCGCCGCGGGCGCGCGCGCCGGCGAGGCCCCAATCGGCCTGGCCGTAGAGGTTGGTGAAGATGCGGTCCTTGTCGGCGAGCATCAGTCGCTCCCCTTCGCCGTATCGAGCAGCGTCGTGAAGCCGCCTTCAGGCGACGAGGTCAGGCGCTTCGACTGGTTGCCGGGCTTCGGTTTCTCGCCGCGCGCCAGCGCATCCAGGACATTGACCGTCGTTTCCGGCGTCAGGTCCTCGTAGTAGTCATCGCCGACCTGCATCATCGGCGCGTTGACGCAGGCGCCAAGGCACTCGGCCTCGGCCAGGGTAAATTGCCGGTCGGCCGTGGTCTCGCCGAGCTTGATGCCGAGGCGTTTCTCGCAGGCATCGACGACGGTGTCCGAACCGCGCAGCCAGCACGGCGTCGTCGTGCAGATCTGGACGTGGTGTCGGCCGATCGGCGCGTGGTTATACATGGTGTAGAAGGTCGCGACCTCGCGCACGCGGATCGGCGCCATGTCGAGAAGCCTGGCGACATACTCCATCGCCGCGATCGGCAGCCAATTGTCGTGCTGGCGCTGCGCCAGGTCGAGCAGCGGCATCACCGCCGACTGCTGCTTGCCCGTCGGATACTTCGCGATGATCTTCTTCGCCCGCTCGAGGTTCTCAGGCGTGAACTCGAAGCTCGCCGGCTGCGGGACGTTGGCTGCCTCTTGCGCGCTCATCGGTCGACCTCGCCGAAGACGATGTCCATGGAACCGAGGATGGCGACCGAGTCCGCCAGCATGTGGCCCTTCGAGCAGAACTCGATAGCCTGCAGGTGCGGGAAGCCCGGCGCGCGGATCTTGCAACGGTACGGGCGGTTGGTGCCGTCGGAGACGAGATAGACCCCGAACTCGCCCTTCGGCGCCTCGACCGCGGTATAGGTCTCGCCCGGCGGTACGTGGAAGCCTTCGGTGTAGAGCTTGAAGTGATGGATGAGCGCTTCCATCGAGCGCTTCATCTCGCCTCGGGGCGGCGGCGTCACCTTGAAGTCGCGCGAGACGTGCGGGCCCGAGGGCATCTTCTCGCAGCACTGACGGATGATCCTCAGCGACTGGCGCAACTCCTCCATGCGGACGAGGTAGCGGTCGTAGCAATCGCCGTTCTTGCCGATCGGGATGTCGAAATCCATCTCGGCATAGGCGTCGTAGGGCTGCGCCTTGCGGAGGTCCCACGGCACGCCCGAGGAACGCAGCATCGGGCCGGTGAAGCCCCAGTCGAGCGCCTGCTCCGCGGTCACGACGCCGATGTCGACGAGGCGCTGCTTGAAGATGCGGTTCTCGTCGAGCAGGCTCGAGAGGTCGTCGATGATCTTCGGGAACTGGTCCGCCCACTTCATGATGTCGTCGAGCAGACCGGCCGGCAGATCCTGATGCACGCCGCCGGGACGGTAGTAGGCGGCATGGAGCCTGGCGCCCGAGACGCGCTCATAGAACTCCATCAGGTATTCGCGCTGCTCGAAGCACCAGAGCATCGGCGTCAGCGCGCCGACATCCATCGCATAGGCCGGCACGTTGAGCAGGTGATTGAGGACACGGCTGATCTCGTCGAAGAGCACGCGGATATACTGGCCGCGCTTCGGCACCTCGAGCCCCAGCAGCTTCTCGACGCCGAGGACGTAGGCGTGCTCCTGCGCCATCGGCGCCACGTAGTCGAGGCGATCGAAATACGGCATCGCCTGCAGATAGGTCTTGTACTCGATCAGCTTCTCGGTGCCGCGATGGAGGAGCCCGATGTGGGGATCGATGCGCTCCACCACCTCGCCGTCCATTTCCATGACCAGGCGTAGAACACCGTGGGCCGCCGGGTGCTGCGGCCCGAAATTGATGGTCATCGGCTTGATCTTGGCTTCGGCCACCTTGGTCTCTTTCTCCCTCAGAGAGTCGCCGGTCGATACGTCGAAATCAGTGCTTCGCCTTCTCGTCGCCCGGCAGCGGCCGGGTCATGCCCTCCCAGGGCGAGAGGAAGTCGAAGCTGCGGAAGTCCTGCTGCAGCTTGACCTTGTCGTAGACGACGCGCTTCTGCTCCTCGTCGTAACGGACCTCGACATGGCCGGTCAGCGGGAAGTCCTTGCGTAGCGGATGGCCGTCGAAGCCGTAATCGGTGAGCAGGCGCCGCAGATCCGGATGATCGGAGAACGCGACGCCATAAAGATCCCAGGTCTCGCGCTCATACCAGCCGGCGGCGTTGAACAGCGAAACTACCGACGGCACCGGCTCGGCCTCGTTGGCGCGGACCTTCACGCGGATGCGGCGGTTATGCTTGAGGCTGAGCAGGTTGTAGACGACATCGAAGCGCTGGGCGCGCTCCGGGAAGTCGACACCGCAGATGTCGACCAACATCTTGAAGAGGCAGGACGGATCGTCGCGGAGATGCTTGAGCACACGCACGATGCTATCGCGCTTGACCACGAGCATCAGCTCGCCCAGGCGCACATCGACCTCGTCGATATCGCCCGGATGCGCGGCCTTGATCGCGTTGCCCAGTTCCCGCAGCGCTTCGCTCATCAAAAGCCCCTTCAGCGCGTGATCGTGCTGACGCGACGGATCTTCTTCTGCAGCTGCAGGATGCCGTAGAGCAGCGCTTCAGCGGTCGGCGGGCAGCCCGGCACGTAGATGTCGACCGGCACGATGCGGTCGCAGCCGCGCACCACCGAGTAGGAATAGTGATAGTAGCCGCCGCCATTGGCGCAGCTGCCCATCGACAGCACCCAGCGCGGCTCGGCCATCTGGTCGTAGACCTTGCGCAGCGGAGGCGCCATCTTGTTGGTCAGCGTGCCGGCGACGATCATCACGTCCGACTGGCGCGGGCTCGGGCGGAAGAAGATGCCGAACCGGTCGAGATCGTAGCGCGAGCAGGCCGTGTGCATCATCTCGACCGCGCAGCACGCAAGCCCGAAGGTCATCGGCCAGAGCGAACCGGTGCGGGCCCAGGCGACCAGCTTATCGAGCTGAGCGACGACAAAGCCCTTGTCCGAGAGCTCGTCGGTGACCGAGCGCAGCAGCTTGTCCTGCACCGGCCCGGGCGCCACGGGTGTGCCGAGGCTGGTCACTCCCATTCGAGCGCTCCCTTCTTCCATTCATAGACGAAGCCGACCGTAAGCACGCCGAGGAAGGCGACCATCGACCAGAAGCCGAACAAGCCGATATCACCGAGCGATACCGCCCAGGGGAACAGGAAGGCGACCTCGAGGTCGAAAATGATGAAGAGGATCGCGACGAGGTAGTAGCGCACGTCGAACTTGGAGCGCGCATCGTCGAAGGCCTCGAAGCCGCACTCATAGGCAGAGAGCTTCTCGGGGTCTGGATGCTGGCGCGCGAGGATGAACGACGCGAGAACGGCTGCGCCCGCTACCGCCACGGCCACGCCGAGGAAGATCAGGATCGGTAGATATTCTCTCAAAAGCTCTTCCATCGGCCGTCCCGACGTGAGAATCGCAGCCACTATATCGACGGCCAAGCCCTTGTGAAAGCCCGTACTTTTACAAGGGAATTCCACCCCTTGGGTGGCCCCGGCGAGGCCGCCGGGTTCCTTCGAGATGGCGCGAGCGACGGGACTTGAACCCGCGGCCTCCGGCGTGACAGGCCGGCGCTCTAACCAACTGAGCTACGCCCGCAAACCCGTCTCGAAGAGAGCC
>VGEN01000096.1 GCA_016869285.1 Alphaproteobacteria bacterium
GCGTCGTTCCCTGGCCAGGGAACACATGGCCAGGAGACTGCCCGGACGAACTGCGCTCGACCCTGCCGACCTCGGTATCATCATTCACATCGTTGGTTTCGATTTGGTTCATGCTCGACTTCATCATGAATGCCTCCGGTTGGACAAATCGGTGTCCAAAAAATCCGGGGGCAGCTCAACAGGCGCCCCCCGCATACGCCTCAATCGCGCTCTTCCCGCCTTCGGAGCCCTTATGTCCGTCATCTCGCGCGTGCTCGACTACCAGGCCGAGCTCTCCTCGATTCGCAATGACATCCACATGCATCCGGAAATCGCCTTCGAGGAGCAGCGCACTTCGGACATCGTCGCCGCCAAGCTGGCCGAGTATGGCTGTGAGGTGCATCGCGGCCTCGCCAAGACCGGCGTCATCGGGACCTTGCGCCGCGGCAATGCAACCCGCTCGATCGGACTTCGGGCAGATATGGACGCGCTGCCGATCCAGGAGCGGAACACCTTTGCTCATGCGTCGATCAACAATAACAAGATGCATGCCTGCGGCCACGACGGGCACACGACGATGCTGCTGGGTGCGGCGCGCTATCTCGCCGAAACCAAGTCCTTCAACGGTACGGTCCACTTCATCTTCCAGCCGGCGGAGGAGGGCCTCGGCGGCGGCCGCGTGATGGTCGAGGAAGGTCTGTTCGATAAGTTCCCCTGCGACGGTGTCTTCGCGCTTCACAACGTGCCGGGCCTGCCTGTCGGCCATATGGCGATACGCGCCGGCACGTTGCTCGCCTCATCCGATTCCTGGACGATCAAGGTTCGCGCCAAGGGGAGCCATGGCGCCATGCCGCATCAGGGCACCGATCCCTTCGTCATCGGCTGCCAGATCGTCATGGCGCTGCAGACTATCGCCAGCCGCAACGTCGATCCGCTCGACTCGGTCGTGGTCAGCGTCGGCTTCATGAAGGGCGGCGACACTTTCAACGTCATCCCGGACGAGGTCACGATCGGCGGCACCGCGCGTGCTCTCGTGCCCCACGTCCAAGATACGATCGAGAAGCGTCTTGGCGAGATCGCGCATGGCGTCGCCTCTGCCTACGGCGCGACGATCGAGTATCACTACAATCGCCGCTATCCGCCGACGATCAACCATGCGGATGAGACCGACTTTGCCGCCAAGGTCGCCGAGGAGGTCTGCGGTGTCGGCAACGTCAAGCGCGACATTCCCCCGGTGATGGGCGGCGAGGACTTCTCCTTCATGCTGCAGAAGGTCCCCGGCGCCATGCTGTGGCTCGGCAACGGTCCGGGCGAGGGCAATTGCGTGCTGCACAACCCGCACTACGACTTCAACAACGAGGCGATCCCGACCGGCGTCAGCTTCCTCGCCCGCCTGACCGAGCGCTTCCTCGAGATAGAGGCGGCGTGAGGACGCAGATCCGCGTCGCCGGCGTGCTGGTCGTCGACGGTGCGGTCGTTCTCGAGAACGCCAGAGGAACCGATCTCTGGAACCTCCCCGGCGGCCGGCTCGAGGACGCGGAGACGCTGCGTCTCGCCGTCCGCCGCGAGTTCCAGGAAGAAATGGGGCTCGCCGTCGCCTGCGAGGACATGCTGTTCGTTCACGAGAACTTCTTCCCGCTCGGCGGCGACATCATGCGCGAGTACGGCTTCTATTTTCGCGTACGCGCGCTCGACTCAAGACTCTTCCCTGGAGACCCGCTGACGAGCCGCGAACCCCGGTTCCGCTACGAGTGGGCGGCACTCGACCGGCTTCACGAGATCAATTTCCAGCCCGTCGTACTGATCCAGCACCTCGTCGATCCGCCGTCATCTCTGCTCTACCTCGAAACCCGCGACGCGACCTTGCTCGGCAACCGCTGAACGATCCGACGAGATGGCCTCAGACACGCCTCGCTCTGCAGACTCCCTGGCCGCCGCCCGGCGACTGGCGAGCCTGCACCCCGAAGGCGCCGAGCCTCAGCACCAGCTCGGGATGGCGCTCGCCTCGCATGTCGACCTGAAGGCGGCGGTCGCGCCGTTGACACGGGTGACCTGGCTCGCGCCCGCTCGTATCGATGGACACATCAATCTCGGCATTGCCCTGATCGAGCTCCAACGCTTCGAGCACGCCATCGCTTCCCTGCGCCGCGCGCTGGCGGCCGCCCCAAGCGACGCTGACATCCACCACGGCCTCGGCGTCGCCGCCGCGGCGCTCGGGCGACTGCGCGAAGCCGGAGGATCTTTGCGACGCGCCCTCGGTCTCCAACCGGCCCGGGCCGAGACCATGGTAAGGCTGGCCAATGTGCTGATCGGGCTCCGCCAACCCGGTGAAGCCGCGGCGTTTGATCGCCGTGCCGTCTGCCTCGTTCCCTCGCGTGGGCCGGCCCATTTCGACCTCGGCGTCGCGCTGGCACACCTGGAGCGGCACCGGCAGGCGGTTACGTCCTCGTTGCGCGCACTCGGGCTGGAGCCACAGTCGACGCAAGCGCTGGTCAACGCCGCCGCCTCGCTGGTGCTCCTCGGCGAGACAAGACGCGCCGTGAGCTTCCTGAAGAAGGCCGCCTTCGCCGATGGTGCCGGTCCCGATCCGTTCCGAAACCTGATGGCGGTGATGTCTTACGATGCCGGGATCGGCGAGGAGGAACGCTGGGCGGCCGCGCGCGCCTTCGCCGACCGCCACTCAGCGAGGCCCTCGCCAGCCGGTCTTAAGGTCTCACACGACTCCGAACGAAGGCTTACCATCGGCTATCTGTCCTCCGACCTCTACAGCCACGCGGTCGCGCGCTGCCTCGGCCCGATCATCGCCGCGCATGACCGCACCCGCTACCGCCTCGTCTGCTATGCAGCTGGCGAAGCCACCGACACGACGACGGAGCAGCTGCGCTGCAACGTCGATGGCTGGCGCAACGTCGCGCATCTCTCCGACGGCGAGACTGCCCGGCTTGTTCGCGAAGACCGGATCGACATCCTCGTCATCGTCGGCGGGCGCTTCGACCACAACCGGCCTCTGGTCGCGAGCCACCGCGCCGCGCCCGTGCAGGTCAGCCTCTTCGACGGCGGCACCAGCGGCCTCCAGGAGATGGACTATCTTCTGGCGGACCGGGTCCTCGTCGCGCCGATGGGCCAGCGGCGAGAGCGCTTCGCAGAGCGCGTTCTGCGTCTGCCCACGGTTCATCTCTACGCGCCGAGCAGCGACCTTGTGCCGGCACGCGAACCGCCCTCCGTCAAGTCCGGCGTCCTGAGCTTCGGCTGCTTCAGCAACCCGATGAAGATCGGCCGAGACGTGCTCCAGCTATGGAAGCGAGTGCTGACTTCGGTGCCGGGATCGACGCTGACGCTCAAATACATGACGCGATACGCCGATGCCGACCTAAGGCAACGCATCCTCAACGATATCGATCTTGATCCGACGCGCCTTCGCTTCCTCGCCGCCGACGACAGCATGCCGGACCATCTCCGACGCTACGAAGGTATCGATATTGCGCTCGATACCCTTCCCTTCACCGGGTCGACGACGGCCTGGGAGGCACTCGACATGGGCGTTCCCGTCGTCACTTTGCTCGGCGACAACATCGTCGGCCGCCTCAGCGCCTCGCTGCTGAGGCCGATCGGTCTCGCCGAGCTGATCGCCAGGGATCATGACGACTATGTCCGCATCGCCAAGAGCCTCGCCGAGGACCGCGACCGACTGGCGAGGCTTCGCGCCGGCCTGCGCGAGCGCATCGAGCGCTCGCCGCTCTGCAACGCACGAGTGCGAGCTCGCCAATTCGAGCGGATCTATCGCGCCATCTGGCGCCGCTGGTGCGTCAGCGGCCGCGGCGCGGTCGGCCCGGCCGCGGCTGGATCGGGGCGTTGATCTTCGCCCGCATCTTGTAGTTGGCTTTCGACTTCTGGGGCGCGGCGCCTTTCGGCGCCGAGGCCATCAGCGAACGACCGGCCTCCGAAGGCGACAGGCCGAGCTCGACCGCTTCGAGTCGCCGGATCTCATCGCGAAGCTGGCCCGCCAGCTCGAATTCGAGATCGGCCGCGGCCTCACGCATGCGCTTCTCGAGCTCGTTGATGACCTGGCGAACGTCTTTGCCGACGAACTCGTCGCCCTCCTCGGCAGCAGCCTGGACGACGACGCGGTCCCCCTTCTCGTAGACCGAGTCGAGGATGTCGGCGATGCCCTTGCGCACGCTTTCAGGCGTAATGCCGTTGGCCGCGTTGTAGATCTGCTGCTTTTCGCGCCGACGGTTGGTTTCGCCGATGGCGTATTCCATCGACTCCGTCATGTGGTCGGCATACAGGACGGCGCGGCCGTCGATATTGCGCGCGGCGCGGCCGATGGTCTGGATCAGCGCGGTCTTCGAGCGCAGATAGCCTTCCTTGTCGGCATCGAGTATCGCCACCAGCGCGCATTCCGGGATGTCGAGGCCTTCGCGCAGAAGATTGATGCCGACCAGCACGTCGAACGCGCCGAGGCGGAGGTCGCGGATGATCTCGATGCGCTCCAGCGTTTCGACATCCGAGTGCACATATCGGACCTTCACGCCGGCCTCGTGCATGTACTCGGTCAGCGCCTCGGCCATCTTCTTAGTCAGTGTCGTCACCAGCACGCGCTGGCCCTTGGCGGCGCAGGCTTTGCACTCGGCGATCACGTCGTCGACCTGGTGCTCGGTCGGCCTGACTTCGACCACGGGGTCGATCAGGCCGGTCGGGCGCACCACCTGCTCGGTGAAGACGCCGCCCGTGCGTTCGAGCTCCCACGGCCCCGGCGTCGCCGAGACGAAGATCGTCTGCGGTCGCATCGCCTCCCATTCCTCGAATTTGAGCGGGCGGTTGTCGATGCAGGAAGGCAGGCGAAAGCCGTACTCGGAGAGCGTGAACTTCCTGTTGTAGTCGCCGCGGAACATGCCGCCGATCTGCGGCACGGTGACATGGCTCTCGTCGACGACGAGCAGCGAGTCGGGCGGCAGATACTCGAACAAAGTCGGCGGCGGCTGCCCCGGGGCGCGACCGGTCAGGTAGCGGGAGTAATTTTCGATGCCGGCGCAGCTTCCGGTCGCCTCCATCATCTCGAGGTCGAAGCGCGTGCGCTGCTCCAGCCGCTGCGCCTCCAGCAGCTTGCCCTTCGCCGTCAGCTCCTCGAGCCGGACCTTGAGATCGACCTTGATCTGCTTCACCGCCTGGCTGAGGGTCGGTCCCGGCGTGACGTAATGGCTGGAGGCGTAGACGCGGACGGATTCGAGATCGTCCGACTTCTCGCCGGTCAGCGCGTCGATCTCGTGGATCGACTCGATCTCGTCGCCGAACAGCGACACCCGCCAGGCGCGGTCTTCGTAGTGAGCCGGGAAGACCTCGATGGAGTCGCCGCGCACACGGAAGGTGCCACGTCCGAAGGCGGCATCGTTGCGCTTGTACTGGAGCTCGACCAGGCTCTTCAGCAGCTTCTGGCGTTCGATCATCTGGCCGCGCTTGAGCGCGACGATCATCCGCCCATAGGTCTCGACCGAGCCGATGCCGTAGATGCAGGAGACCGAAGCGACGATGACGACGTCGCGGCGTTCGAGCAGCGAGCGCGTCGCCGAATGGCGCATGCGGTCGATCTGCTCGTTGATCGACGCGTCCTTCTCGATATAGGTGTCCGAGCGCGGGACGTAGGCTTCGGGCTGGTAGTAGTCGTAGTAGGAGACGAAGTACTCGACCGCATTCTCAGGAAAGAAGCTCTTCATCTCGCCGTAGAGTTGGGCCGCCAGCGTCTTGTTCGGCGCCAGGATCAGCGTCGGCCGCTGCACGTTCCGGATCGCATGCGCGATCGTGAAGGTCTTGCCGGAGCCGGTGACGCCAAGCAGCACCTGGTCGCGCTCTCCCTTGGTCAGGCCCTGGGTCAGCTCGGAGATTGCCTGCGGCTGATCGCCGGCCGGAGCGAAGTCGCTCTTCAGCTCGAAAGGCTTCGAGTCGGTGGTCGCCTGGAAGGCGAGCGGCGGCGCATTGCGCTCGGCCACGACTGCATCGATAAACTTGGATGAGGCTTCCCGCATGGAACAAGGTTAGAACATGGGGAGCCTGGGAGGCGAGTCCAAGGCGCGGCGTCGAGCGCGCTTGAACCCCCTGCCCCCGGCCGCTAGGGTGCGCCGCTTTTCGTCCGACTATCCCGCTCTCGCAGAGGATGTCATGGCCTTCATCGCCAGCCGTCTCGGCCGCATCAAGCCGTCTCCGACCATCGCCATGTCCGGGCGTGCTCGCGATCTGAAGGCGCAGGGCCGCGACATCATCGCACTCGCTGCCGGCGAGCCGGATTTCGACACGCCGGAGCATATCCGCGAGGCGGCCAAAGCGGCGATCGACAAGGGCGACACGCGCTACACCAACGTCGACGGCACGCCGGCGCTGAAGGCCGCGATCGCTGGCAAGTTCAAGCGCGAAAACAATCTCGACTACAAGCCGAGCCAGATCATCGTCGGCACCGGCGGCAAGCAGGTGCTCTACAACGCCTTCATGGCGACGCTCGACCCGGGCGACGAGGTGATCATCCCGGCGCCCTACTGGGTGAGCTATCCGGACATGGTCGAGCTCGCCGAGGGCAAGCCCGTCTTCGTCTCCTGCCCGCAGTCGAGCGGCTTCAAGCTGAAGCCCGAGGATCTCGAGCGCGCGATCACGCCGAAGACCAAATGGGTCATCTTCAACAGCCCGTCGAACCCGACCGGCGCCGGCTACACCCGCGGGGACATGAAAGGCCTGACCGAGGTGCTGAAGCGCCACCCGCATGTCTGGGTGATGACCGACGACATGTACGAGCACCTGGTCTATGACGGCTTCAAGTTCTGCACGCCGGCCGAGGTCGAGCCCGAGCTCTACGAACGCACGCTGACGTGCAACGGCGTCTCCAAGGCCTATTGCATGACCGGCTGGCGTATCGGCTATGCCGGCGGACCGGAAAAGCTGATCAAGGCGATGGGCGCGATCCAGTCGCAGTCGACCTCGAACCCGTCCTCGATCAGCCAAGCCGCCGCGGTCGCGGCGCTGAACGGGCCGATGGATTTCATCCCTAGGCACAACAAGTCGTTCAAGGAGCGCCGCGATCTGGTCATCAGCATGCTGAACCAGGCGAAGGGGCTCACCTGCCACCGACCGGAAGGCGCCTTCTACGTCTATCCGTCCTGCGCCGGCACCATCGGCAAGACCGCGCCGGACGGCCGCAAGATCGGCAACGACACCGACTTCGCCAACTACCTGCTCGATTCTGAGGGCGTCGCGGTGGTGATGGGCGAGGCCTTCGGGCTCGTGCCGCATTTCCGTGTCTCCTACGCGACCTCGACCCAGGAGCTGGAAGAGGCATGCCGGCGCATCCAGAGGGCCTGTGCAGCGTTGAGATAGGTCCTCTTGACCTTCCAGTAGGCGGAAGGACTATCTCCGGGCGACAGGAGACCCCTCATGTCCACCGCTGTCGCTGCACCGCCTGAGGCTATCCGCGAGATCGTCGTCCCGATCGAGGGCATGACCTGCGCCGGCTGCGTGCGCTCGGTCGAGGAGGCGCTCACCGGCGTTCCGGGCGTTCGTTCGGCCTCGGCAAATCTTACCAACATGACCGCCACCGCGACGCTCGACCGCGAGGTGGAGCCGAAACTGCTCGCCGATGCGGTGCGCAAAGCCGGCTATGGTGTCCCGACCGATGAGACCATCCTCAAGATCGCCGGCATGACCTGCGCCTCCTGCGTCGGGCGGGTCGAGAAGGCGCTGCTGGCGGTGCCGGGCGTGCTCGCTGCCGAGGCGAGCCTTGCGACGGAATCCGCGCGCGTCACAGCGCTCGCCGGCACCGAGAGACCGGAGTCGCTGGTCGCCGCCGTCGAGGCCGCCGGCTACAAGGCGCGTGTACCGGAGGGTGGCGCACCGAAAGCGAAATTCGACTTCGAGCCGCCGCTCGCCATTCTCGGCGTAGCGATGGCGACGCCCTTCATCCTCGACATGGCGCTCGGCTACGGATTTCCGGCGCGGCTGCAGTTCATCTGGGCGACGCTGATGCAGGTCGTGCTCGGCGCACGCTTCTATGTCGGCGCGTATCGCGCTGCCCGTGCCCGCACCGCCAACATGGATACGCTGGTCGCGCTCGGCACCACCGCCGCCTGGGGCCTCAGCATCTGGCTGTGGTCGCAAGGGCATAACGAGCACCTTTACTTCGAGGCCGGCGCCGTCGTGATCGCGCTCGTGCTGCTCGGCAAGTGGCTTGAGAACCGAGCCAAGCGCCGGGCCGGCGACGCCATGACCGCGCTTGCCCGGCTGCAGCCGGCGATCGCGCATGTGCGCGATGGGGCTGGCACCGTCGATCGCCCGGTCGCAGAGGTCCGAAGCGGCCAGCGCGTTCTTGTCCGGCCCGGCGAGCGTATCCCGGTCGACGGCCTCGTCCGCTCGGGCGAGAGCGATGTCGACGAGGCGCTGCTGACCGGCGAGTCGCACAGCGTGCGGAAGGCCCCCGGCGACACAGTCACCGGCGGCGCGATCAACGGGCTCGGCCTGCTTGAGATCGAGGTGACAACCGTCGGATCGGCTTCGCGCATCGGCCGCCTGATCCGGCTGGTCGAGCGCGCGCAAGCCTCGAAGGCGCCGATCCAGCGCCTGGTCGATCGCATTGCCGCCGTGTTCGTGCCCGCCGTGCTCGCCATCGCCGCCGTCAGCGCGGTCGGCACCTGGATCGTCACCGGCGACGTTACCTCGGCGCTGGTCAACGCCGTTTCCGTACTCGTCATCTCCTGCCCCTGCGCGCTCGGGCTCGCCACGCCGGCCGCGGTCTCGGTCGCGATCGGCGCCGGCGCGCGCGCCGGCCTCCTGATCCGCGATGCCGAGGCGCTCGAGGCGGCTCGTCGCATCGACACCGTTGTCTTCGACAAGACCGGCACGCTGACCCTCGGCCGCCCGACGATCACCGACATCCGCCCTTCGGTGGACGGCACACCCGAGCTGCTGGCGCTCTCCGGGTCGGCGCAGCTCGGCAGCGAGCATCCGCTGGCGCATGCGGTCGTCGAGCGGGCGCGCGCCGAGGGCGTCGCGCTCGCGCCGCCCGAGGAGCTGCGCGTGCGCCCCGGGCTCGGCCTTGAGGCGGAGGTGAACGGGCGGCTCGTCCACATCGGCAGCCGGCGCCTGATGGAAGAGCTGGGTGTGTCGACCTCCGCGCTCGCCGACGAGTCCGCTGAGCTCGAGCGTCAGGGCAAGACCACGATCTGGATCGCTGCCGGCACGCGGCCCGTTCTGCTCGGCATGATGGCGGCGACGGATACGCTACGCGACAGCGCCCGCGATGCGGTCGCGCTCCTTGCCGAGAAACGCATCGCTGTGGTCATGCTGACGGGCGACAACCGCCTTGCAGCGGAAGCGATCGCACGCGAGATCGGCGACATCCGCGTCATCGCCGAGGTCATGCCGGAGGGCAAGGTCGAGGAGGTCGAGCGTCTGCGGAAAGAAGGCCGCGTCGTCGCCATGGTCGGCGACGGCGTCAACGACGGCCCGGCGCTCGCGGCAGCCGACATCGGAATCGCCATCGGCGGCGCCACCGACGTGGCGATGGAAGCCGCCAAGGTCGGGCTGATGCGCCCCGATCTGCGCTTGGTGCCGGCGCTGGTCGATCTGGCCCGCCGCGGCCATGCCAAGATCGCGCAGAACCTGTTCTGGGCGTTCGTCTACAACCTCGTCGGCATTCCGCTCGCCGCGATCGGCCTGCTCACGCCGCTCGTCGCCGGCGCCGCCATGGCCTTCTCATCGGTGAGCGTCGTCGCCAATGCGCTAACCTTGCGGCGCTAGCATTCTACCGAGACCGATCGATGATCCGCCCCCCATTGGTTGATCTGGGGAAGGGTCCGGCCAGGGCTCGTCTAGATCCGGATCGAAGGGCCAGAGCGGTCGCGTGATGTTGCGGAACGGCAGGCGCGTTAGCAGGCTGTCGACGGGGCCGGGCGTGTCGAGCTCGATGATGCGGAAGGCGAAGGGCGCATAAAAGCCGCGGAACTGCCCCGCCGACTTGACGATGACGGTCTTCGCTTCCCTCGGGAACATACCCGAGGCCTCATAGCCCTTGAGGTCGAGAGTGATCACCGGCTTCTCGCTCAGCAGAAGCCGGATGTATCCCGAGACCTCGACGACCGCACGGCGTCCGGCGTCGAGATGCAACGGTGGTAGCTCCGAGGGATAAGGACCATCGGCGAGGTGCAGCACGCGCGCCTCGACCGTCACCGGCTCGTAGTATCGCGGCTGGAAGGCGGCGCCGAGCGTCAGCGACAAGCGCGCGCCCGCACCGGCCCGATGGCAGGCGCCTGTCGCCTCGGGATCGGTCAGCGTCATCAGCAGCGGCCCGGGCAGTGGCGGGCGGGCGAGCAGGTGCTTCAGCACCACGGTCGAGTCGCCGAAGCTGCCGGCGGACGGCGCATCGGCGGCATCCGACAGCACGAAAGGCCGTTCCGCCGCAGTGCTGGCCGCGACCGCATCGATGGCGTCCTTCAAGGGAACTCTGTCGGAGCGGAAGCGTTCACGCATGCTCCAGCAATGACGGGCGATGCGGTCGGCTTCGGCCTGCCCGCGCGCCCGCGCAGCGTCTCCGTCGACGACCAGGACGATCGACCAGCCGAGCTCAGGCACATCCATCCAGGGCTGCGGCGCGATCACTGTCGCCGATAGCACGCCCGGCACCTTCTCCGCCGCGCGCAGCAGCGCGATCACCTCGGTCATCGGGCCGGTATTGGTATCGTGCCCTTCGGCCGAGGTCATCATCCTGATCTTGCGATGGACGACGATCGGCTTGGCTTCGCCCCGCATAGCCTTAGCCAGGATCTCCATCCCCGCCTCGCCCGTCTCCGGATAGTCGACATGCGGGCAGGTCTTGAAGCCGACCGCGCCATCGAGCCCCCGTTCCATCTCGGCGGTGAAGTTGGCATGCATGTCGAAGGTGGCGACGATCGGCATCTCGCGGCCGACGATGCCTCGGATGCGCGTGATCAGGTCGCCTTCGGCGTCGCTGACGCTGCGGGTTGCCATGGCGCCGTGCAGCGGCAGGTAGATGCCGTCGATCCGGCCAGCCTCCCGGCACACGCCGTCAAGGATGCGATCGCGCATGTAGCCGTAGGACTCGTCCTCGAGGACCGGCCCGGCGCCGCCGAAGGCGATGAAGACCGGCACTAGGTCGATGCCGCGCCTCACGGCGACGCGACGCGCGCCGGAGATCTCGTCACCATGGCTGGTGGCAAAGACTTCATCGCCTTCGGCAAGCCGGCGCGCGCGGAATATCTCCAGCGTGCCTGCACCGGCCGCGAAGCTGTTGACCTCGTACTGCATGCCGGCGACGAGAACCCGAGGGCGGCTCGTGCCGCGCATCGTGGGTCAGTATCCGGCGTCGAGATTAACGAGGTTCTTGAGCTTTCTGCCGCTGAGGTAGCGCTTGAGGTTGTCGGCAAAGATGTCGAGACCGCGGTCGACATAGACCGAACCGTCGTCGACGCCGGCATGCGGGCTGACGATTAGGTTCGGCACGTCCCAGAGCGGCGAGCCGGAGGGCAGCGGCTCCGGATCGAAGACATCGCAGACGGCCCCCAGCAGCGTTCCGGCACGCAGCCTCTCGGCCATCGCGCCGTAGTCCATGACCCGGGCGCGGCCGAGATTGACGATGCCGCAATGGTTTGGAAGGTGGCCGATCGCCGTACGGTCGATCAGGTTCTCCGTGCCCTTGGTGATGGGCAGCGCCACCACGAAGAAGTCTGCCCTCGGCAACACCTTGGCCATGTCCTTGGCCTTCACCACCCTGTCGAAGCCCGGCACCTTCTTGCCTGTCGTGTTGATGCCGATCACCGTCATCTTGTGGCGCTTGGCCTGGACCGCGACGGCATGGCCGAGGCCGCCGGTGCCGGCGACGACGACGGTCTTGCCCTCGATCGGCGTGGTGAACACAGGATTCCACTTCCTCTCGCGCTGGCTGCCGACGAAGCTCTGCACCGCATGGTTCAGCACCAGCATGCAGGTCAGGCCGAACTCGCCACCCTTCGGACCGTGGAGGCCCGAGGCATTGGTCAGCATGAAGCTCCGGTCGAGTTTCGGGGCCAGCTTCTCGACTCCGGCGTTGAGCGACTGGATCCATTTGAGGTTCGGTGCATCGGCCTTGAGCGTCAGCGGATCGAAGGCGACGCCGAGCACGATTTCGGCCCGGGAGAGGTCTTTGGGGTCAAGGCCGTAGCGGATGTCGACCCGGTTGAAGATGCCCGGGTGGCGCTTGGCGGCCGCTTTGATCCGCGCCTGCGTGATCGCGTGCGCCGGCCCGGTATCGGGCTTATCCGCAACGTAGACGAGCGGTCGGCTCGCTTTCTTGGCCATGTTTCGGTGTCCTTCCCCTAGAAATCGGCCGCGCACCTTATACTGGGATGCAGCCGGATTGAACCCATTCGGCGCCGGCCGCGACGTACGGGAAAGGGAAGGGATGGCCGAAGGTGTATCGGGAAAACAGGTGGCCGAAGCCGACCTGCGTCACCTTGTGGACAAGGTGGCGGGAGGCGACCACGTCGCATTCCGCTGGCTGTTCCGTCGTTTCCAGCGCCCGGTCCATGCCTATCTCTCGCGTCTGGTCCGCACACCTCACATTGCCGATGAGCTGGTGAATAAGACGATGCTCGAACTGTGGCGGGGAGCGAGTCGGTTCGGCGGCCGGTCGACAGTCTCGACCTGGCTCTTCGGTATCGCCCGCCACAAAGCCATCGACCACCTCCGGCGCAGGCGTAGCGGCGATCTCGGCGAGGAGACGATCGCCGAGATGGCCGACCCAGCGCCGACACCCGAGGACAGCGTCACCACGGCATCCGTTTCCGAACTGGTCGGACGCCTGATGAGCCGGCTCAGCGTCGAGCACCGCGAGGTGCTGCACCTTGCCTACCGTGAGGAGCTGTCCGTCGAGGAGATCGCCAGCGTCGTCGACTGTCCGGTCAATACGGTCAAGACACGCATGTTCTATGCGCGCAAGCGACTGAAGACTCTGCTTGCCGAGTCAGGGGTGGAGGAGCCGTAGAGAAATGGCAAACCAGGTCGACATTCCTGAAGAAGAGCTGCTGCTTCCCTGGTACGTCTCCGGCCGGCTGACGCCGGGAGAGCGCGCGCGGTTCGACAAGGCTCTCTCCGGATCGCCGGCGCTACGCCGCGCCCTCGACGAAGAGCGCGCGCTGCAGGCGGCCTTCGCCACAGCCCCCCTGCCAGCGCCGCCCGCCATCGACCCCGATGCCCTGCTTGGCCGGGCCGGGGCTGCGGCGTCCCCGCTGCCGAGCTGGATCAGGCCAGCCCTCGCCGCCGCCGTCCTTCTCGCCATTGTCGAGGGTGTCGCCCTGATCTTTCTTGTTCCGCCAATAGGTTACCGTACTGCCTCGTCCCCGGCGGCGAAGATTGTTGTTGAACGGACCCGGTACGCCGTGCAATTCGTCGAGGACGCCTCAGTTGCAGCGGTTCGGGCGGCCCTGGCGGAGGCGGAGCTCGGGATCGTGCGCGGTCCGTTGCCGGACGGAGCCTACATCGTAGAATCCGCCCAGGGCGAAGCGGCCTTTGACCGGCTGAAGCGAAGCGGAGTCATCCGGGCGATCGTCCGAACCGACTGACGGAGTCTGAAACTGCGCTGGGTGGGCCTGATTTTCGTCGTGATGGCGGCATTCGGCTCCGCGGAGTCCAGGGCTGAAGGCGTCGATGCGTCCCCCTCTGCCGGCGGCACGCGGGTCGAGGCGCCGCGTAGTATTGCGCCCGTCCCCGTCCGTCCGCCCTCGCGTCCGGACCTTCCGCCGGTCCCTCGCAACCCGCCGGTTGTGCCCACGACGAGCCCGCCGGGGCCCCCACCGCCCTATGCCAATTCCCCGCGCCCGGCGCAGGTTCCCTCGCCTTTCTTCGTCCCGGTTGCGCCGCTGCCGCTCGGCGAGGCCGCCGGCGCCGATGCCACCGACCACGGCCAGAGCTACGAGACGCGCCGCAAGAAGCACGGCGATGACGACCAAAGCCGAGCGCGCCGGCGCGAGGAGCGGGAAGCGCGAAGAGCGCGCGGCGACGCCCCGCCAAAGGGCAACCCCAGCGATCCCGCGCCGTCTCCCGGAAACGCCAGCCGAGATCGGCCGACGACGCCTGTCCCCGATGCAACCAAGCCGACAACGGCCACGGCGGGCGCAGCACCCGCCGCAGCTCCCGCCTCGAGGGCCGCAGAGCTGGCGCCGTTTGTGCGGCCCGTCCTGCCTCGAGCCGGTGCGCCGTCCGCGGCGATGCTCGGCCTGGCCACGCGCGAGATGGTGGTGAACCAGCTCGTCGCTATCGTCCCCGTCAACCCGGGCGACAACCTCGCCAGAGATTACGGCCTCGCGGTCGATGACGAGGCGACAATCCGCTCGCTCGGCGTTCGCCTTGTGACCTTCACCGTGATCCGCCCACGCGGCCTCGGCGACATCATCGACCAGATGGGCCTCGACTCCCGCGTGCAGGGAGCTCAGCCGAACTTCCGCTATCGCACATCGGCTTCCGCCATCGTCGGCGCCTATCCGCAGAACCGCATGCGTATCGAGCCGGCGCTCGGCATGGCGACCGGGGCCGGCGTTACGGTTGCCCTGATCGACACGCGCGTCGCCGAGCTCTCCTCGCTGGTCGGCCACGTCGCCGAGCGCGTCAGCGTCATCTCGAATGGCGGGCGCGGCCGCCACGGTACCGCCCTCGCCGGCCTGATTGCGGATGTCGCTCCGGCCGCCCGGTTGCTGTCGATCGAGGCTTTCGCCGACGATCCCGGCGATCCGGATGTCGGCGTTTCGACCACCCTGAGCCTCGCTCGCGCACTCGACGCGGCCATTGACCGCAAGGTCGATGTGATCAACCTCAGCGTTGCCGGGCCGCGCGATCCGCTGATCGGGCGCCTCGTCCGCCTGGCGCTGTCCAAGGGCATCGTCGTCGTCGCCGCCGCCGGCAATGACGGCCCCGACGCCCCGCCCCGCTATCCCGCCGCCTATGACGGCGTCGTCGCCGTGACGGCGACCGACGCGCGGGATCGGCCCTATACCGCCGCAGCGCAAGGCCTCCATGTCGCCGTCGCCGCTCCCGGCGTCGACGTGCGCGCCACTGTCGCCGAGGGCGTCGTGGGCTATGTCACCGGCACCTCGGTCGCCGCAGCCCAGGTTTCCGGCGTCGCCGCGCTTTTGCGCGAACGTGCCCCAAGGCTCGGCTCCGGCGAGGCCAAACGCCTCCTCAAGGAGACGGCGAGCCCGCTTGCCGAAGGCCCCGGCATGGTCGATGCCCTGGCAGCTGTCTCAAAGGCAACGGCGTTTGCGGGCCGATGACGATTCTTTCCTGACGGATTGAACCGGGCTGCGGGCCCCCGCGACACACTTCAAAAGGCCATCGTTCTCCATCCGGTCCCCCGAGGGCGAACGATTGTCCCTTTTGGGTCCTTGGATCCCGAACTCCGCGGAACGGCGTCGACGCGCGTCAGGCGGCGCCGTTCCCCCTCTTCATTCATTCCTGCCTGCCCTCCGTCGCGCAGCGAATGGGCTATGCTTTCCTCATGAGTGCCGCGGACGAAGTTCTGGACTTGTCGCAACTTCTCGCCGCCTTTGGCGAGATCGATGACGACGTGCGCAAGATGATGCGGATATTCATCGAGACGACGGAACCAATTCTGGACGAGCTCGAGGCAAGGGTCGCGTCGCGCGACCGGGCGGGCGTCGAGGACCTGGCTCACTCCGCCAAAGGTGCGGCGCGGAGCGCCGGCGCCCGGACCATGGCGGCCGCATGCGAAGCCTTGGAGAAGGCCGCCGAGGCCGGGGACTGGGGCGAAGTCGAGAGGAAGCTTCCGGCGGTAAGGCCCACCTTCGTGGCGGCCAAAGCAGCGATCGCCAGCCTATAGGGTCTTGCGGCGCTCGACCTTTCCGGTCGCGATGATAGAAGTCGCGTCCTCGGGGTCGAGCGGACGCGAGAACAGGAATCCCTGGCCGAGGTCGCAAGCAAGGATCCTTAGGATCTCAAGATCGCCGGCCGTCTCGACTCCCTCGGCGATGGTCTCGAGGCGAAGAAGGCGTCCGAGCTCGGTAACGACGCGGACGACGCCGCGGCTCTCGACGCTGCCGTGGATTGCGGCAATGAATGACTGGTCGATCTTGAGGCTGTCGACGGGCAGGCGAGTGAGGTAGCTCAGCGAGGAGTAACCGGTGCCGAAATCGTCGACGGCGAGCCCGACGCCGAGCGCCTTGAGGCGCCTCAAGATGTCGACCGCGGCACTAGCATCGGCCATGACCGCGCTCTCGGTGATCTCCAATTTGATCCGCCTCGGATCGGCGCCGGTCTGCTCAATCACGCGACTGACATCGTCGACCAGCGTGGGATGCCCGAGCTGGCGGGCCGACAGGTTGACGGAGACGAAGAAGGGCACGCCGAGCGGCGTCGACTTCGGCCAGGCCGCGAGCTGGGCGCAGGCCCGTTCGAGGACCGTGAGCCCGAGCGGGATCACGAGGCCTGTCTGTTCGGCCACCTCGATGAAGTCGGCGGCCGGAACCAAGCCGCGCTCCGGATGGCGCCAACGCGCCAGCGCTTCGAAGCCGGCGAGCTTTCCGTCCTCAAGATGAACGATCGGCTGATAGCTGAGGCTGAGCTGATCTCCCGCCTCGAGCGCGTGTCGGAGATCGCTCTCCATGCGCTGAGCCTCGACCGCTCTCGCCCGCATCGGCTCTCGGAATCGAGCGTGTCCCGTGGCGCGTGCCGCGCGCGCATGGTCGGCAGCGACCGCCGCATCGCGCAGGATCTCGACACCGGCCTTGTACTGCTTGTCCGCACGGACGATGCCGATCGAGCCGCTGAGCACGACCTCGCGCCCTTCGACGGCGATGGGCTTGGCAAGCAGTGACTGCAGATGGGCGACGGCGGCATCGACGGACGGGTCCGACGGATCGGACACGACCAGGCCGAACTCGACCGTGCCGAGGCGCGCGACCAGCTCGGTCTGCGGCAGCTCGCGCGCCAGGCGCTGGGCGAGCGCGGCGAGCGCGCGGTCGGCGACATCGTGGCCGACGCTCGAACGGACGATCTCAAAGTGAGCTGCCCCCGGATTTTTTGGACACCGATTTGTCCAACCGGAGGCATTCATGATGAAGTCGAGCATGAACCAAATCGAAACCAACGATGTGAATGATGATACCGAGGTCGGCAGGGTCGAGCGCAGTTCGTCCGGGCAGTCTCCTGGCCATGTGTTCCCTGGCCAGGGAACGACGC
>VGEN01000097.1 GCA_016869285.1 Alphaproteobacteria bacterium
CCAGAACGCCAAGCCGTTCGTCTGGACCAAGACAAACGTCCATCAACGCCGCTTCAAAGACCGACGTATCAGCCAATTGTGATTCCGGGTACTAGAAGGAGACTTCTCTTGGACCAGAGCTTCACCGTCGCCGGGCTCGGGGAGCCGGCGGAGATCATCGTCGACCGTTGGGGCATCCCGCACATCTATGCCAAGAGCGAGCATGATGTGTTTCTCGCGCAGGGCTTCAATGCGGCACGCGACCGGCTCTGGCAGATCGACCTCTGGCGCCGCCGCGGCCTCGGCCTCCTGTCGGAGGCTTTCGGCCCCGCCTATGTCGCGAAGGATCGCGCGGCACGGCTGTTCCTCTATCGCGGCGACATGGCCGCGGAGTGGCGCTGCTATGGCACCAGCGCGGAAGCATGGACCACTGCCTTCGCCGCCGGCATCAACGCCTATGTCGGCTGGGCCTCAGCCGATCCGAGGCGGCTGCCGGTGGAGTTCCGCCTGATGGGCCATCGGCCCGGACGCTGGCAGGCCTCCGATGTCGTCCGCATCCGCAGCCATGCGCGCATCCGCAACATCGAGCACGAGGTCCAGCGGATGGAGATCGGCCAGCGCTTCGGCTTCGCCGCCGATCGCTGGCGGAAAGAGCTGGAGCCCGAGCATGCGCTGACGCTACCCGAAGGAACGCCGCTCGAGGCGGTGCCGCCCGAGGTCATGGCGACCTACCGGCTCGCGACCGAGCCGGCGGTCTTCGGCAGGGACCAAGCCGGGAGGTACGCCGATGCCGGCGCGCTCGAAGGCTCGAACAACTGGGCGCTTGCTCCGCATCGCAGCACCACCGGCCGAGCCATCCTGGCCAGCGATCCGCATCGCGTGCATGAGATGCCGAACCTGCGCTACGTCCAGCACCTCTCCGCGCCCGACCTCGACGTGATCGGCGCCGGCGAGCCTTGCGTGCCGGGCGTCTCGCTCGGCCACAACGACAAGATCGCCTTCGGCCTCACCATCTTCCCGGTCGACCAGGAAGATGTGCATTTCTACGACCTCAATCCCGACGATCCGAGCAAGTACCGCTATGGCAGCGGATGGGAGCCGTTCCGTGTCATCCGCGAGGAAGTTCCGGTGCGCGGGCAGAAGGCGGAGGCGGTCGAGCTCCTGTTCACACGCCACGGGCCGGTGCTGCATATCGACAGGGCGAAGAGGAAAGCCTGGGCGGTACGCACGGCCTGGATCGATGCCGGCACCGCGCCTTATCTCGCAAGCCTCGACTATCTCAAGGCCGGGGACTGGAACCGCTTCGTGCAGGCTCTCGACGGCTGGGGCTGCCCGACGGTCAATCAGATCTATGCCGATGTCGCCGGCAATATCGGCTGGGTCTCGGCCGGCTTCGCGCCGAAGCGCCCGAACTGGGACGGCGTCATGCCGGTCTCCGGCGACGGCCGCTACGAATGGGCCGGCTATCACCCGCATTCGCTGCATCCGCGCAGCTACAATCCGAAGGATGGCTGGGTCGGTTCCGCCAACCAGATGAACCTCCCGGACGACTTCGACAACGAGAGCCACAAATTCGGCTTCGAGTGGGCGGACCGCTCGCGCTTCCTGCGCATCAAGGAAGCATTGGCCGCGAAGCGCAAGCACTCGCCCGAGGACATGCTGGCTTTGCAGATCGACGTCACCTCGATTGCCGGCCGCCGGCTCTGCAAGCTGCTTCCTGGCCACTCCTTCGCCGGCGATGCGCGCAAGGCAGCCGACATGCTGGCCTCGTGGCATCACCGGCTCGAGCCGGATTCCGCGGCCGCCGCGCTGTTTGAGATCTGGTTCATGCGCCATCTGATCCCGGCCCAGATCGAGAGCTATGCGCCGGGTGGATCTGCGGTCATCGCCGTACCCGATACCTGGTCGGCGGTTGACGGCATCGAGGAAATGCGGCCTCACTTCAGGGCACCGCTGCTGCAGATCTCTCTCGCCGCTGCCTGGGCGGAAGCGGTGAAGCTGATGGGCAAACCGGAAACCTGGGCCTGGGGCCGCCTGCACCACGCCTATTTCGAGCACGCGCTGTCGCCGATCGCCGGCAAAAAGCTCGATGTCGGCCCGCATCCGAAAGGCGGAAGCGGCATCACCGTCAACAACAACGGCTATCGCGCCACCGACTTCCGCGTGACCTCGGGCGTGAGTTTCCGCATGATCTGCGACGTCGGCGACTGGGACAGATCGGTCGTCGTCAACACGCCCGGCCAGTCCGGCGATCCGAAATCGCCGCACCACCACGACCTGTTCAAGGTCTGGGCCGAGGAGAAGGCCGTGCCGATGCTCTACAGCCGGAAGGCGGTCGAGGAGGCGGCCGACTTCCGGATCAAGCTGACGCCGGAAGCGGCGTAACGGCTACTCCGCCGCTACCGCGCGGGCGAGCTTCTCGACCTTGGCGGCGCAGTACTTGAACTCGGGGATCTTGCCGAAGGGATCGAGCTGCGGGCTGGTCAGGATGTTGGCCGCAGCCTCGGCATAGCAGAACGGGATGAAGACCATCCCTTTCGGCACCGCCTCGTCGATACGCACAGAGAGCTCGATCGCCCCGCGACGGGTCGAGACCCGGATCGTGTCGCCGCCGCGCACGTCGAAGGCGCGCATGTCCTTGGGCGAGAGGCACGCGATCGCAGATGGTTCGATCGCATCCAACACCGTGGCGCGGCGCGTCATCGCGCCGGTGTGCCAGTGCTCGAGCTGTCGGCCGGTGGTCAGCACCATCGGGTATTCGGCGTCGACCGGCTCGCCGGGCGCTGTGTATTCCGCCGGCACCAGCTTGCCGCGCTTGGTCGGCGTCGGGAACAGCCCGTCGCCGAAGACGATGTCCTGTCCGGGATCGTCGGGTCCCAGGCTGGGATAGGTAACCACGCTCTCGCGTTCGAGCCGCTCCCAGGTGATGTTGTTCATCGACGGCATGGCGCGCGCCATCTCGGCGAAGATGTCGCGCGGATGCGTGTAGCGCCAGTTCAGGCCCATTCCGCGCGCAATCTCCTGGATCAGCTCCCAGTCCTGACGCGCCTGGCCCGGCAGCGGCAGCGCGATGCGGCCGAGCTGGACCTGGCGGTTGGTGTTGGTGACCGTGCCGGTCTTTTCCGGCCAGGCCGAGGCCGGCAGCACCACGTCCGCGTAGTAGGCGGTCTCGGTCAGGAAGATGTCCTGCACCACCAGGTGCCCGAGCTTGCACAGCGCCTCGCGGGCGTGATGCGCGTCCGGGTCGGACATCGCCGGGTTTTCGCCCATCACATACATGCCGCGGATCTGGCCGGCGATGGTCGCGTTGACGATCTCGACCACGGTCAGGCCGCGCTTCGGCTGGATCGGAGACTGCCAGAGCGCCTCGAAGCGGGCGCGGATCTCCGGGTTCTCGACCGACTGGTAGTCGGGCAGGAACATCGGGATCAGGCCCGCATCGGAAGCGCCCTGCACGTTATTCTGGCCGCGGAGCGGATGCAGTCCCGTGCCGGGACGGCCGACCTGGCCGGTGGTCAGCGCCAGCGCGATCAGGCAGCGCGCGTTATTGGTGCCGTGGACACTCTGCGAGATGCCCATGCCCCAGAAGATGATCGAGGCCTCGGAACGGGCGTAGAGCCGGGCGACCTCGCGGATCACCTCGGCATCGATGCCGCATTCGGGCGCCATCTTCTCTGGCGGGTAGTCGACGATATGCGCCTTCAGCTTCTCGAAGTCGGCAGTATGCGCCTGCACGTATTGGTGGTCGTAAAGCTCCTCGGTCACGATGACGTTGAGCATCGCGTTGAGCAGCGCCACGTCCTTGTTCGGCTTGAACTGGAGCATGTGCGTGGCATGGCGCTTGAGCGCATGGCCGCGCGGGTCCATGACGATCAGCTTGGCGCCGCGCTTAGCCGCGTTCTTGAAGAAGGTGGCGGCAACCGGGTGGTTCTCGGTCGGGTTGGCGCCGATCACGACGATCACCTCGGCATCCTTGGCCGCGGTGAAGGGCGCGGTCACCGCCGCGGTGCCGATGCCCTCGAACAGCGCCGCCACCGACGAGGCATGACAGAGCCGCGTGCAGTGATCGACGTTGTTGGTGGCAAAGCCGGTGCGCACCAACTTTTGGAAGAGATAGGCCTCCTCGTTCGAGCCTTTGGCCGAGCCGAAGCCGGCAAGCGCGTTGCCGCCATGCTCGTCGCGGATCCGCTTCAGGCCCGAAGCGGCCTTGGCCAGCGCCTCCTCCCATGTCGCCTTGCGGAAATGCGTCCAGGGATTGGCGGGATCGACGATATCGTCGGGATGCTTCGGCACGCCCTCCTTGCGGATCAGCGGCACGGTCAGGCGTTCGGCGTTGTGGACGTAGTCGAAGCCGAAGCGGCCCTTGACGCAGAGCCGGTTCTCGTTCGCCGGGCCGTCGCGCCCCTCGACATAGAGGAGCTTGTCGTCTTTGACGTTGTAGGTGAGCTGGCAGCCGACGCCGCAATAGGGGCAGACGCTGTCGACCTTGCGATCGGGCTCCTCGGTCTTCACGCCGGCCGTGTCGAGCAGCGTCGCCGGCATCAGCGCCCCGGTCGGGCAGGCCTGCACGCATTCGCCGCAGGCAACGCAGGTCGAGTCGCCCATCGGGTCGTCGAAGTCGAAGACGATCTTCTCATGATGGCCGCGACCGGCCATGCCGATCACGTCGTTGACCTGGACCTCTCGGCAGGCACGGACGCAGAGATTGCAGTGGATGCAAGCGTCCAGGTTGACGCGCATCGCGACGTGGCTCGGGTCCGGCGCCGGCGCTGTCCGCTCCTCGAAACGGCTGTCCTCGACGCCGATACGATCCGACCACTTCCAGAAGCGCGAGTCGGGATCGTGTGCGACCTCGCGCTCCGGCTGGTCGGCCATCAGCAGCTCGAAGACCATCCTGCGCGACGCCTTGGCGCGCTCGCTCGCGGTCTTGACCTTCATGCCGGGCGTGGGTTTCCGGATGCAGCTCGCCGCCAGCACGCGCTCGCCCTCGACCTCGACCATGCAGGCGCGGCAATTGCCGTCGGCGCGATAGCCCGGCTTCGGCGTGTAGCAGAGATGCGGGATCTCGGTGCCCCGGCGGCTGGCAACCTGCCAGATGGTCTCGTCAGGCGCAGCCTCGACCTCGACGCCGTCGAGCAGGAACTTGATCGGCTCGCTCACAGGACGTCCTCGCGGAAATGCTTGAGCACCGATTTTACCGGGTTGGCCGCCGCCTGGCCGAGGCCGCAGATCGAGGCATCGGTCATCGCCGCCGACAGCTCGTCGATCAGCGGCTCGTCCCATCTCGGCTTCGCCATCAGCTTGACCGCCTTCTCGGTGCCGACGCGGCAGGGCGTGCATTGCCCGCAGCTCTCATCCTCGAAGAAACGCATTAGGTTGAGCGCGACGTCCTTCATATTGTCCTTGTCGGACAGGATGACGACGGCGTGGCTGCCGACGAAGCAGCCATACTGCTCGAGGGTGCCGAAGTCGAGCGGCACATCGGCCATCGAGGCGGGCAGGATGCCGCCCGAGGCACCGCCCGGCAGATAGCCCTTGAAGCTGTGGCCATCGAGCATGCCGCCGCAGAACTCCTCGACCAGCTCGCGCGCGCTCACGCCGGCCGGGGCCAGCACGACACCCGGCTTCTTGACGCGGCCCGAGACCGAGAAGGAGCGAAGCCCCTTGCGCTCGCGCCGTCCATGGCCGGTGAACCAGGCCGCCCCCTTCTCGGCGATGTCCCGGACCCACCACAGCGTCTCGACGTTCTGCACCAGAGTCGGGCGGCCGAAGAGGCCGACCTGCGCGACATAGGGCGGCCGGTGGCGCGGCAGCCCGCGCTTGCCCTCGATGCTCTCGATCATCGCCGACTCTTCGCCGCAGATATAGGCGCCGGCGCCGCGTCTCAGGTGGATCTTCGTCGCGCGCGACAGCCTCGCCGCCTCAACCTTCGGAATCTCGGCGAGCAGCATCGCACGCAGCTCGGGATACTCGTCCCGGAGGTAGATGTAGACGTCGGACGCCTCGACCACCCATGCCGCGATCAGCATGCCTTCGAGGAATCGGTGCGGATCGACGTCGAGATAGTGGCGATCCTTGAAGGTGCCGACCTCGCCTTCGTCGCCGTTGACGCACATCAGGCGCGGGCCCTTCTCCTGGCGCACCAGCTTCCATTTGCGCCCCGTCGGGAAGCCGGCGCCGCCGAGGCCGCGGAGACCGGCATCGTCGATGCGCTTGATCATCTCGTCGCGTGACAGGCGCCCGTCGAGACAGTCGCGCAGCAGCTTGTAGCCGCCCTCGGCGAGATAGGCAGCGTAACCCTTCCCCGGCTTCGCCGCATGATGGTCGTGCGAGCTCAACGCCGCCTCGACCTTGGCCGGCGTCGCGTTGAAGACCTGCTCATGGCCGACGGCACAGGCCGGTGCCTTGTCGCAGGCGCCCATGCAAGGAGCACGGATCACGCGAACCTTGGCAGGGTCGAGCGTCGCCTCAAGATCCTTCAGCAGCTTCTGCGCACCGAACATCTCGCAGGAGAGGCTGTCGCAGACGCGCACCGTCTTCGGCGGCGGCGGGCTTTCGCCTTCACGCACGATGTCGAAATGCGCGTAGAAGGACGCGACCTCGTAGACCTCGGCCTGAGCCAGCTTCATCTCGTAGGCGAGCGCCGCGAGGCTCGCCGCCGAGAGATGCCCGTATCGGTCCTGGATCAGGTGCAGATGCTCGATCAGGAGATCGCGCTGACGTGGCTTGTCGCCGAGCAGCGCCTGCACCTGTGCGAGTGCGTCGGCGTCGATCTGGCGGCCCTTGGGCTCCGAGCGCGCTTTGCGGCGCCCCTCCCCGCCCCGGGCATGCTTGCGGATTTCAGCAGGCGGTTGCGACATTCGGAGCGCGGCCTAGTAGCCCAAAATTTCCTCAAGCGGCCCCTTGGGTAGGGGGACAAGGAACCACACCTCGAACATCAGGAACAGCACGAGCGAGATGCCGACGCCGATCGGCACGCCTTTCGTCAACGGGTACTTGCCGAAATACCACATGAACAGCGCAATATAGACGGCCGAAGCGACGTAGATGCCGACGACGCTGAGGACGATGATGTAGACGACCAGAGGGATCAGTACGGCGAGCACGCGACCGAACGCCTGCTTGGTGACGAAGGTCTGGCCGGGGATCGGCTTGTCAGCGAGAGCGCGGATCAGCGTCACCGCGCTCGAGACCGCAAGAATGAGACCGATGTAGAAAGGGAAGTAGCCGGCGGCAGGACCTTCGATCGGACGCCAGCGCACGCCGAGGCGCAGGCTGTCGGCGATCACGACGCCGGCCAGCGCCATCAACACCATCGCGACGACGACTTCCATCGTGCGGACCGATACCAGCCGCGGTGAGTTGTCCGTATCGTCTTCGTGACCGCTCATGCCGAAGCCGTCTCCATCTTGCAGGAACGGCCCGCCGTATCTCGCGATACGGCGGGCCGCGCTTAGCGTCGCCTATTTATGCAGGAAGTCCGCTTCCTTCATCAGATCGAAATGCGTCTTCTCGGCCGCCTCGACCCACTTCCGGTACTCGTTGCCGGTCAGGACGGTCGGATTGAAGGCGCCTTGCTCCATGAAGGTCCGCCAGTCCGGCGTCTGCATGACCTTGGTCATCAGGTTCACGTAGAAGTCGGCCTGATCCTTGGTGATGCCGCCTGCGGCGAAGATGCCACGCAGCATCTGATACTCGACGTTGACGCCCGACTCCTTGCAGGTCGGGATGTCGCTCCACGCCATGGTCGAGGTCACCTTGTCGGTGTAGGTGCTGCGCTTGGCGTCGAACAGGCAGAGCGGCCGGAGCGCGCCCGCCTTCCACTGCGCCACCGCTTCGATCGGGTTGTTGACCGTCGAGTCGACGTGCTTTCCGACCAGCTGCACCGCAACGGCGCCGCCGCCGGCGAAGGGCACGTAGGTGAACTTCTTGCCGCCAGTCAGCCGCTCGAGCGCGACCGTGATGATCTGATCTTCCTGCTTCGATCCGGTTCCGCCCATCTTGAACTGACGGTCGGCGCCGCCCTTCACCGCGCTGAGATAGTCTTGCGCGGTCTTGTGGGGCGACTCAGCGTTCACCCAGAGCACGAACTGGTCGAGCGCCAGCATCGCGACCGGCGTCAGATCCTTCCAGTTGAAGGGCGTGCCCGTGGCGAGTGGCGTGGTGAACAGGTTCGACAGCGTGATGATGATCTTGTGCGGGTCCTTCGGAGAGCCCTTGATGTCGAGGAAACCCTCGGCGCCGGCGCCACCCGCCTTGTTCACGACGATCAGGTTCTGCTTCATCAGATTGTGCTTCTTGACGACGCCGTCGATGAAGCGCGCCATCTGATCAGCACCGCCGCCCGTACCTGCCGGAATCAGGAAGGTGACGGGACGGGTCGGCTCCCATGCAGCGTAAGCCGGCGACACGGCAAGCGCCGCAAGGGCGGCGACGCCGAGCAGAAAATTCTTGATCCTCACGTTTCCTCCTCCTCTTCCGCTCGATTGGTCGGTCTTTCTTGTCGTTCTTGCTTCTCGACTTTCACGACTGAGAAGAGCCTAGTTGCCGTCGCCGCCAGCGTCCAGCCTTACGCCGTTCCTAAGCTGCTTTCGCTTGACGCATCCCGGCCACCGCCCAGCTTATGACGGGCCAGAACAGCAAGATCACGCCAAGGCCGAAGATCGTTCCGACCAGCCCGTTGGACCAGAAGATCGACAGGCTTCCCTGCGAGAGCAGCATCGCCTGCCTGAACGAGCTTTCAGCCATGTCCCCCAGGACTAGCGCAAGGACCAAAGGCGGCAGCGGGTACTTCAGCTTGTTGAAGACGTATCCGATGACCCCGAACAGTCCCATCATCCAGACGTCGAACATAGCATTGTTAATGGTGTAGGCGCCGACCGCGCAGATGACCATGATCATCGGCGCAATGATGCTGAACGGCACGCGCAGGATCGCAGCGAACAGCGGCACGCAGGTCAGGACGATGATGAGGCCGGCGATGTTGCCGAGATACATGCTGGCGATCAGGCCCCAGACGAAGTCCTTCTGCTCGACGAACAGCAGCGGCCCAGGCTGCAATCCCCAGATCAAGAGGCCGCCGAGCAGCACGGCGGCCGTCGGCGATCCGGGAATGCCGAGCGTGATCATCGGCAGGAGCGCGCTGGTGCCGGCGGCGTGCGCCGCCGTCTCCGGGGCAACGACGCCCTCGAGCTGCCCGGTACCGAACTTGTTGCCATTCTTGGAGAAGCGCTTGGCAATCCCGTAGCTCATGAACGAGGCGGGCGTGGCGCCGCCGGGCGTGATGCCCATCCAGCAGCCGATGATGCAGCTGCGGACCGAGGTCATCCAGTAGGCCGGGAGTTTCTTCCACGTCTCCAGCACCGCGTTGAGCCGGAGCCGTGCATGCGTGCCGGCGAAGGCGAGGCCTGCCTCCATCGAGGCCAGGATCTCGCCGATGCCGAAGAGCCCGATCACCGCGGTCAGGAACTTGAAGCCGGTCAGAAGCTCGGTCGTGCCGAAGGTCATGCGCAGCTGCCCGGTCACGGTATCAAGACCGACCGAGGCGAGCGCAAAGCCGAGGCTCATCGAGGCCAGCGTCTTGAATGCCGAGCCTCTGCCCATGCCGACGAAGCTGGCAAATGTAAGGAATTGAACGGCGAAGAACTCCGCCGGACCGAACTTGAGGGCAAACTTGGCGACCAGCGGCGCAAGGAAGGTGATAACAATCACCGCGACCAGCGCGCCGACGAAGGAGGAAGTAAAGGCGCCCGTCAGCGCCTCATCGGCCTTGCCCTGGCGAGCCATCGGATGCCCGTCGAAGGTCGTCGCGACCGACCACGGCTCACCCGGGATGTTGAACAGGATCGAGGTGATCGCGCCGCCGAACAATGCGCCCCAGTAGATGCAGGACAACATGATGATCGCCGAGGTCGGCGACATCGAGAAGGTCAGCGGCAGCAGGATCGCGACGCCGTTAGCGCCGCCAAGGCCGGGAAGAACGCCGATGATCACGCCAAGCAGGATGCCGACGATCATCAGCATCAGATTGAATGGGCTGAGGACGACGGCGAAGCCGCCCATGAGCGAAGCCAGCTCTTCCAACATTCCCCCCACAGTTCTGTCCGAGCGCCTTCGCTCGCAGACCTTTCCGGTCCTTGTACCGTCGACGGTATCTGGTATACAAAATGCCGGATTAGGCGCCTTTGTAAAGTCGAAATGAGCGGCGGCCTGCCGCGAGATTCGCAAAAAATGTCGGCGAAAAGCCGGTCTCTTCGGGGTGTAGGGGCGTAGTCGCATCATGACGGCGTTGAAGCTCGCGGTACGACCCATCGAGGCGGAGCCGAGTTTCCGCGACCGCGCCTATGCGGCCCTGAAGCAGGCCGTCACGACGATGGACATCTACGCGACGCGCGATCCGATCCGGCTCGACGAGCGCCAGCTCTCGCAGGATCTCGGCATCAGCCGCACGCCGATCCGCGAAGCCCTCAACCGCCTGGAGCAGGAAGGCTTCATCCGCTCGATCCCGCGTAAGGGCAGCTTCATCGTCCGCAAGACCAAGCCGGAGATCCTGGAGATCATCGGCGTCTGGGCCGCGCTCGAGTCGATGGCGGCACGCCTGATCACGCTGCACGCAACGGATGAGGAGATCGGCAAGCTCCGTCGCCTCTTCGTCGAGTTCGAAGGCCCCGGTCACGATCCGACGCTTCACATCGACGAGTACTCGGAAGCGAATATCCGCTTCCACCAGGCGATCGTGAGCATGAGCCGCAACCGGCTGCTGATCGAAACGATGGAGAATCTCTTCATCCACATGCGCTCGATCCGGCGCCGGACGATCTCGGAGAATGATCGCGCAACCCGCTCGATCAAGGATCACCTCAAGATCATCGAGGCGCTGGAGCAACGCGACACCGAGCGTGCCGAGCGCCTAGTACGCCAACACAGCCTCGACCTCGCCACGCATGTCGAGAAGAACGTCACTTACCTGGACTGAGAACCGCCGAAGCGGTAGCTGACTGGAGGAGGAATGCCATGACCGCAACGAAAGAGAAGCCCGCTGCGCCGGCGACGGAAGCGGCCGAGGAGCTGACCGACGGCTTCCACCTGATCATCGACGCGCTGAAGCTGAACGGCCTGACCACGATCTACGGGGTGCCCGGCATCCCGATCACCGATTTCGGGCGCATGGCCCAGGCCTCGGGCATTCGCGTGCTCTCCTTCCGCCACGAGCAGAACGCGGGATATGCCGCCGCGATCGCCGGCTTTCTCACCAAGAAGCCCGGCGTCTGCCTCACCGTCTCGGCGCCCGGCTTCCTCAACGGCCTGACCGCGCTCGCGCATGCGACGACGAACTGCTTTCCGATGATCCTGATCTCGGGTTCCTCCGAGCGCGAGATCGTCGACCTGCAGCAGGGCGACTACGAGGAGATGGATCAGCTCGCCATCGCCAAGCCGCTCTGCAAGGCCGCGTACCGCATCCTGCATGCCGCGGATATCGGCATCGGCATCGCGCGCGCGATCCGCTCCGCCGTGTCCGGCCGTCCGGGTGGTGTTTACCTCGACCTGCCGGCCAAGCTGTTTGGCCAGGTCATGAATGCCGAGAAGGGCCGCAAATCCCTGGTCAAGGTCATCGACCCGGCGCCGGCACAGATCCCCGCCGCCGATGCGGTCAAGCGCGCGCTCGACGTGCTCAAGAGCGCCAAGCGCCCGCTGATCATTCTCGGCAAAGGCGCGTCATACGCCCAAGCCGACGATGTGATCCGCTCCTTCGTCGAGAAGTCGGGCGTCCCTTTCCTGCCGATGAGCATGGCCAAGGGCCTGCTTCCCGACACGCATCCGCAATGCGCCGGCGCGGCCCGCTCGACCGTGCTCAAGGACTCCGACGTCGTCATGATGATCGGCGCCCGGCTCAACTGGCTGCTCTCGCACGGCAAGGGCAAGACCTGGGGCGACGCGCCGAAGAAGTTCATCCAGATCGACATCGAGCCGAAGGAGATGGACTCCAACGTCGAGATCGCCGCCCCCGTGGTCGGCGACATCGGCTCCTGCGTTCAGGTGATGCTCGGCCAGATGGGCTCGAGCTGGCCGGCGCCGCCGGCCGACTGGACCGGCGCGGTCACGGCCAAGCGCGAAGAGAATGTCACCAAGATGGCGCCGCGCCTGATGAACAACAACGTGCCGATGGACTATCACGGCGCGCTCGGCGTGCTCCGCACCATCATCAAGGAGCGACCGGAGACGATCCTGGTCAACGAAGGCGCCAACACGCTTGACCTGGCGCGCGGCGTCATCGACATCTACAAGCCGAGGAAGCGCCTCGACGTCGGCACCTGGGGCGTCATGGGCATCGGCATGGGCCAGGCGATCGCCGCCGCGGTCGAGACCGGCAACAAGGTGCTCGCGGTCGAAGGCGACAGCGCCTTCGGCTTCTCCGGCATGGAGGTCGAGACGATCTGCCGGTACAAGCTGCCGGTCTGCGTCGTCATCTTCAACAACAACGGCATCTACCGCGGCACCGACGTCAACAAGAACGGCGCCGATCCGGCGACGACCGTCTTCGTCGCCGGCGCCCGCTACGACAAGATGATGGAGGCCTTCGGCGGCATCGGCGTGAATGCGACGTCGCCGGATGAGCTCAAGCGCGCGGTCAGCGAAGCGCTGGATTCCGGCAAGCCGACGCTGGTCAACGCCGTGATCGACCCGTCCGCCGGGTCCGAGAGCGGCCGCATCGGCAACCTGAATCCGCAGAGCGCGCTGCAGAAGAAGAAGTAGCCTGTTTCCGGGACGCATGATGCGAAGTCGGATCTAGAGACCGATCGAGGGGAATGAGAGATGGCAAAGGCAAAGAAGTCCGCGAAGAAGGCAGCCGCCAGGAAACCGGCGAAGAAGGTCGCGAAGAAGCCAGCCAAGGCGTCGGCGAGGAAGCCTGCGAAGGTGGCCCCGAAGCTCGCGGCGGCAAAGAAGGCGAACGGAACGCCGAAGCCGTCGGCGAAACCGTGGGGCCAGGACGGCAAGGCGCTGACCGGCGTGCGCGTGCTCGACTTCACTCACGTCCAGTCAGGTCCGACCTGCACCCAGCTCCTGGCCTGGCTCGGCGCCGACGTGATCAAGATCGAGCGCCCGGGTGTCGGCGACATCACCCGCGGCCAGCTGCAGGACGTGAAGGGCGCCGACAGCCTCTACTTCACGATGCTCAACCACAACAAGCGGTCGATCACGATCGACTCCAAGAATCCGCAAGGCAAACGCGTCATCGATGCGCTGATCAAGCACTGCGACGTGCTGGTCGAGAACTTCGCGCCCGGCGCGCTCGATCGCATGGGCTTCACCTGGGAATACATCCACAAGCTCAACCCGCGCATGATCGTCGCCTCGGTCAAAGGCTTCGGCCCCGGTCCCTACGAGGACTGCAAGGTCTACGAGAACGTCGCGCAATGCACCGGCGGCTCGGCCTCGACCACCGGCTTCCGCGACGGCCCGCCGCTGGTCACCGGCGCGCAGATCGGCGACTCAGGCACCGGGCTGCATCTGGCGCTCGGGATCGTCTCGGCGCTCTACCAGCGCAATCGCACCGGCCGCGGCCAGAAGGTGCTCTGCGCCATGCAGGACGGCGTGCTCAACCTCTGCCGGGTCAAGCTGCGCGACCAGCAGCGGCTCAAGCATGGGCCGCTCAAGGAGTACAGCCAGTACGGCGAGGGCGTTCCCTTCGGCGACGCGACGCCGCGGGCCGGCAACGACTCCGGCGGCGGCCAGCCAGGCTGGATCATCAAGTGCAAGGGCTGGGAGACCGATCCCAACGCCTACATCTACTTCATCACCCAGGCGCCGGTGTGGGGAGCGATCTGCGATGTGATCGGCGAGCCGGAATGGAAGACCCATCCCGACTACGCAACGCCGCCCGCACGCTTGCCGCGCTTGAAGGCGATCTTCGAGCGCATCGAGCAGTGGACCATGACCAAGACCAAGTTCGAGGCCATGGAGATCCTCAACAAGTACGACATTCCCTGCGGTCCGATCCTCTCATTGAAGGAGATCGCCGAAGACGAGTCGCTGAGAAAGACCGGCACCGTGGTCGAGGTCGATCACCCGACGCGCGGCAAGTACCTGACCGTCGGCAACCCGATCAAGCTCTCGGACTCGATCTCCGATGTGAAGCGCTCGCCGCTGCTCGGCGAGCACACCGACGAGATCCTGACCAAGGAACTCGGCTTCAAGGCGAACGAGATCGCCGAGATCAAGGCATCGGGCGCGTTGAGCCCGGCGCCGAAAGAAGGCGCGAAGGATGCGGCCTAGGCCAAGCGGGGGTCAGACATGCGGATCGTAGTGCACGGCCAGCAGGCCTTCGGTAAAGCCGTCCTCGAAGCGCTGCTGAAGCGCGGCGAGAACATCGTCGGCGTCTATGTGGCCCCGGAGAAGCCGGGGCAGAAGGCCGATCCTCTCAAGGAAGCTGCGCTGGCAGCGAAGCTGCCGGTGTTCCAGCCGAAATCCTACCGGCAGCCGGGGCCGGTCTGGGACGAGTTCAGGGCGCTCAAGCCTGACCTCCAGGTCATGGCCTTCGTAACCCTGTTCGTGCCGGCGGGATTCCTCAACATCCCGACCCACGGCTCGATCCAGTACCACCCCTCGCTGCTGCCGCTGCATCGCGGCCCGTCCTCGATCAACTGGCCGATCATCCAGGGCCGTACCGAGACCGGGCTGTCAATTTTCTGGCCGGATGACGGGCTCGATACCGGCCCGATCCTGATCCAGAAGAAGACGCCGATATCGGACGACGACTCTCTGGGCTCCGTTTACTTCGACCGGCTATTCCCAATGGGCGTCGAGGCCATGCTTGAAGGCGTCGATCTGGTGAAGGCCGGCAAGGCGCCGAGGATCGAGCAGGATCACTCGAAGGCGACCTACGAAGGCTGGTGCACGCCGGACAATGCGCGCATCGACTGGGGCTACCAGGGCTATCACATCCACAACCTGGTGCGCGGCTGCAATCCGGCGCCGGGCGCCTGGACCACGCTCGACGGCAAGAAGATCCAGGTCTTCGAGACCAAGAAGATCCCGGCTGTCGATCCGAAGGGCATCGGCGGCGCGATGGGCCAGGTCATGGAAATCGACGACAAGGGCTTCACGGTCGCTTGCGCCGACGGCCGCATCCGGGTGCTCCGCGTGCGCGGAGACGCCGGCAAGGTCACCGGTGCCGAGTTCGCCGCTGCCGGCGGCGTCAAGATCGGCGACAAGCTGGGGAGCTGAAGCTCCTCCGCATTCTTTTTCCGTCGCGCCCGGGCGCGATCCGGCCAGCCCTTCGCCTGGCCTTCGGATCAAGGTCGGGCAACAGGCCTACAAGGAAGGTTGGGAAGGGTCATGCGCAATCCCGCTGAGCAGCACGCTAAGCCGAAATCCGACATCGAGATCTCGCAGGCCGCGACCATGCGGCCCATCGGCGATGTCGCGAGGGAGAAGCTCGGCATCGACGCGAAGAACCTCGAACCCTACGGCCACTACAAGGCCAAGGTGTCGCTCGACTACGTCAACTCGCTCAAGAACAAGAACGGCAAGCTGATCCTGGTCTCGGCGATCACGCCGACGCCGGCCGGCGAAGGCAAGACCACGACCACGGTCGGACTCGGCGATGCGCTGAACTTCATCGGCAAGAAGGCGATCATCTGCCTGCGCGAGCCGAGCCTCGGCCCCTGCTTCGGCGTCAAGGGCGGCGCTGCCGGCGGCGGCTACGCCCAGGTCGTGCCGATGGAGGACATCAACCTCCACTTCACCGGCGACTTCCACGCGATCGGGGCTGCCAACAACCTGCTGGCGGCTCTGGTGGACAACCACATCTATTGGGGCAACGAGCTGGGATTCGACTCCCGCCGCGTCACCTGGCGCCGCGTGCTCGACATGAACGACCGCGCGCTCCGCGAGATCACCTCCTCGCTCGGCGGCGTCGCCAACGGCTTCCCGCGGGTCGACGGATTCGACATCGTCGTCGCGTCCGAGGTCATGGCGATCTTCTGCCTCGCGACGTCGCTCGACGACCTGCAGAAGCGCCTCGGCAACATCATCGTCGGCTACACGCGCGACCGTAAGCCGATCCGCGCGCATCAGCTCAAGGCTGCCGGCCCGATGACGGCGCTGCTGAAGGATGCGCTGGCGCCGAACCTGGTGCAAACGCTCGAGAACAACCCCGCCTTCATCCATGGCGGCCCCTTCGCCAACATCGCCCATGGCTGCAACACGGTGCTGGCGACCACGACCGCGCTCAGGCTCGGCGACTACGTCGTGACCGAGGCCGGCTTCGGCGCCGATCTGGGGGCCGAGAAGTTCTTCGACATCAAGTGCCGGAAGGCGGGCCTCAAGCCCGACTGCGCCGTGCTGGTGGCGACGATCCGCGCGCTCAAGATGCATGGCGGCGTCGCCAAGGACGATCTCAAGAAGGAGAACCTCGACGCTCTCAAGAAAGGCCTGTCGAACCTCCAGCGTCACGTCTCCAACGTGCAGAAGTACGGCGTGCCGGTCGTGGTCTCGATCAACCGCTTCTCGGCCGACACCCAGGCCGAGATCGACCTGGTCAAGTCGGCCTGCGGCGAGCTCGGCGTCGAAGCCTTCATGGCCGACCATTGGGCCGCCGGCGGCGCCGGCGCGGCCGACGTTGCCAAGGCCGTGGTCAAGCTCTGCGACTCCGGCAAGTCAAACTTCAAGGTTCTCTATCCGGACGACATGCCGCTCTGGGACAAGATGAAGACCATCGCCCAGCAGATCTACGGTGCGGCCGACATCGCCGCCGAGAAGAGCGTGCGCGACCAGATCGCCGGCCTGCAGAAGGAGGGCTTCGGCCACTTCCCGATCTGCGTCGCCAAGACCCAGTACAGCTTCTCGACCGACGCCAACGCAAAGGGGGCGCCCTCGGGGCACACCATCCCGATCCGCGAGGTCCGCGTCTCGGCCGGCGCGGAGTTCCTGGTCTTCATCTGCGGCGAGATCATGACCATGCCCGGCCTGCCGAAGGTTCCGGCGGCGAACAGCATCGAAGTGAACGCCCAAGGCAAGATCGTCGGGCTCTTCTAAGGTTTGCGCCGATCGCGCCGACCGCGCTAGTACCCGCTTTCGCGGAGATCTGATTCATGATTCAACATTGGGATGATAGCCGATGCAGTGGTAGTCCGGCTGACGCCGGAGGAGCGCGCGGTGCTTGAGGCTCGGCTCCGTGCGCCGACGACG
>VGEN01000098.1 GCA_016869285.1 Alphaproteobacteria bacterium
ACCAAGGACGCCCTATGGCAGGCCATCGCTGACGCTCTCGACGCCTTCACACCACACGAATGCGCCAACTACTTTCGAAACTCAGGCTATGAACCAGAATGATCGGAAAATGCTCTAGGGCTTGGGCTTGCTATGTCAAGGTGATAATTCCCCCCGGCGGGAGAGGGGGTACGACGTCAGCGGCTCAACCGCGGGGCGCCGCCGTCGGCGATCGCCTCGCCGTACCACATCCGCGCGATGCCGGCCCAGGCGGCCGCGGCCTCGCACATCGGGCAGGGGCGGAAGCTCGAATAAAGCTCGGCGCCGGAAAGATCTCGCGTGCCGAGCCTCAAGGCGGCGTCGCGGATCGCCTCGATCTCGCCATGCGCCGTCGGATCGGGCCGGGTGAGCACCGCGCTCACGCCCTCGCCGACGATCTTGCCGTCCTTGACCACGACCGCACCGAAGGGCTGATCGCCGCGGCGCTGCGCTTCGGCTCTCAGCTCGAAGGCGCGCGCGATGAAACGGCGCCGGTCTTCCGTCTGCGCCTGCGCCGGCAGCGCGACGGAAGCAAGGAGGCCCAAAAGGAGACGCCGACGGATCATCCATCAAGCATGCCGCAAACCTCTCTCGGGAGGGAGTCCTTGCGATCGGGCCGCGCCGGGACGGCTACGCGGCGCTTGCGATGTCGGGACCGCTCGGCCTTGATGGCTTCGGAGTGCTGCCGCCTGTCGACAACCTGGGGTTACCAGTGATTGCAGATCGATATGGACTTCCCCTGAGCACGTCTTCGGCCGTCGCGCGCGATGCGTATGTCGCCGGATGCGACTGCATTTTCTCGGCAGTCGCCGGCGCCGAGACACACCTCGCGACGGCGATCGAGGCGGACCCCGCCTTTGCCCTTGCTCACGCCGCGCTTGCGAGAACGCATTTCATCGTCGCGAAGGTCGCCGAGGCGCGCAAAGCCGCCGAGGCCGCGCGTCTGCACGCCGCATCCGCCACCGCGAGAGAGCGCGGGCATGTCGATGCCCTGTGTCTCGCGATGGAAGGCAAGCCGGTCGATGCCCTTGCGGCGACGCGAGCGCATCTGCGCGAGCACCCTCGGGATGCCATGGTCGCGGCGCCGGCGACCGGCGTCTTCGGCTTGATCGGCTTCAGCGGGCGCCAGAACCGCGAGGTCGAGCTGATCGACTTCCTGCGGACGCTGCAGCCTCATATGGGTGACGATTGGTGGTTCCAGACGGTCTACGCCTTCGCCCTGTGCGAAACCGGCAAGCTCGGCGAGGCGCTACGCGTGATCGAGCGGAGTCTGGCGGGCAATCCACGCAGCGGCCACGGCGCCCACGTCAAGGCGCATGTTCTCTACGAGATCGGCGAGGATCGCGCGAGCCTCGACTTCCTCACCGCATGGATGCCGTCTTACTCCCGCGACGGGACCATGCATTGCCATTTGTCCTGGCACCTGGCGCTCCACCAGATCGTCCTCGGCTTCGAGGAAGAGGCCTGGCGGACCTATCGAGCGCAGGTGCATCCCGGCGGCTCCTGGGGCCCGTCCCTCAACACCGTGACCGACTCCGTCTCGTTCCTCTGGCGCGGCGAGATCGACGGCCACGCCCGGCACGGCGAGCTGTGGGCGCAGGTGCGCGACTATGCCTCGGAGCGCTTTCCGAATTCCGGGATCGCCTTTGCCGATGTCCATCGCGCGCTGGCCTGCATCGCCACCGGCGACCAGACCGGTCTCAGCACGATCGTGGACGAGCTGAAGCAGCGGCTCGCCGCGGCGCGATACCCGGCCGGCGATGTCGTCTTGAAGCTGATCTCTGGACTTGATGCTTATGAAGCGAGGCGCTGGAGCGATGCCGCTCATCATCTGGAGGCGGCGCTGTCGGAGACCGTGCGTATCGGCGGAAGCCGCGCCCAAAGAGATCTGGTGGAGCACACGCTGATCGCCGCCTACCTCAAGGACGGACGCGCCGCGGAAAGCCGAGCGGTGATCGCCCGCCGAGCCGACCGCCATCCGGGCGTGGCTGTCGCCGGATTCTCGGCCTGAGAAGTTTCGATGCCCTTCAAGATCGATCGCATCGACCACGTCGTCGTCAACTGCCGCGACCTTGAGGCGACCGCCGCCTGGTACGAGCGTGCGCTCGGCATGACCCGGCAGAGCTTCGCCGGCGGCCGCATCGCGCTCGCCTTCGGCCGCCAGAAGCTGAACCTGCGCCCGACCGGCGCCGAGAGCTGGGAGACGGGTCGGATCGACGCGCTGGGGTCGCTCGACATCTGCTTCATCACCGAGGCAGACCCCGAGGCGGTGATGGCGCATCTCAAGACCGTCGGCGTTGCCGTCACCGAAGGCCCGGTCGCGAAGACCGGCGCGCTCGGCCCCATGTCCTCGGTCTATTGCCGCGATCCCGACGGCAATCTGGTGGAGATCGCGAGCTACCCGCGCTAGGAGCCTGTCTGAGTAATTGCCATGGCCTCAGCCGTTGCTATTACTCAGACAGGCTCCTAGACCATCGGCGATGGCCGCCCCTACCGCCATCGGCTTCGATGCCGACGACACGCTTTGGCAGAACGAGCAGTTCTTCAAGCTGACCGAAGCGCGCTTCGCCGCGCTGCTAGCCGACCATGCCGCGCCGGAGGCTCTGTCGTAGCGCCTGCTCGCGACCGAGAGGCGGAACCTCGAGCGCTACGGCTACGGCATCAAGGGCTTCACCCTGTCGATGATCGAGACCGCGATCGAGATCACCGAGGACCGCGTGCCGGCCGAGGTCATCCGGGAGATCCTGGCCGCCGGCCGCGAGATGCTGAGCCACCCGGTCGAGACGCTGCCGCATGTGCGAGAGACGCTGGAAAGCCTCGCTGGGGCCTATCGCCTGGTCCTGATCACCAAGGGCGATCTGTTCGACCAGGAGCGCAAGCTGGCGCAGTCCGGCCTCGGCGAGCTCTTCGACGCGGTGGAGATCGTCAGCGAAAAGAGCGCCGGGACCTATACGCGCATCTTCGCCCGCCATGCCGACGGTGCCGAGCGCAGCATGATGGTCGGGAATTCCCTCAAATCCGACATCTTGCCGGCGATCGCCGCCGGAAGCTGGGGCGTGCATGTGCCGCACGATCTGACCTGGGCGCATGAGCATGCCGAGGCGCCCGAAGACGTGGCGCGTTACCGCCGTCTCGCCCATCTGGGCGAGCTGCGCGATCTCCTGGCCGCTCTCCGCTGAGGCTGTTCGCGATTGAATGCCCCTGCATCAATTGATACCTAAGGCTTCGGGGCACCGAATCCCGAGGACCGATGGCGCGTAGCGGCAACGAGGCCTGCACCAGGGAGGACAGAGTCCTGCTCTCGCCGGGATCAAGCCATTGGCGATAGCCAAACGTGACAGCGGCCCTCGACCGCGCGACGCCGTGACCGCAAGTGGCGCACGCCGGCGCGCGATCCTGGACATCGCCCGTCATGGCCGCCTCATGCTGGCGGCGCTGGTCGTGCTGCTGGTCGGTGCATCGAGCGCCTATCTCGTCGTCGACTACAACATGCATTGGCGCGAGAGCGAGAGGCGGATCGAGGCAACGACCGGCATCGTCGCCGAGTTCGTCCAGCAGGTCTTTACGATCATCGATCTTGCGCTCCACAGCGTCGACGAGGATCGGCTGACCGCCGAAATCGTCATCACGCGCTCGCCGAAGGACATCGTTCCGATCTTGCGCGGGGCTCAGGCGCAGTCTCCCGTCCTACAGGGACTCGTCGTCGCCGATGCGGAGGGCAGGGTGGTTGCCTCGGCCCTGGAAGGCACGAGCTCGACGACGGACCTCTCGGATCGCCCGTTCTTCGAGGTCCACCGCGACGACCCTTCGGTCGGCCTCCTGGTCAGCCGTCCGGTTGTCTCGCGCCCGGAGGGTGCCGTCGTCACGCCGGTGTCGCGCCGCGTCTCGAACCTGGACGGCAGCTTCTCCGGCATGGTCGCCGCGCGCGTCGACCCGGCCAGCTTCATCTCATTCTTCCGCGTCGCCGGCGCCGACCTCGTCACCCTGCTCCGCGCCGACGGCGTCGTCCTTGCCCGCTTTCCCGAGATCGATCTTGTCAACGCCGCCGCGGTCCCGCAGTCGAGCATTCTGGCAGCCGCACGCGATGCCCGCCGCGGCACGCTGATGTCGCGCTCCGCCGTCGACGGCATAGTCCGCCTTGCCGCCTACCGCGCGCTGTCCGAGCCGCCGGTTGTGGTGACGGCAGCAGTCGAGGCCGCCAGCGTCAACCGGGCGTGGCTCGCGCGCGCTTCCCCGTTCTTTGCGCTGCTCGCCGGCGGCCTTGCCTTCCTCGTCGTCATCGCATGGCTGGTGCAGCGCCACGAGCGTGCAACGCAGGCCGCGCTGGCCGAGACGGCAGCGGCACGCGAGGCCGCCGAGCATGCCGCCACAGCCAAGGCGACCTTCCTCGCCAATATGAGCCACGAGATCCGCACGCCGCTCGGCGGCATGTTGGGCTATGCCGACCTGCTGCTGAAGAGCAGCCTCGACGGCCGGCAGGCCGACTGGGCGGTCAAGCTCAAATCAGCCGGCGAGCAGCTGCTCGCGGTAATCAATGACATTCTCGATTTCTCGAAGCTCGAATCCGGCAACTTTCACATCGATCCGAGGACGGTCGCGCTCCACTCCGCGATCGACGAGATTCATTCGATGATGGTTCCGCAGGCGGAGGCCCGCGGCCTTGCTCTCGATCGCACGCTCGAGCCGAGCCTGCCTAAGTGGATCCGCATCGACCCGGTGCGCTTGAAGCAGATCCTGATGAATCTCGTCAGCAACGCGATCAAGTTCACCGACAAGGGTGGCGTGTCGCTCTCGGTTGCGCGCGCGCGGCTGCCGGGCGCCGGCGTGGCGCTCGCTTTCGAGGTCAAGGACACCGGCATCGGAATTCCGGAAGACAAGCTCGCCTCGGTCTTCGAACGCTTCACCCAGGCCGAGACCAAGGCCTCGCGCGGTCGCGGCGGCACCGGGCTCGGTCTCTCGATCTCGCGCCGCCTAGCCGAGCTGATGGACGGCACGCTCACCCTCGACAGCAAGGTCGGCGGTGGCACCACCGTTCGCCTCTTGGTGCCGCTGGTGGCGGCGTCCGAGCCGCCGCCGCAGGCGGCGACGGTGGCGCTCGCCGAGCGCACCGGCCGCATCCTGCTCGTCGACGATCTGCCGATGAATCTCGAGATCGCCGGCGCGATGCTGGCCGCGCATGGGCATCAGGTGACGACCGCGACCAGCGGCGTCGAGGCAATCGATCTTGCGCTCTCGATGCAGTTCGATGCGATCCTGCTCGACATCAACCTGCCCGACCTCGACGGCTACGAGGTCGCGCGCGAGATTCGCAAGCTCGAGCCGCCGGATCGGCGCACGCCGATCCTGGCTCTGACCGCCAACGCGCTGCCCGAGCACATCGCCCAGGCAATGTCGGCCGGCATGGACGGCCATGTCGCCAAGCCGATTGAGGAGCGCGCGCTGACCGGCGAGCTCGCGGCTGTCCTCGGTGCGCGAGCATCGGCGGACGGCGCGAAACCCGCGCGCGAGACGCCGCTGATCGACGAGCAGGCGGCGGATACGCTTCGCCGCATCCTCGGCCGCGATCGCATGGACGGGCTGAAGACGAGCTTCTGGCAGACCTGGGATACCTTCCTCGCAAGCACGGCGAAGCCCGCGATGGACCGCCGCCGCCTCGCCGCCGACACCCACGACTTCGTCTCGCATGCCGGCAATGTCGGATATCTGCGTCTTGCCGACGCCTGCCGGGAGCTCTCCCACCTCGCGAGCCGCGACTCCGCCGCCGACCTGGCGCCGCTCGTCCAACGTGTCCGCACGGTAGCCGAAGCGACACGGCGCGCGGAACGGGGCTGAGGTCGTGGCGCGTTTCGTCGACCGCCTGATGCAGGACGGCCATGGATCGATGATCGACCGGCGATCGCCTCCGCGATCAGCGTTCGGGTCGAGGCTTGATCGTCGGCGACAAGGATCGTGAGCCGGTTCGGCATGTCCTTTCGATAGCGCTGTCCGACGGGCTTAATAAGGCAGAGTTGTCGGTCGCGGTTAAGTTAGATGCCGGCGCAGAGCGTATTCATGATGCTTTCCGCCGTGCAGGCGTGATCAAATGCCGGCACGATGAGGGTCCTGATCACCGGCGGCGCCGGGTTCCTCGGCCGTGCGCTCGCCAAGCGGGCGCGTGCGGCCGGCCACGAGGTCACCGCCACCGATCTCAAGCGCGGCGACGTGCTCTGCGATCTCGCCGATACGGCCGAGGTCTGGGCCATGGTGACCAAGGCGGCGCCTGAGGTCGTCGTCCACCTCGCCGCGATCCTGACCGATGCCTCGCAAGCCAATCCCGTGCGCGCTGCGCAGATCAACGCCGCCGGCACCGCCGCGGTGTTCGACTCGGCGATGCGCGCCAAGGCGAAGCGCATCGTCTATGCAAGCTCGATCGCCGCGGTCGGTCCCTGCGCGGAGGGCAGCGGCGACGATGTCGCGCTCAACCCCGGCACCGTCTATGGCGTGACCAAGGCCTTCGGCGAGCAGCTCGCGCGCATCCTCTCGGGCCTGCCCGACGCGCCCGCCTTCCTCGCGCTTCGCTTCGGCTGGATCTACGGCGCCGGCCGCGACCGCGGCTGGCGCCCCGGCCAGGAGGTGATCGAGCGCTTCGCCCGCGGCGATGTCGAGGTCCCCTACCCCGACTTCAAGGAGGCGATGGACTGGACCTATGTCGACGACGCGGTCGAGGTCCTGATGCGCGCTATCGACCATCCGCTTTCCGGCGCCTTCAACGTCTTCAACGCCGTGGGCGACCGCCGCATGCTCGCCGATGCGGTCGCGCATCTGAGGCGCCACTTCCCCGAGGCACGCGCCAAATCCTACCCGGCACCCGCGCCGGCCGCCGACTCGGGCTTGAGAAACGACCGTCTCGAAGCCGCGCTCGGCTACGCGCCCGAGACCCCGCTCGAGGAGGGCATCGACCGGATGCTGGGGCTCAGACGGTAGCACCGCAGCGAGGTTTTTGCGACTGCCTCGCATGAGCAAGAACCTCGCCAGGCGTCCGCGGCTAGGCTAGGATCGGCGCCTCCTCCCCCGATGCTGCGGGCGCCCTATGTATTTCGATCCCCGGCTGTGGCCGTTCACCGAGGGCGTGCGCGCCCGGCTCGCTGCCGTGGCGATCCTCGGCATCGTCGCCAGCGCCGCCGGCGTGGCGCGGCTGGCGCTGCTCGGCTGGCTGATCGCGCGCGCACTCAATGGGGCCACGGTCTCCGAGCTGCTATGGCCGGCGGCGCTGACCGCCGCGACCATCTTCATTCGCTCCGGGCTCGAGCACGGGCGGACACGCCTGGCGCAGCGCACGGCAGCGGCGGTGCTGCAGCATCTCCGGGCCAGGCTGCTCGATCATCTGCTGAGCCTCGGCCCGGCGGCGGTCTCGGGCCTCCGCACCGGCGAGGCGACGCTGGTGCTGAACGAGAGCGTCGAGCAGCTCAACGTCTATTTCGGCCAGTATCTGCCGCAGCTCGTCGTCGCCCTGGTGACGCCGGTCGGCATCTTCATCTTCCTGGCGTGGCTCGACCTGCCGGTGGCGCTCGTGCTGCTGGTCGCGGCGCTTGCCGCCCTCTTCCTGCCCTCGCTGCTGCATCGCTGCGCCTCGCTCGGTGCGGTGTCGCGGGCACGCGCCTACAAAGCTTTCGCCGCCGACTTCCTCGACTCCATTCAGGGCCTGCCGACGCTGGCCGCCTTCGGCCAGACCGAGAACCGCTCCCGGCATCTCGGCGAGCGCGCCGCCGATCTCTACCGCGCCACCATGTGGGTGCTCTCGGTCAGCGTCGCGACCAGAGGCGTCACCGACGGCGCCATCGCGCTCGGCGCCGCCGGCGCGCTCACCTTGGGCGCCTTCCGCGTCGTCGATGGCGCGATGACGCTGGAGGCGCTGGCGATCGTGCTCATGCTCGGCGTCGAGGTCTTCCGTCCGTTCCGCGACCTGCGCGACATGCTGCATTCCGGCATGCTGGGCCAGGCCGCCGCGGAGGCTATCCTCGGCTTCCTTGCGCGCACGCCGCTGGTGATCGAGCGTGTCCGCGCCGAGGCCAAGGTGCGCGAGCCGAGCCTTGCCTTCGAGGATGTCGCCTTCATCTATCCGGAAGGCAGCGAGCCGGCGCTGGACGGGCTTTCCTTCCGCGTCGGGGCCGGGCAACGCATCGCCGTCGTCGGCCCCTCCGGCGCCGGCAAGTCGACGATCTTCCGGCTCCTGCTCCGCTTCCACGACGTGCAACGCGGCACGATCCGCGTCGGCGGCGAGGACGTGCGCGATCTCGCGCTTTCCGATCTCCGCCGGCAGATCGCCGTGGTCGGCCAGGACACCTTCCTCTTCCACGGCACGGTCGAGGAGAATCTGCGCCTCGCCAGGCCTGGCGCGACTGAGGCCGAGATCGAGGCCGCAGCCAAGGCGGCCAACGCGCATGGCTTCATCCAGCGCCTGCCGCAGGGCTATCGGACCGTGGTCGGCGAGCGGGGCCTGAAGCTCTCGGGCGGCCAGCGCCAGCGCCTTGCCATCGCGCGCGCACTGCTCAAGGATGCGCCGATCCTGATCCTCGATGAAGCGCTCTCATCGGTCGATGCCGAGAACGAGGCGGCGATCCAGGAGGCCCTCGACCGCCTGATGAGCGGCCGCACGACGCTGGTCTTTGCGCATCGGCTTTCCAGCGTCATCGGCGCCGACCGGATCCTGGTCCTCGACAAGGGCAGGCTGATCGAGTCCGGCAGCCATGATTCGCTGATGGCCATGGGCGGCCTCTATCACGAGCTGATGGCCGAGCAGGTGCGCGGCGGCGACCGCCTGATCGCCGGCGACGCCAGGATCGAGACCGACGCCGCGACCGCCAAGGACGAGACGAAAGCGACCATCGCCGAGCCCGAGAGCGGCATCGTCGCCGCGCATGGCAGCGCGCTCGCGGCGCTCGCCAGCCTCTGCCGCCGCGTCTCGCCCTGGTGGGCCGGCATCACCGCGACCTTCGGCTTGGGGCTCGGCCGTGTCGTCGCCTTCATCGGCGTTAGCGCGCTCTCGGCTCTGATCGTGATGAACCTCAAGGCCGGGACTGGTTTCGATACGCTCGTCACCTGGCTGTTCGTCGCCGCGGTCACTGCCGGTCTTCTGCACTGGCTCGAATCCTGGCTCGCACACGACGTCGCCTATCGGATGCTCGCCGATATGCGGCTGGCGCTGTTCAGGAAGCTCGCGAGCCTCGGGCCCGCCTATCTCCTGCGACGACGTTCGGGCGACCTCGTCTCGATGGCGACGCATGACGTCGAGCTCGTCGAGTATTTCGTTGCGCATACGCTGGTGCCGGCCGCCGTCGGCGTGCTGGTGCCGGCCGCGGTGCTGGTCGCGCTCGCGGCGATGAACCCGTGGCTGGCGCTCGTGCTGGTGCCCTTCCTCGCTTTCGCCGCGGCAAGCCCGGCAGTGGCGCGGAAGCGCGTCGACCGGCTCGGCTCCGAGATGCGGGTGTCGCTGGGCAAGCTCAATGCGCATGTCACCGACACCGTGCAGGGCCTTTCCGAAGTCGTCGCCTTCCAGCAGGAGAGCGAGCGGCGCAGGCATCTGACCGAGCTGAGCCGCACGCTCGGTACGGCCCGCCTCGCCTTCCTCGGCGATATGTCGCGCCAGGCGAATCTGCTCGAAGTGACGACCGGCCTCGGCGGGCTCGCTGTCGCGCTCGCCGGCGCCGCGCTGGCGGCATCGGGCCAGATGGCGGCCGGTCTGGTGCCGCTCGGCACCCTGATCGCGATGGCGGCCTTCCTGCCGATCTCGGAGATCGCCCATGTCGGCCGCCAGCTCGCCGACACTTTCGGCGCGACGCGCCGCCTCGATCTGCTGGAGAAGGAACCGGCCGTCATCGTCGACGGGCCAGAGCGCCTGCCGTCGACGGCAGATGCCGACCTACCCGCGCTTATGTTCGAGAAGGTCGCTTTCGGTTACCCCGGCACGCTGCGCCCGGCGCTCACCGATGTCAGCCTCGCGCTCCGCCGCGGCGCCACCGTGGCGCTGGTCGGCCCGTCCGGTGCGGGCAAGACGACGTTGGCGCATCTGCTGATGCGCTTCTGGGACCCGGCTTCAGGGTCGATCCGTCTCAGCGGCATCGAGACGCGCGCGCTCAGGCTCGACGATCTCCGGGCCCAGATCGCGCTGGTCTCGCAGGACACCTACCTCTTCAACGGCGACATCGCCTTCAACCTCCGCCTCGGCAAGAACGAGGCGAGCGAGGCCGAGTTGTGGGATGCGCTCGAGCGCGCCGCCCTCGCCGACTTCGTGCGTCGTCTCCCGGACGGTTTGGCAACGCCGATCGGCGAGCGGGGCCTGAAGCTCTCCGGCGGCCAGCGCCAGCGGCTGGCGATCGCGCGCGCCGTGCTCAAGAACGCGCCGATCCTGATCCTCGACGAGGCGACCTCGCATCTGGACGCGGTCAGCGAGCGGCGCGTGCGCCAGGCGATCGACGACCTCGCCCGCGGCCGCACCACGCTCGTGATCGCGCATCGTCTCTCGACCGTCCGCGAGGCGGAGAAGATCATCGTGCTCGACGGCGGGCGCGTGCGTGAGGAGGGCCGGCACGAAGAGCTGCTGGCCAAGGGCGGCCTCTACGCCACGCTGGTCCGCCGCCAGGCCGAGGCCGCCGACCCCGGCGCCCGCTGGCGCGGCGCCGCGGCGGGATAGTGAAGCGGCTTCTGACGCGGTGCCTATGCGGGCGGCGCCGCCGGTTGCGGCGATGAAGCCAGGCTCGCGCCGGCGGCGGACTCGATCGGAGTCCCGCCCTTGACCGTGACGGCGTTCGAGGCGAGGGGGATGCCGGCCTCCTGGAACTCGCGATAGACGCGCTTCAGCGCCTCGCGCTGCAGCCAGGTCGGCTTCGTCGGCTTGCAGGTGAATTTGAGCCGGATCACGATCGCGGTGTCGGTGATCTCCTGCACGCCCTGCATCTTGAGCGGCAGGATGAATTCCGGCCCCAGCTCCGGGTCTTCCTGCATGCGCTGGCCGACGCGCTTGGCCGCCTTCCGCGCCTTCTCGATATCGGCGTCGCGATCCAGGCGCATCGTGAACTTCACCGTCGACCAGTCGCGCGAGAAGTTGGTGGTCGATTGAAGCTGTCCGAACGGCACGGTGTGGATCTGGCCGTTCTGGTGGCGGAGCTGCACCGAACGCAGCGTGATCTTCTCGACCGTGCCGCGCAGCCGTCCGGTGTCGATGTACTCGCCGACGCGAAACGCGTCGTCCGCCATGAAGAAGATGCCGGAGACGATGTCGCGGACCAGCGCCTGGCTGCCGAAGGAGATGGCAAGCCCGATCACGCCGAAGCCGGCGAGGAACGGCCCGATCTCGACGCCGAGGCGCGACAGCACGACGAGCGCCGTCACCGCCGCGACGGTGCCGAAGGCGACGCCGCGCAGCAGCGGCAGCACCGTCTCCAGCCGGCCGGAGACCGGGGCTTCGGTCTCATCGTCCTCGCCCGGCATCGCCGAGCGGCGGCGTGGCGCATAGGCGTCGAAATAGGCGCCGAGGAAGGCCCAGGCGGCCCAGCCCACGATCAGCGCCGCCGCGGCGCCGGTGAGGGTCCTGAGCGCGGCGGCGACGATCGAGGAGTTCCCGTCGACCAGGTGATCGGCCCAGAGATTGGCGAGGATGACGAGGCTCGCGATCCAGGCCGCGCCGGCCGCCAACGTGCGGACGATGCGAAGGAGGGCGCGCGTCATCGGCCTCGCCTGGTCGGCAAGGAAGCGCGCGGCGATCTCGTCCGTCAGGCGGCCGATGCCGGCGCCGAAGATCGGCAGCACGATCACCAGGATCTGCGTCATGCCCGACGGCGTGGCGAGGCGGGCGCCGTCCGAGGACACCGCCGCCACCCGCCCGATGACCCAGACCATGATCGCGACCGCGATGTTGAGCCAAGGCAGTCCGACCGCGGCAAGGCGGCGCAACAGGCTCGGCTGCGGGTCATTGCCGAGCACGACCTGAGCAACGTCGCCGCGGCCGCGCCAGAACCACCACAGCTTCAGCACAGTGATCGCGTTGCCGACGACGAAGAACAGGCCGGCGACCCCGGTCGCCTCGGGCGCGATGCGATGGGCGAGCGTGAGGGTCTCGATGATGATCGGCCCTGAGATGCCATAGGCGGCGAGGAAGGCGAAGTTCCACTCGGCCCGCGGCAAAGGCAGCAATCGCCGTCGCGGCTCTTCGGGCGAGAGCACGAAGCGCCCGCCGATCAGGTAGAACGACGTCGTGGTCAAGGCGTCGAGCGCCGCCCCCGCGGTTGCGCGCACGAAGTCGGCTTTGGGCAGCAGCAGGTCGAGCGCGACATGGCCGACAGCGCCGAAGGCGGCGAGCGCGGCCAGGTCGAGGAGGAGAATCAGGGTCGACGACCCCAGGCGATCGAGGAATGTGTCCGACCGCGGGATGACGCGAGTGCCGAGGAGGACGCGGCCGACGCGATGAAGCGCCGCGGCCGCCGCCAAGCCGGCGGCAACAACCGCTAGCACGAGACCGCCGGCGTTCCAGCCCGAGGCATTGTCGGCGCTGCGCCAGGCTTCGGCCGCCGCGCGCGCCAGGTCGGGAATCCCGGCCATGCCCTGCCAGCCGCGGGCGAAGCCCTGGCGAAAGGTTGCGCCCCAGGACGGCGGCGCAGCCGGCGCCTCGCCGGGGGCGGCCATGGCAGGAGCCTCCTCCAGACGGACGACCACGTCCTGCCCGGCGCGGCGGGCCGCCTCGATGGTCTTTTTCACGGCTTCGGGATCGTCGGCGGGCCGGACGATGACCGTGACCGTGCCGGCGGCCGAGACGGGAGCCGGCGTCCCGGCGATCGCTGCCATCAGGGCGCAGATGAGCAGCGTCATCCAGAGTCTGTGCACGAGCCCCCCTTCACCATCGACTGCGAGGCGATGGTAGCCGCGTCGCCGGCCCACTGCGACGGTTGATCGAGATCAAGGCCGATCGGCGGCATTTGTGAGTGAACTAACCTCGAACTCGCTCAGCGGGCGTGAGCGGCCGCGCCGATCGCGGGTCGCATGACGGAGAGCCTATGTCGAACCTCATCGAGGCGCGGAACCGGATGGTCGAGCGCCAGATCATCCGACGCGGGATCACCAGCGCCAATGTCGCGGCGGCGTTCCGTCGCGTGCCGCGCGAAGCCTTCGTTCCCGACAATCTCCAGGAATTCGCCTACGAGGACTCGCCGCTGCCGATCGAGTCGGGCCAGACCATCTCTCAGCCCTACATCGTCGCGTTGATGCTCGAGGCGGCGGCGCTCAAGCCCACGGATCGCGTGCTCGAGATCGGCGCCGGCTCGGGCTATGCCGCCGCCGTGATGAGCCAAATGGTGAAGAAGGTCTATGCGGTCGAGCGCCACGACGAGCTGACGCTGCTGGCACGCGAGCGCATCCGGCGCCTGGGCTACGACAACATCGAGCTTCGCACCGGCGACGGCACGCGCGGCTGGCCGGAGGCGGCGCCTTTCGATGCCATCCTCGCCGCCGCCGGCGGGCCGGTCGTTCCCGCCGCGCTCAGCCGCCAGCTCGCCATCGGCGGCCGCCTGATCATGCCGGTCGGCGAGGACCTGACGCATCAGCGCCTGGTCAAGCTGACGCGGACCTCGGAAACCGAGTACGACGAAGAGGACCTTGGCGCCGTTCGCTTCGTGCCGCTGATCGGCGAGTTCGGCTGGACCGCCGCGGAGGCGCCGACCGCGCCGATCCGGCGCCGGCCGCCGACGCAAGCGCTCGAGGGACCGACCGAGGAGAGGCTGACGGAGCTGATGGCCGCGGCCGCCGAGCCGCTGCCCGATTTCGACGATCCTGCTTTCGGTGCGCTCTTCGACCGCTTCGCAAGCGCGCGCGTCGTGCTGCTCGGCGAGGCAAGCCATGGCACGTCCGAGTTCTACCGTGCTCGTGCGGCGATCACGCGCCGCCTGATCGAGAAGCACGGCTTCACCATCGTCGCAGTCGAGGCCGACTGGCCGGACGCCGCCTCGATCGACCGCTACGTACGCCATCGCGCGCAGCCTCGGCACGCCGAACCTGCGTTCCGGCGCTTTCCGGCCTGGATGTGGCGCAACACCGATGTCGAAGCCTTTATCGAGTGGCTTCGCGCCCGAAACGAGACGCTGCCGGCCGAGCGCCGCGCCGGCTTCTACGGCCTCGACATCTACAATCTCGGCGCCTCGATGCGCGCCGTCATCGACTACCTCGACCGGGTCGATCCCGGAGCCGCCAAGGTCGCGCGCGAGCGCTATGGGTGCCTGACGCCATGGAGCCGTGAGCCGGCCGCCTATGGACGCATGGCCATGACCTCCGGCTACGCGCGCTGCGAGAAGCCGGTGCTGGCGATGCTCAATGATCTTCTCTCGCGCCAGCTCGAGTACGTCAGGCATGACGGCGAGGAGTTTCTCGACGCGGCGCAGAACGCCCGCCTGGTCAAGAGCGCGGAGGCCTACTACCGCGCCATGTATTTCGGCGCGACCGAAAGCTGGAACCTGCGCGATCGGCATATGTTCGAGACGCTCGAGCAGGTGTTGGCCGCGAAGGGACCGCAGTCGAAGGCGGTGATCTGGGCGCACAACTCGCATATCGGCGACGCAAGCTTCACCGAGATGGGCCAGGTGCGCGACGAGCTGAACATCGGTCAGCTCTGCCGCGAGCGCTTCGGCCTGCAGGCGGCGTTGATCGGCTTCGGCACGCATGCGGGCACCGTTGCCTGCGCTACCGACTGGGATGGGCCGATGGAGGTGAAGGAGGTGCAGCCCTCGCTCCCCGAGAGCTACGAGCACCTGGCGTATGACTGCGGTGTGTCGCGCTTCCTGCTCGACCTCCGGAAGGGCAAGCACGACCATCTGCGTCACCGGCTGATCCGCTCGCGGCTCGAGCGTTTCATCGGCGTGATCTATCGCCCGGAGACCGAGCGCTGGAGCCATTATTCGGAATGCTCGCTGCCGCGCCAGTTCGACGCCTATGTCTGGTTCGATCGGACGCGTGCGGTCGAGCCGCTACCGACGAAGACGCGGCGCGGCGTGCTGGAGACCTATCCGTTCGGCCTCTAGCCCGGACTTCCCGAGCTGGTTTCGGCGGACGGCAAGCAGTGCGCGTCCGGCAAGCGTCTGAGCCCGTAACATGTCAACCGGAGGCCTTCCAACGGGCAGAGCAGGCGGGTAGAAAGAGCGTCGGGGCTTCGACCGAAGCCTCGACGCCGGATCGAGTTCTGCCCTTGGCCAAGGTCGAGAAATCCTCCCCGCCGCTCGCACGCGAGACGCCGAATCTCGGCGACGCCGCTTATGCCGAGATCAAATCCTGGATCGTCGACGGCCGGCTGGCCGGCGGCACCGGCGTCAGTGAGGCCGAGCTGGCGCTCGCGCTCGGTCTCGGCAAGGCCCCCGTACGCACCGCGCTTGCCCGGCTCGCGCAGGACGGCCTCGTCACCTCGAGCGCCAGGCGCGGCTGGCGCATCCAGCCGATCACGCTCGCCGATGTCCTCGACGTCTTCCGGCTCCGCCGCGAGCTCGAACCGCTGGCCGTACGGTTAGCGACAGAGCGCGGCGTCGATGCGGCGCTGCTGAAGCGTCTCGATGTCGGCTGCAAGGCCGGATACACGCCCGGCCATGCCGCGAGCCAGCGCAGCTTCCTCGCCGCCAACCGTGCTTTTCATCTCGCCATCGCCGAAGCGGCGGCAAGCCCGCGCCTGCTTCGCGTGCTCTCAGGCCTCCTCGACGAGGCGGAGCGCGCGCTGCTCCTCGGGCTCGCGCTCCGCAACCGCAGCGACGAGATCAAGCACGAGCATCAGGCGCTGATCGATGCGATGGCCGCGGGCGACACGGCGACGGCCGAGCGCATCATGGCCGAGCAGGTCGACGAGGCGCGCGAGATGGTGATGGCCGCGCTGATGGCGAGCCCGAGCGTGCTCGACGCCGAGATCGCGCCCGCCGCAACGCCGAAGCGCCGCGCCCGCGCTTGAAGCCCGGGCCGTGGCCGGCATTCCATTCATCACCAGCCTCGAATTCGACTACGGCGCCGCCCGGAAGGTGACACCGCTGATCCGCCGCGTCGTCGCCGGGAATCCGAGCCCGTTCACCTTCAAGGGAACCGGCACCGCGATCATCGGCCGCGGCAAGGTTGCGATCGTCGATCCCGGCCCCGACTTGGCCGACCATATCGAGGCTCAACTCAAGGCCGTGCGCGGCGAGACGGTGACGCATATCCTGGTCACGCATACCCATAGCGACCACTCGCCGGCGACACCGGCGATCGCGCGAGCGACCGGCGCCAAGGTCTATGCCTTCGGGCCGCATCCGCGCCCGCCTTCCGGCATGCCGGTCGAGCAGTCGGGAGATCTCGGCTTCGCGCCCGATGTCAGGCTCGCGGATGGCGACGTCGTCGCCGGAGACGGCTGGACCGTGGAAGCGATCCATACGCCGGGGCATATCTCGAACCATCTCTGCTTCGCGGTGCGCGAGGACAAGGCGCTGCTCACCGGCGACCACGTCATGGGCTGGTCGACGACGGTGGTCTCGCCGCCGGACGGCAACATGGCCGACTACGTTGCGAGCCTGAGGAAGCTGCTGCCGCGGAGCGAAAGCGTCTACATCCCGACCCACGGCGCCGAGATCCGCGATCCCGTCACCTTCGTCAGCGCCTGCATCGAGCACCGCCTGAACCGCGAGGCGCAGATCCTGGCGCGTCTGGCGGAGGGGCCCAAGACCATCGCGGAGATCGTCGCGGTCAACTATGCGGCGACGCCCAAGCATCTGCACGCGGCTGCCGGCCGCTCGACGCTCGCGCACCTGATCCAGATGGTGAAGGACGGCCGCGTCCGCACCGAAGACAGCGAAGCGCGCCTCGACAGCCTTTACCATCTCTAGCCCGGCCTATTCACGGGCGAGCATGATTTGAATTGCGGCGATGGAAGGTGATCAGATGGCATGCTTTGTCGTTGCGCCTTTTTCATCGCGGGTTGGTTTGTCGGGTGTCGGGTTATTGGTTTGGGATTGAGGGAACGGGTGTTTTCGGGGCATCGGCCCCGTCGGTCATGGAGCGGCGGGTCGAAGCGCGCCGGCGAGCAAGCGGATGAGAGCGGCATCCGGGCAAACGGCGGC
>VGEN01000099.1 GCA_016869285.1 Alphaproteobacteria bacterium
CGCGGCACCTCTTTCGTCTCGATCAAGCAGCTCCGGGAGCACATCGATGCTTTCATCCAAACCTACAACCAGAACGCCAAGCCGTTCGTCTGGACCAAGACAAACGTCCATCAACGCCGCTTCAAAGACCGACGTATCAGCCAATTGTGATTCCGGGTACTAGAAGGGCCTGACAACCACCATGATGACGATGACGATCAGGAGCACCGTCGGGACCTCGTTGACCTGCCTGTAGAACTTCGCCGGGCGTGTGTTGCGGTCCTCGGCGAACTCCTTGCGCCAGCGGGCAAAGAAGTGATGCGCGACGACGAGTCCGAGCACGGCGGCAAGCTTCATCCAGATCCAGGCTTCCGCCCAGGCAACGAGTCCCGGCGTGGCGGCAAGCAGGCCGCCGAACAACATGCTCGCGATCATCGCCGGGTTGATGATGCCGCGCAGTAGCCGGCGTTCCATCACCTTGAAGGTTTCGGACAGCGTCGAGCCCGGCTCGGCGTCGGCATGGTAAACGAAGAGGCGCGGCAGGTAGAGCATCCCCGCCATCCAAGCCATGACGCTGACGATGTGCGCGGCCTTGATCCAGGGATACCCGGCGGCAAGCCAACTCATGTCAGGTCGCTCCGAAGCGTGTTTGGAAGAGGCGCCCATGGACCGCCTCACCCTTCGACAAGCTCAGGATGGGGCTGCTGGGAAATCTCATTAGACCCTCATGCTGAGCTTGTCGAAGCGTGAGGGTCGTTGCCGAGACCTTGGTTTGGGCAGCGGCGATGCTCGGCCGGGCAGATGCGCCGGCCGCAGCCCGAGGATAGGCCGGCCGGCGCCGCCCGCACCAGCCGTGCCAGCCCGTCGATGAACAGCGCGTCGGTCGAGACCGTCGGCACGCGAAGGAAGCCCGGCGCACCGGCCGCCTCGGCGAGATCGCGATACTCGCGGTCGAGCTCGACCAGCGTCTCGGAGTGCTCGGAGACGAAGCTCAAGGGCACGATCCCCGGCATGAGCTTGTCGGCAGCGGCACGGCGGATCTCGGCCTCGGTCGACGGTCCGATCCATTCGAGCGGCCCGACCCGGCTCTGATAGCAGACGACCCAATCGACCGATCGGCCGAGCGCAACCATGATGGCCTTGGCCGAGCGCTCGACCTGCGAGGGATAAGGATCGCCGCGCTCGACCACGCGCTTCGGCAGCCCATGTGCCGAGAACAGCACGCGCACCGGTCCACCGGCGAGATCGAGCGTCTTCGCCAGCAGGCGGGCGTTCGCCGCGACGAAGCCGCCATCGTCGGGATAGCAGCAGAGCCGTGCGGTCGGCACTTTCAATCCGATCGCAGTCGCCGCGCCATCCCAGGCATCGAAGGAGGATTGCGTCGTCGTCGTCGAGAACTGCGGATAGAGCGGCAGAAGCACCACGCGCTCCGGCATCCAGGCCTTCACCGCCCTTGCCGTCTCCTCGACGAACGGATGCCAGTAGCGCATCGCAATGAAGACCTTCGCATCCTCGCCCAGCGCGTTCGCGAGAGCGGAGGCTTGCGCCTCGGTATTCGGCAGAAGCGGCGAGCGCCCGCCGATCTCGGCATAAATCTTCCGGGCGACCGGCGCGCGGCGGCGCGAGATCAACCGCGCCAGCAGCCAGCGGATCGGTGCCGGGGCGGAGATGATCGCCGGATCGCTGAACAGGTTCTGAAGGAAAGGCTGAACGGCGTCGAGGCTGTCCGGGCCGCCGAGGTTGAGCAGCACGACCGCGGTCTTCATCCGCGTGCCTTCAGGAGTTCTGCGACGCGCGCGACGTTTTCGGGCGGTGTCTCCGGCACGACGCCGTGACCGAGATTGAAGACGAAAGGCCGCTCTGCCATCGCATCGAGGATCCGTTTCACCTCGTCATCGAGCGTCTGCCCCCCAGTGACCAGGACCAACGGGTCGAGATTGCCTTGCAACACCTTCGTAGGCATCGCTGCGCTGGCCCAGCCAAGCGGCACCATCTGATCGAGATTGATGGCGTCGACGCCGGTCTCCTCGGCATAGATCGCGATCATCGCACCAGCGGCGCGCGGAAAACCGATGATCGGCATTTTCGGGTGCGTGGCACGGATGCCGTCGACGATGCGCCTGGTCGGCTCGATCACCCATTGCCGGAACATTGGCTCGGAAAGAACCCCAGCCCAGCTCTCGAAGAGCTGAAGCGCATCGACGCCGGCATCGGCCTGACGGCGCAGATAGTCGACGGTCGAGGTGACGATCCGGTCGATGAGGCGCGCAAAGCTCAGCGGATCGGACAGCGCGTGATGTTTGACCTTCGCATGCTCCCGGCTGGACCCTCCTTCGATCATGTAGGTCGCAACCGTCCAGGGCGATCCGGCAAAGCCTATCAGCGCCGTTTCCGCCGGCAGGCCTTCGCGAACGCGGCGGATGGTTTCGTAGACCGGGTTCAAGCGCTCGCCGACGCCGCGCGCTTCGAGCCGGTCGACGGCGATCGGCTCGAGCTTCGGCCCCTCGCCCTGAACGAAGCCGACCTTCTGTCCCAGCGCATGCGGGATGACGAGGATGTCGGAGAAGACGATGGCTGCGTCCATGCCGAAGCGCCGGACCGGCTGCAGCGTTACCTCGGATGCGAGCTCGGGCGTGAAGCAGAGATCGAGGAAACCCTTGGCGCGGTTCCGTACCTCCCAATACTCGGGAAGATAGCGACCTGCCTGGCGCAGCATCCACCAGGGTGGGCGCTTGCCGACGATGCCCTTGAACGGAGAGAGGAAGAGACGTTCGGTCACGCTCTTCCTCTTACCACCTTTCTTTTGAATCGAAGAAGAGGTGGAAGTGGAGAATCCCTGTGAATCCCTGGGATGGGACTCCATCCCGGATCCCGTTCGAGGCCGACGGCATGTGGTCGGAGACCTTTCTTGCTGTGTATAACCCGGTGAAGAGGCCGGAGACTCCGCTATCGGCGAAGCCGGCAATACGGGGATCGTTCGTTCCGGTATCGACTCGTCCCCGGTTTCTTCGGGCGTGGAGGATTCTTGTCAACCGAGGCATCGAAAGCACTGAAGGAACCCGACGAGGTGGGGACCGACAATCCTCATGCCGCCTTCGAGCGCCTGTCCACATCCTGCGCGTTCGCTCGACGGTGCGTTATCCCATGAAGAGCGTACACCTCCATCTCGTCTCGGACTCGACCGGCGAGACGGTCCGCTCGGTCGCCCGCGCCTGCCTTTCGCAATTCGAAGGCGTGACGCCGATCGAGCATTTCTGGTCGCTGGTGCGCAGCGAGGCGCATCTGACCAAGGTGATCGCCGGCATCGAAGCGCATCCGGGACCTGTTCTGTTCACGATGGTCGCCGATGGTTTGCGTGAAAGCCTGCTCGCTGCTTGCCAGCGGCTTCAGGTGCCGTCGATCTCAGTGCTTGATTCGGCAATGGCGGCGCTTGCCGGCTATCTCGGCGTCGAGAGCGGCCATCGTCCCGGCCGCCAGCACGCGCTCGATGCCGATTACTTCCGTCGCATCGAGGCAATGAACTTCGCCCTTGCCCACGACGACGGCCAGCTTTCTCACGACCTCGACAAAGCCGACATTATCCTGGTCGGAGTCTCGCGCACCTCGAAGACGCCGACCTCGCTTTACCTTGCCAATCGCGGCTATCGCGTCGCCAACATCCCGATGGTGCCGAATGTGCCGGTGCCGGCGACCTTGTTCCAGGTTAAGGAGCCGCTGATCGTCGGCCTCATCAACGATCCCGGACGCCTGGTGCAGGTGCGCAAGAGCCGCCTGTTGAGCCTGAACGAGGAGGCCGAGACCGACTATGTCGACATCGAGCGGGTGAAGGAGGAGGTCGCCGAGGCGAGGCGCATGTTTGCGCGCGCCGGATGGCCGGTGATCGACGTGACCCGCCGCTCGATCGAGGAAACCGCAGCGGCGATCATGGCGCTCTTCAACCAGAAGCGCGGCCTCGAATGAGCGGCGTCGTGCTGGCCTCGGCGAGCCCGATCCGGGCGGAGCTGCTGAAGCGCGCCGGCATCGGTTTCGAGATCGAGGCGGCGGCAATCGACGAAGCCGCGATCCGCGACGGGCTGAAGGCCGAAGGCGCGAGCGCCGAGGAGGCCGCCGATGCGTTGGCCGAAGCCAAGGCGATGCGGGTCGGACGCCGGCGCCCGGACGACCTCGTCATCGGCGCCGATCAGATCCTCGATCTCGACGGCGCCTGGCTGGAGAAGCCGGGAACGGAGGCACGCGCCCGAGCTCAGCTCGCGCGGCTCGGCGGCCGGTCCCACCGCCTCGTCTCCGCCGCGGTCGCGGTTCTCGGCGGCCGGCGCATCTGGGGAGCGACCGAAGCGGCGACGCTGGCGATGCGCCCGCTCGATGCCGCCGCGATCGAGGCCCACCTCACGCAAGCCGGCCCCGGCATCCTGGCCTCGGTCGGCAGCTACCAGATCGAAGGCGTCGGCATCCGCCTCTTCGAGCGCATCGACGGCGACTATTTTACGATCCTCGGATTGCCGCTGCTGCCGCTGCTCGGGTTTTTGAGAACGCGCGGGCACGGCAAGTAGGGCAGAAGCCGACGTTGACAGCCGTACATACAAATGTACATCATAGGCCGTGCTTCGCTCGGTTGTCGGGTTTCAATGGGACCATGCCAATCGAGACAAATGCCAAAAGCACGGTGTCAGCATTGAGGAGATCGAGGAGCTGTTCGGCAGGCCCGTGATGGCCCTCCCCGACGACGCGCATTCGGGCCGCGAACGCCGCTACCGGGCGATCGGCCGCACGCAGACCGACCGACATGTCTTCATCGTCTTCACGCTGCGGTCAAGCGCGGACGGCCGACGAATCCGACCGATCAGCGCGAGATTCATGCATCGCAAGGAGGTGGCGCATTATGAAAAAGAAAATCCCGAGTTTTAGGTCTGACAAGGAGGCGGAGGAGTTTGTCGCGACCGCCGACCTCACGGGCTACGACCTGAAGGGGGCGGTGCCGATGCGCTTCGAGCTTCAGAAGAAGGAGGCGCGCGTCAATATGCGGCTGCCGACGCGCCTGCTTGATGCGGTCAAGGCGCGCGCGAAGAAGCGCGGCATTCCCTACCAGCGCCTGATCCGCGAAGCGCTGGAGCGTGCGATCGACCGCCGCGGTCAGCATTAGGGAATCCACTCATGCTCGAACTCCGCCCCAACTGCGAATGCTGCGACAAGGACCTGCCGCCGGACTCCGCATCGGCTTTCATTTGCAGCTTCGAGTGCACCTTCTGCCGCGACTGCGCCCAGGGCGTGCTTCAGGGGGCGTGCCCGAATTGCGGCGGCAATTTCGTTCAGCGCCCGATCCGCCCGGCGCGGCTGCTGGAAAAGTACCCGGCCTCGACGAAGCGCAAGGTCAAGCCGGAAGGCTGCACCAAGGCGGCCTAGCCGTGGGGCTCCGACGGGACCATATGGGCGGCATCGATCGGGAGTCGCCCATGCTGAAATGGTTGCTCGTCATCCTCGCCGTCTCGGTCGGCACCGCGCAAGCCGATGACCGCATCTTCGATGTCGACACCGCCTTCAAGCTGCTCGGGCGGAACCACAAGATCGCGGCATTCGGGATCGACGATCCGCTGGTCGAGGGCGTCACCTGTCACTTCAGCGCGGCCGAGACCGGCGGCATCAAGGGCTCGCTCGGCCTGGCCGAGGATACCTCGGATGCGTCAATCGCCTGCCGCCAGGTCGGGCCGATCAAGTTCGCCCGCAAATTCCGCCAAGGCGACGAGGTCTTCCAGAAGTCGCGCTCGCTTCTGTTCAAGACACTCAACATCGTCCGCGGCTGCGATGCCAAGCGGAACGTGCTGATCTATCTCGTCTACTCGGACAAGCTTATCGAAGGCTCGCCCAAGAACGCGATCTCGACCGTGCCGGTGCAGCCCTGGGGTGGCCTGGAAGCGCCGCGCTGCGGCGACTTTCTCAGGTGAACGGCCGGCGCGCGGCGAGCGGCTTCTTCTGCTTGCCCGCGGCGTCGAAGTTGCCTGCATCCAGCCATCGCGTGAAGGCCGCCTTCACCTCGGGCCATTCGCCGTCGAGCATCGAGAACCAGCAGGTATCGCGGTTGCGGCCGCGCACGATCAGGTGCTGGCGGAACAGCCCCTCATAGGTGAAGCCGAAGCGCAGCGCCGCGGCGCGGGACGGCATGTTGCGCGAGTTGCACTTCCACTCGAGCCGGCGATAGCCCCAGCGGTCGAAGGTTTCGCGCATGGTCAGATAGATCGCCTCGGTCGCCTGGCGGGTCTGCTTGAGGATTGGCGCGAACCAGATATGCCCGATCTCGATGGCGCCGCCCCTGGCGTCGATGCGCATGAAGCTCAGCATGCCGACGGCCTTGCCAGTTGCCTTGTCGATGATCGCGAAGAACAGCGGATCGGGCGAGGCGGCACAGCCTTCGAGCCAGGTCCTCATCGCCGCCTCGTCGGCGAAGGGGCCGTAGCCCATGTAGTTCCAGAGCGTGTCATCGCCCTTCGAGGCCGCGTAGAGATCGGCGAGGTGACGCCCCGGATCGATCGGCTCCAATCGCACGGTGGCGCCATCGATTGGCGCCTTGGGCGGCGGGGTTGCGCCCATGAAGGCGAGCTCGGGGCCGAGGATCTGGTCGTAGTCGAGGGCCATATTTCCTAGTCCAGCGGATAGTCGTAGCGGATGAAGCCGTTGTACTTGGCGAGCTTGTCGTAGAGGGCGCGGGCGCGGGTGTTGTCTTCCTGGGTCAGCCAGTAGAGCCGCGTCGCCCGCCTCGCCCTCGCATCCTTGGCGACCGCCTCGATCAGCGCGCGGGCGACGCCCTTGCCGCGCGCGGCCTCGTCGGTGAACAGATCCTGCAGGTAGCAGACATCGCCCATCCACACATGGGCGTGGAAGAAATAATGGGTAATCCCGACAAGCCGGCCGCCGGCATGGGCGCCGAAAGCGTGGATATCTTCGCCTTTCATCAGCCTGGCCCAGGCCTTCTCGTAGTCTGAGTCGGGAATCTCGGTCTTGTAGAAGGCCTTGTAGCCGCGTGCGAGCCCCTCCCAGCGGGCGCGGTCCTCCGGCCGGAGGCGGGCTATCTCGGTGGTCATGGACCGGGACCCTAGCCCGAAAAAGCGGCCCGCGGCACGGACCAGTTTCGCGCCGATCTCCCGGTCCGCTTTGCCGAGGCGCCCGGGCGCGGCGTTCGGACGCGCGATCGGTACTTCCGATAGAGCGGCGGCCGCGAGACAATCGCGGCCGGGCAAGTCTGTCGGGGGAGGCATCCGGGAATGCGCGAGAAGGAGCTCCGCATCGCGCTGGTCTGCTGCTGCGGCGTGTCTCTCGCCGTCTACATGCACGGCATCACCAAGGAAGTTCTGAAGCTGGTGCGCGCTTCCTCCGCGCTCCACCGGAACGCCAGCCGCGAGAAGAGGATGGCGGCCTCCTTCTTCGATGCAGCCGACGGCAACGACCGGGAATACGACACCGAGGCGATCTACTTCGATCTCCTGCGCGAGATCGGCCGCGACATCGAGCTTCGGGTCGTCGTCGACATTATCGCCGGCGCCTCGGCCGGCGGGATCAACGGCTGCCTCCTGGCGCGGGCGATCTGCCACGACCTGCCCATCGGCGCCTTGCGCGACCTGTGGCTGGAGAGGGCGGATGTCCAGGTGCTGCTGGCGGGCGAGGCGCGGGCGCGGCCTTGGAGCAAGTGGATCTTGCGGCCATTGCTCTGGGCTACCGGGCGGCTCGGGCTCCTGAAGCTCGCGCGCGACGCCGAAGTCCGCCGGAACCCGTCGCTGTTCCTTCGCTCGCGCTGGTTCCAGCCGCCGCTCGACGGCGAGGTGATGGCGGGGCTGATGTATGATGCGGTGGTCGCGCTGGGCGCTCCTCGCGATGCGCGCGCCTCGCTCCTGCCTTCGGGGCAGTCGCTCGACCTCTTCGTCACCTTGAGCCACTACTACGGCCATCCCGAGCTGATCCAGCTTCACGATCCGCCGCTCATCCATGAGCTCGAGCACCATCACGTCCTGAGGTTCCGCTATCGGCGCGCGACGGATGGCGGCGTCGCCAGCGACCTCGATCTCGACAACGCCCCCGGCCTCGCCTTCGCCGCCCGCGCCACCTCCTCGTTTCCGGGCGCCTTCCCGCCGGCGCGGATCGCGGAGATGGATGCGCTCCTCGCCCGTCGCGGAAAGACCTGGCCGCGCCGCCGGGAGTTCATCGAGCGCAGCTTCGAGCGCCACCTCGCGGCCGGGATCGATCCGGTGACGTCTTCATTCCTCGACGGCTCGATCCTCAACAACTGCCCCTTCCGCGAGGCGATTTCCGCCATCCATGGCCGCCCTGCCTACCGCCAGGTGGATCGCCGGCTGGTCTACATCGACCCGGACCCGGCAGTGCCCTCGCCGCCCTCGCACAACCCGGTGCCGAGCTTCTTCTCGACGCTGCGCAGCTCGCTTTCGGACCTGCCGAGCTCGCAGCCTGTGACCGAGGAGCTTACCTGGGTGCGCGACTTCAATGAGCGCGCACGCCGGCTGAGAAGCATCATCGAGAGCGCGCGGCCGAGCGTCAGCGCGATCGTCGCGCAGATGACGGATATCGACTTCGACGGGCCGATCCCGATGCCGAGGCTGCGCGCCTGGCGGGAAGAGGCCAATGCGCGGGCGGTGCGCGACTCCGGCTTCGCTTACGAGGCCTATGTCCGCCTCAAGCTGGCATCGGCGCGCGCCTTCATCGCCGAGACCGCGGTCCGGCTGCGCGGCGTTCCCGCGCATTCGCCTCTGGCCCGCGTCGTCGGTGCGATCGTCGATGCCTGGGCGTCGGCGCGCAGCCTGGATTACGCGCCGGGTGTCACGGCCTCTCCTGCGGGCACCAAGGCGTCGTCGAGCTGGGTTGCCTTCCTGCATGCCTTCGACATCGGCTATCGCGAGCGCCGGCTGCAGTTCCTGATCGAGGGGCAGAACCGTCTATACGCCTTGATCGACCGCGGCGGCTTCCGGGGATTCGATTCAACGCTCGTCGATCGCTTGAAGCGCGAGCTCTACCGCAGGCTCGCCTCGCTGCGGGCCGTGCGCGAGGTGGGGCACTTCCCGGCGGCGCTGATCGATCTCGTCGCCGAGATCTTCCCCGCCGTTCCGTCGCCGCACGAGATCAGGAACCTTGCGGCCTATGCCGAGGCTTTCGCTGCGCACCATGCCGCCAGGCTCGACGAGCTGATCGACGGGCTGGCGCGCGCGGCGGACCTCGACGCCAGGACGGAGGATCTGGACCAGCTCCTGGCCGAGATGGAGGTGCCGCCATGGCACGGCCAGGTGCGCTCGGAGGTGCTGATCAACTATCTCGGCTTTCCCTTCTGGGATGTTCTCACCTTCCCGTTCATGAGCGCCTATGCCTTCGGTGAGTTCGACGAGATCCTGGTCGATCGCATCAGCCCGGCGGAAGCGACCGTCGTCAGGACGTTCGCGGGAATTGGGCTGAAAGGGGTCGGGCTCGGGCACTTCGCCGCCTTCCTGTCGCGCGCCTACCGGGAGAACGACTATTTGCTGGGCCGTCTGCATGCGATCGACCGGCTCATCGACATCATCTGCGACTCCGGGCGCTTCGGAGAGGAGAGCCGCGGCGAGGCGCTGCGCCTGAAGCAGCGTGCCTTCACCGTGGCGATCGACGCCGAGGAGAAGCACCTGGCCCACAGCACGGAGCTGATCGCGGCGCTCCGCCGTCATGTCGCCGCCATGACGACCGGCGCTCGCTAGGCGCAGGCGGCTGGCGGCTCCCGCCGGCTTCGGGCATGCTTTCCAGCGATGCGCATTCTCGGCCTCACCGGCTCGATCGGCATGGGCAAGTCGGTGGCGGCCAATACCTTCCGGCGCCTCGGCATCCCCGTGCATGATGCCGATGCCGCGGTCCATCGCTTGACGGCGCGCGGCGGCGAGGCGATCCCGGCAATCCAGAGGGCCTTTCCGGGCGTGGTCGAGAACGGCGTGCTCGACCGCAAGAAGCTGGGCGCGCGGGTCTTCGCCGACAAGGCTGAGCTGCGCCGGCTGGAGAAGATCCTGCACCCGATGGTGCGCCGTTCGCAGAAGCGGTTCTTAGGCGCCAACCGGCGCAAGCCGCTCGTCGTGCTCGACATCCCGCTTCTCTTCGAGGGCCGGAACGAGCGCCGCTGCCACGCGGTCATGGTCGTGACCGCCTCCGGAATCATCCAGCGCCAGCGGGTCATGCGCCGGCCCGGAATGACTGCGGAGAAGCTCGCCAACATCCTGAAGAACCAGATGCCGGATGCGGAAAAACGCCGCCGCGCCGACTTCGTCGTGCCGACCGGCATCGGCTTCAGATCGACCTTGCGCCGCGCGCTGCGCATCGCCAAACATCTCCGTCACGGACGCTGGCCCAGGGGACGACATGCGCGAAATCGTGCTCGACACGGAAACCACGGGACTTGATCCCCTAGACGGGCACCGCATCGTCGAGATCGCCCTGGTCGAGCTTGAGAACCACGTACCCACCGGGCGCCATTTCCACACCTACCTGAATCCCGAGCGCGAGATGCCGCTGGATGCCTATCAGATCCACGGCCTCTCGACCGAGTTCCTGGCCCAGCACCCGCGCTTCGCCGACAAGGCCGATGAGATGCTGGTCTTCATGGGCGAGGCCCAGCTCGTCATCCACAATGCCGAGTTCGATCTCCGCTTCATGGATCACGAGCTCAGCCGCGCCGGGCGGCCGGCGATCGGGCGCGAGCGCGGCATCGTCGACACCGTCTCGCTCGCCCGGCGCAAATATCCGGGTGCGCCGGCGAGCCTGGACGCGCTGTGCCGGCGCTTCGAGATCGACCTTTCGGCGCGCGACAAGCACGGCGCCAAGCTCGACTGCGAGCTGTTGGCGCTCGTCTACCTGGAGCTGATCGGCGGCCGCGAGCCGGGCCTCGATCTGGCCGCCTCGCAGCGCCGGCGCGCGCTGGCGAACGCCCGGGCCGTCACCCGCCCGCCGCGCCCGCACGGCCCAAGCGAGGAAGAGCTGGCGGCGCATGCCGAGTTCCTGAAGAAGCTGACCCAGCCGGTCTGGCTGAGCTGACCCGCATCGTCCTTCTCAACGGCGTCGGCAGCGCCGGCAAAGGCTCCATCGCCAAGGCTCTGCAGGCGATCGCGCGCGAGCCGTTCCTGCATGTCGAGATGGATGCGTTCTTCGCCATGCTGCCGGCTTCCAGCATCGGCGATCCGGACGGCATCGTGTTCGAGACCCTCGACGACGGCGGCAGACCTTCGGTTGCCATCCTTGTCGGTCCCGTCGCGGAGCGGGCCTTCCGCGGCATGCGGTGCGCGGTCGCCGCCATGGCCGCGGCGGGCAACAACCTGATCGTCGACGATGTCATGCTGCGCGCCGAGATGACGGAGTACGAAGCCCTGCTTGCGGGTTTCACCGTGCACCGCGTCGGCGTCTTCACCTCGCTGGAGGTTCTGGAGGAACGCGAGCGACGCCGCGGCGACCGCCTGATCGGGCTCGCGCGCTGGCAGCTCGACCGAGTCCACAAGGGCGCAGCCTATGATCTCGAACTCGACACGACGAGCACCTCGCCGGCCGACTGCGCGCGGCGGATCAAGGAGCGGTTTGGCCTCTAACGTGCCCCTCTCCCGCGCGCCAGCGCGGGAGAGGGGCACGATGCCGCGGAACTGTCGTCGCGCGCATCCGTTCCCCTGTCGTTGCGGAGACGACGCACGGGTCGCAACGAGCGGCCAAGCTCCTAGCGGCGATCCTACGCCGTCACCGGCTCGCTGCCGTTGCCGCCCTGCCGGAGGATGCGCCGGCGGTAGAACTCGTTGAAGTCGATCGGCTGCAGCAGCACCGGCGGGAAGCCGCCTTCGCGGGTGCAGCTCGCGATGATGGCGCGCGCGAAGGGAAAGAGAAGACGCGGCGCCTCGGTGTAGGAGAAGGGCTTCACCACGTCGTCCGGCATCTTGTCGACATTGAAGATACCGGCATAGGTCAGCTCGCAGATAAAGAGCGTGCGGTCCTCGTAACGGGCCTGCGCCTTGATCATGAGGTCGACCTCGTAGATCCCGTCGGCGATCTTGATCGGCGCAACGTCGATGTCGAGCTCGATCTCCGGCGGCTCCTTCATCTGGTTGAGGCCGAGCGGCCCGTCCGGGCTCTCGAAGGAGAGGTCCTTGACGAACTGGGCGCCGATCATGATCGGCGCACCGCGGCCTCCGCCGGCTTCGGCCTGGTTCTCGTCGCTCATCGATCGGGGTCCTTAACAGCGCCAAGGGCCGCCGGTGGCTATCACGGTTCTCGGGGATGCACAATCTCGGCGGCGCCGCGGGCGGCCATGTGCACGACGGTGCAGTTGGGGACGGTCAGGCCCGTCGAGGCGCGGATGAAGCCCCAATGCGTCACCACGCCGATCTCGCGACGCTCGGGATGCGGATCCCACGCGTCATGGAAGTCGCGGGCGCGCTCGGCCAGCCCCTCCTCGGACTCTTCCAGCCGCGGCCACCACTCCTCCTGCAGATGGTCGAGCGACAGGCCGGGCCAAGCCTGGCGCAGGCCGGAGAGCGGCGTGCCGACATCGCAGGCGAAGGCGGCACGCTCGCCGACCCGCCGGTCGATCTCGATCGGAAGTCCGCCGAGCACGTCGGCAATGATGTGCGCGGTCTCGAGCGCGCGCGTATAGGGGCTTGAAACCAATCGCCTCGGCGGCCGTCCACGCAGGGCGCGGGCGGCTTCCTCCGCCTGACGCTTGCCCTCGTCTGTCAGCTTCGGGTCGCGGATGCCCGGATCGACCCGGGTCTTGCTGAAGACGACGTTGAACTCGGACTGTCCGTGGCGGATGAGCAGCATGTTGCCCTTTATTCCCCAAGCGCCTACATACGGCAAGGCGGCGTCGCCCCGATGACGGCCGTTTGATCCCAGGGACACAGGGCCCAGAATGGACTTTCCGTTCCTCGACATCGTCTTCTTCGCCATGCTCGCGATCTTCCTCGGCCTGCGCCTGAGGAACGTCCTCGGGCGCCGCACCGGCCTCGAGAAGCGCCGACCCGACCCCTTCAAGCCGGCCGAGCCGGCGCCGCAGCAATCGGCCGACAACGTGCTCCGCCTGCCCGAGCGCGACCGCAAAGCCTTGGAAAGCTTGAGCCAGGATGCCGACACGCCGCTCGCGCGCGGGATTGCGGCGATCCACCGGGCCGATCGCAGCTTCGACGAGGCGGGCTTCGTCGGCGGCGCCCGCGGCGCCTTCGAGATGATCGTCACCGCCTTTGCCAAGGGCGACGCGAAGACGCTCCGGCCGCTGCTGGCCGATGGCGTCTTCGACAACTTCAAGCGGGCGATCGACGATCGCAGCGCGCGCGACGAAACCCTGGAGACGACGCTGGTCGGGGTCAACGCGGCCGAGATGGTCGATGCCGACCTCGAAGGCTCGACCGCCAAGGTCACGATCCGCTTCGTCTCCGAACAGGTGAACGTCACCAAGGCCGCGGATGGCAAGGTCGTCGATGGTGATCCCAACACGGTCGTGACCATCACCGACCTCTGGACCTTCGCCCGCGATGTGCGTTCGAGCGACCCCAACTGGGCGCTCGTCGAGACCCGGGCGCCCTGACGGTTGCTTCCCCGACGATGCGCTTCGGCACGCTGGCGCTTCTGTTGCTGCTGGCGGCCTGCGCTGCGCCTGTTCCCGAAAAGAAGCTTGAGCCTGTCGCCTTCTCCGCTCTTCCCGGCTGGCAGCAGGACGATCATGCCGCGGCGCTGCCGGCGCTTAAGAGATCCTGCCCGAGGATGCCGGAAGCCTGGCGTTCGGTATGCGCAGCGATCCCCGACGATCCGGCGCGGGCGCGTACCTACTTTGAGACCGAGTTCCAGCCCTATCGCGTCACATCGGCAGCCTTCGTCACCGGCTACTACGAGCCGGAGCTGAACGGCGCGACGACACGCAGCGCGCGCTACTCGGTGCCGCTGCACCGGCTGCCCGGCGACCTGGTGCAGGTCGATCTTGGCGAGTTCCGCGATAACCTGAAGGGCGAACGCATCGCCGGGCGCGTCGAGAACGGGCGGCTCCGGCCCTATTCGCAGCGTTCCGACATCGCCAGAGGCGCGCTCGACGGCAAGGATCTGGAGCTGCTCTGGGTCGACGATCCGGTCGATGCCTTCTTCCTCGAGATCCAAGGCTCGGGCCGCGTACGTCTAGAAGATGGGCGCCTGCTCCGCCTCGGTTTCGCCGGGCAGAATGGCTGGCGCTATGTCGCGATCGGCCGCGTGCTGCTCGACGAGGGCTCGCTCTCACGCGACGATGTCTCGATGCAGTCGATCCGCGCCTGGCTTGCCGCCAATTCCCGGCGCGCGCGTGAGATCCTCGACAGGAACCCCTCCTACGTCTTCTTCCGCCTTCTCGACGGCGAAGGCCCGATCGGTTCCCAGGGGGTGGCGCTGACGCCGGACCGCAGCCTTGCGGTCGACCGCACGGAAATCCCGCTCGGCACGCCGGTCTTCATCGATCTCCAGCACCCGGACTCGCCCGGCGGAATCCTGCGGCGCCTCGTCGTCGCGCAGGACACCGGCGGCGCGATCAGGGGCGCCGGCCGCGGCGACCTCTTTCTCGGCCCCGGCCGCGACGCCGGCGAGATCGCCGGCCGCATGAAGGCGCGCGGCACCATGTACCTGCTGCTGCCGAAGACGATGGCACCGACGTCATAGTTTTATCCCCTCTCCCGGCGGAGCCGGGGGAGGTTCGACGCATTGCGTCGAAGGGTGGGGGCCGCGCGTCAGCGCGGTCTTGCTTCCACCGCAATCCCATACGACCCTCGCTTCGTTCGGCCCCCACCCCATCCCACCCTCCCCCGCTTTGCGGGAGAGGGAGCAAAAAAAGACGACGCTGAATGCCGAAGAAGAAAACCATCCTCGTCCTCCACTTCTCCGGACGCATGCCGGTCGCCGGCGTCGGCTGGGAGGGCATGAACTGGGTGCTGGGCCTGACCAAGCTCGGGCATGACGTCTGGTACTTCGAGGATAACGGCGTCAACCCGTACTCCTTCGTGCAGAACTCCGTGCATTGGGATTCGCGCGAGAACATCGGCTTCGTGAAGACGATGATGGAGACCTACGGGCTCGGCCATCGCTGGGCCTATTGGGACCCGGTCACCGAGTACTCCTGGCACGGCGTTTCGAAAGAGCGGGCGATGGGCCTCTACAAAGAGGCCGACGCGATCGTCAATCTCTGCGGGGCGACCAAGCTGCGCGAGGAGCACATGGCCTGCCCGGTGCGCATCCTCGTCGACACCGATCCGATCTACGAGCAGATCAAGCTGCTGAAGGGCGACAAGGACTCCATTGCCTATGTCGACGCGCACACGCATCTGTTCACGATCGGCGAGAACCTCGGCGCCCCCGACTGCCCGGTGCCGTTGAACCGCACCTGGCACAAGGTGCGCCCGCCGATCAATCTCGACGTCTGGCCGGCGGACCTCTCCTCGTCGCCGAAGGCCTTCTCGAGCCTCGCCACCTGGCAGCACTCCTCCAAGAACATCGACTTCGGAGATGAGTCCTACCAGTGGTCGAAGCACATGAACTTCACGCGCTTCCTCGACCTGCCGAAGATGACGACGCAGCCGCTCGATCTGGCGCTCCGGCCGCCGACGCCGGAAGTCGACAGGATCGTGCGCGAGAATGGCTGGAACCTGATCGACCCGGTGCCGGTCTCGAACGGGCTCGAGGTCTACAAGGACTTCCTCTACCGCTCGCGCGGCGAGCTCTCGGTCGCCAAGGACATCTATGTGCGCCCGCGCTCGGGCTGGTTCTCCGACCGCAGCGTCTGCTACCTCGCCGCCGGGCGGCCGGTGATCACCCAGGACACGGCTTTCGGCAAGTACATCCCGACCGGCGAAGGCCTCTTCGCCTTCTCGAACCATGAGGAGGCGCTGGAGGCGATCGAACGCATCAACAAGGACTACAAGCGCCACCAGAAGGCGGCGCGGGCGATCGCCGAGGATTACTTCGAAGCCTCCAAGCAGATGAAGCGCGTCTGCGAGGCGGTCGGGCTGTAGGCGTCAGCGCGCGCGCGTCAGCACCAGCTCGAAGACGAAGGTCTTGCCGCCATCGGTGATCGGCAGCGTCGTGACGATGGCACGGTCGCCCTCGAAGCGGGTTGTGCGCGTCATCTCGGCACCGACCCAGTTCGGGAAGATCGACAGCTCGACCTTGTGGATGAGACGGTCGCCCTCCATCCGCCAGCGCCCGCAATAGCTGAGCGCCGTCGACATCGCGTGGTGGGTCTCCTCCGCGGTGCCGCCCATCGGATCGAAGCCGGCAAAGGGCTTGCGGTTGGCGCCCATCAGGGTCGCGAACATGAAGCCGTCGGCGGTGTAGGTGATGAGGCCGGCGGCGCCGGGCAGTGGCGGCGTGCGCGTGCCGTCGGCATCGACCCGGGCCCAGTCGGCAAGGCGCCAGGTGCCGACCAGCTTGTCCTTGTCGCTCATGTCACCCTCGTCCATGTGAGTTCGGCAACACCGGAGGCGCCTTTGCGAGTCATCGGCGGCGTCTTCAGCACGATGCGATGGCCATCCAGGCGGTAATAGCGCACCTGGCTGGTGCCGACCATGTTCGGCCACAGCGCCATTTCGACGTCGTGGACGACCCTTTCGCCGTCGATCCGCCAGCGCCCGACATAGGCATGGCAGCTGGCCATGGCGCGATGCGCCTCTTCGGGGCTGCCGCCGAGCGGGTCATTGCCGGCGAAGCGGCCGCGGGCCTCCGGCATCGCCAGCATCGCCGACATGTAGCCGTCGGCGGCATAGATCAGGAGGCCCCAGGGCTTGGGCCCCATCGGTTCCTTCACCGCGCCGGTCTCGTCGGTGATGATCCATTTCTGCAGGCGCCAGGAGCCGATCAGCTGTTCGGATTTCGCAGGCACGTCTCTCTCCCTGAGCGAACATGAAGCTGTCCGTGGCATAGGTCACAAACTCGGCGGTGCTAGTACCCGGAATCACAATTGGCTGATACGTCGGTCTTTGAAGCGGCGTTGATGGACGTTTGTCTTGGTCCAGACGAACGGCTTGGCGTTCTGGTTGTAGGTTTGGATGAAAGCATCGATGTGCTCCCGGAGCTGCTTGATCGAGACGAAAGAGGTGCCGCG
>VGEN01000100.1 GCA_016869285.1 Alphaproteobacteria bacterium
CACCGGAAGATCTGTGCCGGCGTCAGTCCATGAAGTCGCGCTATCGCGCTCACGCTCGCGCCAGGCGCCAGGCTCTCGGCTACGATCCGCGCCTTGTCCTCAGCGCTCCAACGGCGCCGTCGCCCGGCTCCCGTGAAGATCTCGACCCGCCGCGCCGGCGCGCCCTTGGTCCTAGGATCGTCACCCCTATCCGTCATAGTCCCAAGGCCCCACCCGCAAAGAGCCAGAGACTCTCACAGCACCGCCGTCAGATCACCGGTGGGGAATAAGCACCGCTTACCGATCACCGGCGGCAGCGGATAGCCAAAATATTTGTACTCGCCCTGACCAAAGGCATGCCGCGCCATGATCACGTGGCTGCGAAACCGCTCCCCGTCCTCATACCAGGACGCGATCTCGCGGCATGACGAGAGGGTGAGCAAGGGGCCAGTCGTGGCGTGGCCATGCGCCGAGAGATCGTCGACGACTCCCTGCCACGCAGGATCGGAGATACGGTATCGGAGGGAAAGGTCCTGCATGAGGCGATACTGCCGGAGCGCGAAAACGGCGCCTATCCGGATCGTGCGTTCGCCTCAGAAATCGAGATCCGCATAGTGCTTCGGCGGCGGGGCACCCGGAATGTGGTCGGCGAGGATGGCGCGGAAGGATGGGCGCGACTTCATCCGCGCGTACCACTCCTTGGTTTCGGGGTGGTCTTCCCAAGGGACATCGCCCGTGTAGTCGAGCGCGGAAAGATGCGCCGCCGCGGCGACATCGGCGAGCGTCAGCCGGTCCCCAGCGAGCCATGAGCGGCGCTCGGCAAGATACGCCACGTAGTCGAGGTGGACATGCAGCGCTTTCGTGCCATCTCGGATCGCCTGGCTGTTGGGCGTGCCGAGGCCGAGGAAGCGCTTCATCATCTTCTCCTCGATGAGCGCGCGAGAGACTTCACGGTCGAACTTGTCGTCGAACCAAGCGACCAGGCGCCGCACCTCGGCGCGTTCGGTGGCGTCGCCGACGATCAGCGGCCGCTCGGGATAAGCCTCTTCGAGGTACTCGCAGATCGGGCCGGCATGAACGATCCGCGCGCCCGATTCCTCGACCAGGACCGGCACCTCGCCCGCAGGATTCATGTCGAGGAACTCAGGCCGGCGCTCCCAGGTCTTTTCGACCTTCATCTCGAACGGCAGGTTCTTCTCGGCGAGCGCGATCCGGACCTTGCGTGACCCGGCGGAAAGCCAGAGGTGATAGAGCGTGCGCATTGCGGCCGCACTCTATACGCAAGGCAGGCCCAAGTCGCAAAGGTCGCGAAGAAGACGCAATTCCGCGACGCGACGCCTAGGACCCGAGCAGCGCGGACAGCCCCCCGCGCGGCAGGGTTCGTCTGAGCGCCTCGGCGACCGCCCGGGCGTCGGCGAGGCCGTCATGCGTGCGACCCGGGCTTGAGAAGCCGAACAGCGTCGGCAAGGTCGAGGACACCACATGAGTCTCCCGTGCCGCCGCCCGGCGGAAATGCGGGCCGAGGTCGAGGAAGCGCATGGCCGCGAGCGGGTTCGCGATCCCGACAAGAGCGACGTTGCGCAGGATCCAGTCCTCGTCACGCCCGTTCGAAAGGAGCGCGCGGGAACCGCCGGCCAGCTCGGCAAGACGCTTGAGCGCGGCCTCGAGATCGACGCCCTCGCCGTCGATGCGCTCCCGCGTGAGCCCGGTCAGATCCTTGATGTAGTCGCTCAAGACCGGGTTGAGCCGGGGCCGCACCACGAGGTCGATGGCGGTAACCTCGCGGAGCTCGGCATCGAGCCTGATCGCGCCGATCTGGATGATTTCCGGATGCTCGCCGGGCGCGCTCCAGTCGCGCTGAGCCGATCCCGGCCAAGCCGTCAGCTCAAGGTCGAAGACGACAGTCATACCGCTGAAGATAGAATGCCCTCCCGTCCGGGGGAACGGGAGGGCGGGCGATGCAGGGTCGGCCGGAGGAACGGCTATCCAGGCCCCGCATCGACAGGCCTAGCGCCACCCGCTGCGATCATAGATGCGCACAGCCTCGGCATTGTTCTTGGCAAGCGCGGCGAGCGGCACCCGGTCCGCTTTGAAGTCGCCGAAGGACGCGACGGCCTCCGAGCGCTTGATGCCAGCCTTGATCGGGAACTCGCCGACGATTTCGGCGTGGATGCGCTGCGCCTCGTCGGAGAGCATGAACTCGATGAACCGAACCGCGTTGGCGACGTTCTTCGAGCTCTTGGTCACGCCGATGCCCGAGATGTTGACGTGTGCGCCGCGATCGTTCTGGTTCGGCCAGAAGACCTTCACCTTCCTCGCTACCTCGACCTCGGCCGGGTCCTTCGAGGTCGCCAGGCCGGCGAGGTAGTAGGTGTTCGCCAGGGCGAGGTCGCACTCGCCGGCAGCGATCGCCTTCAGCTGGTCGCGGTCGCCGCCCTGCGGCTGCCGCGCGAGATTCGCACCGACGCCTTTGGCCCAGGCCTCGGCCTTCTCGGAGCCGATCGCCTCGATCATCGCCGCGAGCATCGACTGATTGTAGATGTGGCCGGAGGATCGGACGCAGATCTTGCCCTTCCATCTCGGGTTGGCGAGATCCTCATAGGTCGAGAGGTCGGCGGGCTTCACCCGATCGATCGAGTACATGATGGGTCGGCCGCGGATCGACAGCGCCGTCCAGGTGCCGTCCGGATCGCGATAGGCGGGCGGCACGGTCTCGTCGATCACCGCCGACTTGACCGGCTGGAAGAGGCCGAGCTCCTTCGAGCGCACAAGGCGGCCGGCATCGACCGTGATCATGAGGTCAGCGGGACTCGCCGCGCCCTCGGTCCTCAACCGCTCGATCAGCGCATCCTCGCCGCCCGAGACGATGTTGACCTTGATGCCGGTCTGCTTGGCGAAAGCCTCGAGCAGCGGCTTGATCAAGCCTTCCTGCCGGTAGGAGTAGATGTTGACCTCCTGCGCCATCGCAGGGGCCTGGACCAGACCGGCGACGAGAGCGAGGGCGGGGAGAAGCGTGCGCATCGAAAGCTCGCTCTGCAATTGGTATTGATAATCATTCGCAGAAAAGCGACATCCGATCAAGCAGGATCTTTGCCCCCAAGACTGCGGGAGTGCCGATGAATCTTGCCGAAAGCCTCGTCAGGTCCGCCCGGGCATATGGCGACCGGCCGGGGCTGGCCCTCGGCACCGAGGACCGCCTGGACTTCGCCGGCTTCGCCCGGCGGGCCGGCGCCCTGGGCGAGGGTCTCCGGCGTCGGTTCCGCCTTGCGCCCGGCGAGCGGGTGGCGCTGGTGATGAAGAACCATCTCGACTACCTGCCCCTCCTCTATGGCTGCTGGTGGGCTGGCCTTGCCGCTGTCCCGGTCAATGCCAAGCTGCATGCGAAGGAGATCGCCTACATCCTCTCGGATTCAGGCGCGCGGGTGGCCGTCGCCACGGACGACATGGGCGAGGCCGTCGCTGCGGCGGCGGCCGAGGCTGGCACGAAGCCGACCGAACTATTGGTCGGATCGAACGAGTTCGAGCGCCTGGCGAGCGAAGGCCCCGGCACGCCCATCGAGCGATCGGCCTCCGATCTCGCCTGGATCTTCTACACCTCGGGCACCACCGGCCGACCGAAGGGCGCGATGCTGAGCCACGCCAATCTGCTGGCGATGACTCTCTGTTATTTCGCCGATGTCGACACCGTCGCTGCCGGCGACGCCATGCTGCATGCGGCGCCGCTCTCGCACGGTTCAGGCCTCTATGCCCTTCCCAATGTCGCTGCGGCGGCAAAGCAGGTGATGCCCGAGTCGGGGGGCTTCGACGGCGCAGAGATCGCGGCGCTTCTCACCCACCATCGCGGCGTAGCCATGTTCGCCGCGCCGACCATGGTCTCGCGCCTCATCGCCCACCCGGCGGTGGCGTCTTCCGGCGTTCCTGGTCTCAAGACGATCATTTATGGCGGGGGCCCGATGTACCTGGCCGACCTCGAGCGCGCGCTCGATGTGTTGGGACCGCGCCTTGCCCAGATCTACGGTCAGGGCGAGAGCCCGATGTGCATCACCGCGCTTCCGAAATCGATCATCGCCCAACGCGACCACCCGCGATGGGCGGCCCGCGCCGGTTCCGCCGGCATCCGGCAGTCGACGGCCGAGGTCCGTGTCGCCGATGCCGAGGACCGGCCGCTGCCGACGGGCGAGGTCGGCGAGATCCTGGTGCGTGGGCCGCAAGTCATGTCGGGGTACTGGAACCGCCCGGAAGCGAATGCCGAGACGCTCCGCGGCGGCTGGCTCCATACAGGCGATGTCGGCGCCTTCGATGAGGAAGGCTTCCTTACCCTCAAGGATCGTTCCAAGGACCTGATCATCTCGGGTGGATCGAATATTTATCCGCGCGAGGTCGAAGAAGTTCTGTTGCGCCATCCAAATGTCGCCGAGGCCGCGGTAGTCGGGCGGGCTCACCCCGACTGGGGCGAGGAAGTCGTTGCTTTCATCGTTACTCGTGCCGGTACAAATGTAGAAGAAACGGCGCTCGATCGACTTTGCCTCGATCAAATCGCCAGATTTAAGCGACCGAAGGTTTATCGTTTCGTCCCTGAGCTGCCGAAAAACAACTACGGGAAGGTGGTCAAATCCGCGTTACGAACGAGGATTTAGTTGGTAGGCTCATAGAACTGGGATAAAGGGCCTGCATGGTCGAGTTTGTTAAACCCCCGCGCGCACTGGTCGACAAGACCGGCCGAGGCACGCCCGGTGCCGGCGACCGCCTGATCAAGAAGGCGGACGAAGCCGTCAAGCAGCACCAGGGCAGGGTCGACTACAGGGTGATCGCCGGTGCCTCGCTCGACAAGCTGAACGAGCTGATGCGTCAGTTTGCGACCGACCCCGCGTCGCATCAGGCGATCGCCAAGAAAATCTATGAGCTGTGCCACGACCTCAAGGGCGAGGGCGCCAGCTTCGGCTATCCGGCGGTGTCGCGTTGCGCCGACCTGATCTGCCGCGTGATCGACTGCGAAGCGCAGCGCGACAAGCGCTTCCTCGAGATCGTCAAGGTCGAGGTCGAGTCGATCCGCGCCATGATCCGCTACGATGTGAAAGGCAACCCGCGCGGCGTCGCGCTCGAGATCATCGACGCGCTCGAGTTCCTGGTCGACAATTTCCTCGACAAGATGAAGGCGGCCGAAGCCGCCTGACCCGGCATTGCGAGCTGGGCGAAGCGCTGTCAGGTTGGGCCGATGCCCGACCTCGTTCTGCCGGCGATCCTTCTCACCTTTCTGCTCGCCGGTCTCGTCAAAGGCGTCATCGGCCTCGGCCTGCCGACGATCGCCGTCGGCCTCCTCAGCCTCGCGATGACGCCGGCGGAGGCCGCCGCCATCCTCATTGTTCCCTCGACCGTCACCAACATCTGGCAGCTCGTCGCCGGTCCGAGCCTCGCCGCCCTAATCCGCCGCTTCTGGCCGATGATGCTCGGTATCTGCCTCGGAACCTGGGCGGGAAGCGGTCTGCTGACCGGAGCCGGCACGGCGATGGCGTCGACCGCGCTCGGCATCGCCCTGATCGTCTACGCGATCCTCGGCCTTGTCACGCCTCGGTTCTCGGTGCCGGCCGGATCGCAGCCTTGGCTCGGCCCGATCGTCGGGGCAGCAACGGGGCTGGTGACCGCCGCGACCGGCGTCTTTGTCGTTCCGGCGGTGCCATACCTGCAAGCGCTCGGGCTCGAGAAGGACGATCTCGTCCAAGCCCTCGGACTCTCCTTCACCGTCTCAACCTTCGCGCTCGCCGCGAGTCTCGCGCATGAGGGCGCCTTCCAAGGCAGCGATGCGATGCTCTCGCTGGCGGCGCTGGTGCCGGCGCTCGGCGGCATGTGTGCCGGTCAGTGGCTGCGCGGTCGTATCAGCGCCGCGTTGTTCCGGCGCTGCTTCTTCCTAGGACTGCTGGGGCTCGGCCTTCACCTCGCCCTCAGGCACGCACTCTAGCGTTTCGCGGCCTCGCGCGCGCGAAGCTCGCGCCGCATGATCTTGCCGGTCGTCGTCATCGGCAGCGAGTCCGCGAAATCGACCGCGCGCGGATACTCGTGCGCGGCCAGCTTCGTCTTCACGAAGTCTTGGATCTCGCGCATCAGCGCCGCGTCGCCATTGCGGCCTGGCTTCAGGACGAGGAAAGCCTTGATGCTCTCGGTGCGGATCGGATCGGGCACGCCGATGACCGCAGCGAGAGCCACCGCCGGGTGCTTGAGCAGGCACTCCTCGACCTCGACCGGTCCGACGCGATAGCCGGCAGTCGTGATCAGATCGTCGCTGCGGCCGACGAACCAGATCGTGCCGTCCTCGTCCTGACGCGCAAGGTCGCCGGTCAGCAGGAAGTCGCCGGCATACTTCGCCGCTGTCGCCTTCGGGTTGTTCCAGTAGTTGAGGAACATCACCGGATCGCCGCGGCGGATTCCGACCTCGCCGACCTCGCCGCGCGGATTCTCGGCGCCGGTATCATCGACGATACGCACGTCATGGCCAGGGATCGGTCGCCCCATGGAGCCCGGCCTGACCTCGACCAGCGAGGCGCAGTTGCCGACGACGAGATTGCATTCGGTCTGGCCGTAGAACTCGTTGATCGTGAGGTCGAAGGTCGAACGGCCCCAGTCGAGCAGCTCGGCGCCGAGGCTTTCGCCGCCCGAGCCGATGCTGCGAAGCCGGCAGCCGTGTCGCCTCGGGTTGTCGACCTGGCGCATCAGCTTGAGCGCTGTCGGCGGCAGGAAGGCGTTCCTCACCTCGTGCCGCGCCATGAACGCGAAGGCCTCGTCGGGGTCGAATTTGGCGAAACGGCGCGAGACCACCGGCACGCCGTGATGCCAGGAGGGCAGCAGCACGTCGATGAGGCCGCCGATCCAGGCCCAGTCTGCCGGCGTCCAGAAGCGGTCGCCGGCCTGCGGGAAGAACTCGTGCGGATACTCGACGCCGGGCAGATGTCCGCGCAGCACGCGATGGGCGTGCAGCGCGCCCTTCGGATTCCCCGTGGTGCCGGAGGTGTAGATGATCAGCGCCGGATCGTCGGCGGCGCTGTCGATCGCCGTGAAGCGGTCGCTCGACCTCTCGAGCGCAGGCGCTAGCGCGGCGAAGCCAGCGCCATCCTTTGGCGCATCCGCTACCAGCACGAGCCTGAGCTCCGGCAGGCGGTCGCGGATCGGCGCTAGCTTCGCGAGGCTCGCCCTGTCGGCGATCACCGCCTTGGCGCCGGCATCGCCGAGCCGGTAGGCGAGCGCGTCCTCGCCGAACAGCGTGAACAGCGGGATCGCGACCAGCCCCGCCTTATAGCAGGCGACGTGCGCGAAGGCCGTCTCCGGCCGCTGCGGCAACAGGATGCCGACGCGGTCGCCGATGGCGAGACCCGAGCCGATCAGCAGATTGGCGAGGCGGTTCGCGTGCCGGCGGACATCGCCGAAGCGCCAGCGCTCGACCTTGCCGTCTTCGTGCTCATGGATCAGCGCCAGCGCGTCGTCGTTGTGCTTGTCGCAAATGTCGGCGCCGATGTTGTAGCGGGCCGGGATGCTCCAGTGGAACCCGGAGACGAGGTCGTCGTAGCTCGCCTCACGCCTCAACACCTGAGCAGCTCGACGACATGATCGGCGATGGCGAGCGACGCGGTCAGGCCGGGCGACTCGATGCCGTAGAGACTGACCAGACCGGGAATCCCGGTCTCGCGCGGCCCTTGAACCATGAAGTCCTTGGCCGGCTCGCCCGGCTTCTGCAGCTTGGGCCGCATGCCGGCATAGCCGGGCGACAACGCGCCATCGGGAAGCCCCGGCCAGTAGGTACGGATCGCCGCGTAGAACGACTCGGCGCGGCGCGGGTCGACATCGTAGGTGATCTCGTTCACCCACTCGACATCGGGGCCGAACTTCATCTGGCCGGCGAGATCGAGGGTGACATGGATGCCGAGCCCGGCCTGTTCCGGCGCCGGATAGATCAGCCGCGTAAAGGGCGGCTTCACCCCGGTCAGCACGTAGTAGTTGCCCTTGGCGAGATAGGCGGGCGGCACCGTCGCCGGATCGAGGCCTTCGAGCGTCTTCGACAGCGCCTGCGCATGCAGGCCGCCGGAATTGACGAGCGTGCGGCAGCGTATCCGCATCGGCTCGGCACCGCCGACCTCGATCTCGATCGCGTTGTGGCCGACATGGCCGTCGGTCACCGGCGAGAGGAACGCGATCATCGCTCCGCGCTCCTCGGCATCGCCCTGGAGCGCGAGCATGTAGGAATGGCTGTCGATGATGCCGGTCAGCGGCGAGTGCAGCGCACCGATGCAGGAGAGCTGGGGCTCCATCGTCTTCGCCTCCTCGGCCGAGAGCCAGGCGAGATCGCCGGCGCCGTTGGCGGCCGCGATCGCGCGCAGCTTCTCCATGCCCGGCAGCTGCGAGGAGTCGGTGGCGACGATCAGCTTGCCGCAGCGCCGATGCGGCACGCCGTGCTCGGCGCAGAAACGGTAGAGCTTGTCGCGACCTTCGACGCAGAATCTCGCCTTGAGGCTGCCGGTCGGATAGTAGATTCCGGCGTGGATCACCTCGGAATTGCGCGAGGAAGTCTCAGTCCCGATCGAGTCGGCCGCCTCCAGCACGATCACCTCGCGCCCGTCCAGCGCCAGCGCCCGCGCGATAGCGAGCCCGACCACCCCGGCGCCGACGACCACCGCATCTACCGTTTCCGTCATGGCCGGCACTCTTGGCCGGGTAGATAAACGGGGTCAAGCGGAAGGCGAGGCACTTGTCGCGGGCGCAGGCCGGCGGCTGTCAAAGCGTCGGCAAAATCGGTATGGTGTGGTCCGTCTCCGATCCGCCCGGCCCTGCCATGCCTCTCGACATCGTCCCGTCGGTCTGCCCGCATGACTGCCCCAGCACCTGTGCGCTCGAGGTCGAGCGCCTGGATGCACGCACCATCGGGCGCGTACGCGGCGCCGGCGAGAACTCCTATACGGCAGGCGTCGTCTGCGCCAAGACCGCGCGGTATGCCGAGCGCGTCCACCACAAGGACCGGCTGACCGTCCCCCTCCTCCGCGCCGGGCCGAAAGGTGCGGGGCAGTTCCGCGAGATCGGCTGGGACGAGGCGCTCGACCGCGTCGCCGACGCCTTCAAGGCTGCGACGGACAAGTACGGGCCGGAGACGGTCTGGCCCTATTACTACGCCGGCACCATGGGGCTCGTGCAGCGCGACGGCATCCATCGGCTGCGCCACGTCATGGGCTATTCCGGCCAGGACAACACCATCTGCATCGCGCTGACCGATGCCGGCTGGCTCGCCGGCCACGGCGTCAAGCGCGGTCTCGATCCGCGCGAGATGCAGGACTCCGACCTGATCGTGATGTGGGGCGGCAATCCGGTCGCGACCCAGGTCAACGTCATGACGCATGTCGCCAAGGCGCGGAAGGAGCGCGGCGCCAAGCTCGTCCATATCGACGTCTACCGAAACGGCACCGCCGAAGCGGCCGATGTCTTCCTCATGGTCAGGCCTGGCACCGACGGCGCGCTCGCTGCCGCGGTCGGGCATATGCTGCTGAAGGAAGGCTATGCCGATCGCGACTACCTCGCCCGATACACAGACTTCTCGCCCGAGGTCGAAGCGCATTACGCCAGCCGCACGCCGGAATGGGCGGAGGCGATCTGCGGCGTGCCGGCGAAGGAGATCGTCGATTTCGCCCGCCTCTACGGCCGGACCGAACGCGCCTTCATGCGCGTCGGCTACGGTTTCAGCCGTTCGCGCAACGGCGCGGCCCAGGTCCATGCCGCGACCTGCCTTCCGGCGCTGACCGGCAAGTGGCGGCACAAAGGGGGCGGTGCGCTCTACTCGAACTCGGCGATCTACCCCTGGAAGAAGACAATGATCGAGGGGACGGACCGGATCGACCCGAAGGTCCGCATGCTCGATCAGAGCCGGATCGGGCCGGTGCTGGTCGGCGAGCCGGATGCGCTCAAGGGCGGGCCGCCGGTGACGGCGATGCTGGTGCAGAACACCAACCCCGCCGTGGTCGCCCCCGAGCAGAACAAGGTCATCAAAGGATTCCTGCGCGAGGATCTGTTCCTCTGCGTGCACGAGCAGCTGCCGACCGACACGGTGAAGTACGCCGATGTCGTGCTGCCGGCGACGACCTTCCTCGAGCATGACGACATCTATCAGGGCGGCGGCCACACCTTCATCCTGATGGGCGCCAAGGTGATCGAGCCGCATCGCCAGAGCCGCTCGAACCACGAGGTTCTCCAGGGGCTGGCGAAGCGCCTCGGCGCCGCGCATCCGGGCTTCGACATGACGTCCTGGGAGCTCTGCGACTGGACGCTGAAGGCCTCCGGCTTCCCGAACGCGGCGACGCTGAAGGAGAAGCGCTGGCACGACTGCGTCATCCCGTTCGAGCGCGCGCATTTCCTCGACGGCTTCGGCACACCGGACAAGCGTTTCCACTTCCGGCCCGACTGGAAGCGGATCGGCCCCGCCTTCGCGGCGATGCCGAGCTTTCCCGATCACCTCGACACGATCGAGAAGGCAACCGAGGAGCATCCGTTCCGGATGACGACATCGCCCGCCCGCCAGTTCCTCAACACCAGCTTCACCGAGATGCCGACCTCGGTCGCGCGCGAGGTGCGGCCGAGCCTCCTGGTCCATCCCGAGGACGCCGCCCTCCTCGGCGTCGTCGAGGGTAGCGCGGTCCGCGTCGGCAACCGGCGCGGCGACGTGCTGCTGCATGCACGCCTGTTCGACGGGCTCCGCCGGGGCGTCGTCGTCGCTGAGGGCATATGGCCGAACACGCGCCACGTCGAAGGCAGGGGCATCAACGTGCTGGTGGGCGCGGACGCGGCACCGCCCGCCGGCGGCGCGACCTTCCACGACGTCGCCGTCTGGGTCCGCGCAGAGTGACCCGCGCGCATGTCATCGTGCTCGGTAACGAGAAGGGCGGCTCCGGCAAGTCGACGACCGCGATGCACCTGGTCGTGGCGCTGCTGCGCCTGGGCTATCGCGTCGGCTCGATGGACCTCGATGCCCGCCAAGGCACGCTGACGCGCTATGCCGCCAACCGATCCGCCCGCGCCATCACGATGGGCGCCGAGCGGCTGCCGCTGCCAGTCCATGTGCCGATCGCGCGATCCGAGACGGCCGACCAGGCTCTCGCCGCGGTCGACGAGCGCCATCGTTTCGAAGCGGCCTTCGAGGAACTGGTCGCGACCCAGGACTATCTCGTCATCGATTGCGCCGGCTCCGACAACTTCCTCGGCCGCCTCGGCCACGCGCACGCCGACACGCTGGTGACGCCGCTCAACGACAGCTTCGTCGATCTCGACGTGCTGGCCTTGGTCGACGCCGACTCGCTGGAGATCCAGCGTCCCGGCGCCTATGCCGAGCTGGTCTGGGAAAGCCGTAAGCAGCGCGCCATGCGCGACCGCGGCACGATCGACTGGATCGTCATGCGCAACCGGCTTTCGGCGCTCGATGCCCGCAACAAGCGCGAGATGAACCGCGTGCTCGAGAGGCTCTCGAAGCGCATCGGCTTCCGCTACGTGCAAGGCTTCTCCGAGCGCGTGATCTTCCGCGAGCTGTTCCTCAAGGGCTTGACCCTGATGGACCTGGCCGAGGCGGAGACAGAGCAGCTCAAGATGAGCCACATCGCCGCGCGCCAGGAGGTACGGATGCTGCTGGAAGCGCTCAAGCTGCCCCAACCCCAGGCGGCCCTGGCGTCAGCGAGCTGAGGCTTCCTATATAATGGAGCCATGAGCGGCTCCAAGCTTCCGACCGCCGGCCAGGCCGCGGTCGACGCTTTTCTGGCGCAGGTGCGGGCAGCGCCGAAGCCGGTCCCCGCGAGCCATCGCGGTCGGCTGATCTTCGCGCTCGACGCCACGCTGAGTCGCCAGCCGACCTGGGACCAGGCGACCCGGCTCCAGGCCGAGATGTTCCGCGAGACCCAGGCCCTGGGCGGCCTCGATCTTCAGCTCGTCTACTACCGCGGCTTCCACGACTTCTTCGCCAGCCCCTGGCTCGCCGAGTCCGCGGCGCTGCTGCGCCACATGACCGGCGTCGACTGCCAGGGCGGTCAGACCCAGATCGAGCGCGTGCTGACGCATGCCGTCGAGGAAGCCAAGGCCAGGCGCGTCGCCGCGCTGGTCTTCGTTGGCGATGCTTTCGAGGAGGACGTCGATACGGCCTGCCGCAAGGCGGGCGAGCTCGGCCTCCTCGGCGTTCCCGTCTTCGTCTTCCACGAAGGCGGCGGCGAGCGGCCGGCGCAGGTCTTCCGCGAGATCGCCCGCCTCTCCAAGGGCGCCTATTGCCCGTTCGATGCCGGCTCGGCGAAGCAGCTCCGCGAGCTGCTTTCGGCTGTCGCCGTCTACGCCGCCGGCGGGCGCCGGGCGCTCGAGAACCATGCGCGCAAGGCCGGCGGCGCCGCCTTGCTGCTGACGCACCGGCTCGGCTGATGATCTACATCCTCGGCGGCATTGTCCTTTTCACCTGCCTCTGGCTGATGGCCCGGGCGTTTATGACGGCCAGCCCGCGCACGCTCGCCATCGGCGTAAAGTGGGTCGGCGGCGCCGGGCTCGGCATCCTTGCCCTTTTCCTCCTGCTGCGCGGCAATTTTGAAGCGATGGGCGCCGCCCTGACCGCGATCCTGCCATTGCTCGTGCGCTGGCGCCGGCTCTGGCAGATCCTGTTCCCGACGCGGACGGCACCTAACGGCCCGGCCTCGACCGGCGGCTCCGGCCTCGACACGGCCTTCCTCAAGGTCGCCCTCGACCACGCGACCGGGCGGATGACCGGCGAGGTGGTCGCCGGCCGCCATGCCGGCCGCCGCCTCGAAGACCTGACCATGGCCGAGTCGACCGACCTCCTGACGGAGGCGTCGTCCGACCCGGCGACGGTCCAGGTGCTGGAGGCTTTCCTCGACCGCGAGCACCCGGCCTGGCGCGACCAGGCCTCGGCTCCGCCGCCGGCCGCGGACAGCGGCAGGATGACGCGGGCCGAGGCGCTGCGGGTGCTGGACCTTCCGGAAGGCGCCACCACCGAGCAGATCCGGGACGCCCATAGGCGGCTGATGCTGGCGAACCACCCGGATCGCGGCGGCTCGACCTATCTCGCGGCCCAGATCAACCGTGCCAAGGATGTCCTGCTGGACGGGAGCTGATCCCCGGCCCCCGCCCCGGACCGGCCCCGGACCGGCCCTACCCTCGCCGCAATCCCTGCGGATAGTGGTCCCCATCCTTGCGAGGGAAAACCGGCTATGGCAATAAGCGCCGCGGCGTGGGGACCCCGCCTAACTAATCCCTTAAGTCTCCCGATGGAGCGGGTATGAAGAAGCGGGTACGCAAAGCGATCTTCCCGGTCGGCGGGCTCGGCACGCGCTTTCTTCCCGCGACCAAGGCGCTGCCGAAGGAAATGCTGCCGGTCGTCGACAAACCGATCATCCAGTACGCCGTCGAGGAAGCCAAAGCCGCCGGGATCGAGGAATTCATCTTCGTCACCGGGCGCGGCAAGTCGGCGATCGAGGATCATTTCGATCACTCCTACGAGCTCTCCGAGACGCTGCACAAGCGCAGCAAGTACCAGGAGCTCGCCGAGATCTCGTCCTCTATGCTAAAGCCGGGACAGGTCGCCTATACCCGCCAGCAAGACCCGCTCGGTCTCGGCCACGCGGTCTGGTGCGCGCGCAACCTGGTCGGCAACGAGCCGGTCGCCATCCTGCTCGCCGACGACATGATCCTTTCCGACACGCCCTGCCTGCAGCAGATGATGGAGCAGTATGACGGCAATGGCGGCAACCTCGTCGCGGTGATGGAAGTCGATCGGCACCTGACCAAGAGCTACGGCGTCGTCGCTCCGGGCAAGTCGCAGGAGCGTCTGATCGAGGTCAAGGGCCTGGTCGAGAAGCCGGAGCCGGAAGAGGCGCCGTCCAACCTCGCCGTCATCGGGCGCTACATCCTGCAGCCCGAGGTCTTCACGCATCTCTCCCGCTTCGAGCGCGGCGCCGGCGGCGAGATCCAGCTCACCGACGCCATGGCCAAGCTGATCGGCAAGCAGCCTTTCCACGGCGTGCTCTTCGACGGCCGGCGCTTCGACTGCGGCACGCGCGTCGGATTCATCGATGCCAACATCGCCTTCGCGCTGAAGCGGCCGGACATGGTCGATCGCATGCGCGACATCCTCAGGCGCTACCAGTAGCCGTCTCTTTCCACGTCAACGGACGTATCCCATGCGTATCGCCATGATCGGCACCGGCTATGTCGGCCTGGTTTCCGGCGCCTGCTTTTCGGAATTCGGCATCACCGTCACCTGCGTCGACAAGGACGTATCCAAGATCGACAGGCTGAAGCGCGGGATCATGCCGATCTACGAGCCGGGCCTCGACCAGCTGGTCGAGGCCAACGTCAAGGCGGGCCGCCTGTTCTTCACGACGGACCTCAAGCCCGCGGTCGCCGAGGCGGATGCCGTGTTCATCGCCGTTGGCACGCCGAGCCGGCGCGGCGACGGCCATGCCGATCTCTCCTATGTCTACGGCGCCGCCAAGGAGATCGCCGAGGCGCTGACCCGCTATACCGTGGTCGTCACCAAGTCGACGGTGCCGGTCGGCACCGGCCGCGAGGTCGCGCGCATCATCCGCGAGACCCGACCGGATGCCGAGTTCGACGTCGTCTCCAATCCCGAGTTTCTGCGCGAGGGCGCGGCGATCGGCGACTTCATGAATCCCGACCGCGTCGTGCTCGGCACTTCCGGGCCGCGCGCCCGCGAGGTCATGGGCCGGCTCTACCGGCCGCTCGAGCAGGACGGCAAGAAAATCGTCTACACGACGCTGGAAAGCTCCGAGCTGATCAAATACGCGGCCAATACCTTCCTCGCTGCCAAGATCACCTTCATCAACGAGATCGCCGATCTCTGCGAGAAGGTCGGCGCCGACGTCCATGACGTCGCCGAGGGCATCGGTCTCGACTCGCGCATCGGCCGCAAGTTCCTGCAGCCCGGCCCCGGCTATGGCGGCTCCTGCTTTCCCAAGGACACGCTGGCGCTGGTCAAGACCGCGCAGACCTACGGCTCGCCGCTCCGCATCATCGAGACCGTCGTCGACGTCAACGACACGCGCAAGCGCACGATGGCCAAGCGCGTCGTGCAGGCGCTCGGCGGCGACGCCAAGGGCAAGACCGTCGCGGTCCTCGGCCTCACCTTTAAGGCCGATACCGACGACATGCGCGACTCTCCAAGCCTCGACATCGTGCCCGAGCTGGTGAAAGCCGGCGCTATCGTCCGCGCCTACGATCCGGCCGGCATGGAAGAAGCACGCAAGATGCTCGACGGCGTCACCTTCTGCGAGCGCGCCTACGATGCGATGACCGATGCCGATGCGGCGACGATCCTGACCGAGTGGAACGAGTTCCGCTCCCTCGACTTCGATCGCGTCAAGCAGCTCATGAAGAAGCCGGTTATCGTCGACCTCCGCAACCTCTACGACCCCGATCAGATGGCCGAGGCCGGCATCACCTATCGCTGCGTCGGCCGTCGCCCGAAGAACGGCACGCACAAATCCGCCTAGAGGAAGCCATGCGTCATACCTTCGATCCGACCGTTCTTCGCGAGTACGACATCCGCGGCCGCGTCGGCGAGACCCTGTCGGCTGCCGATGCGCGCGCGATCGGCCGCAGCTTCGGCACGGTCGTGCGCGAGGCCGGCGGCAGGCGGGTCAGCGCCGGCCGTGACGGCCGCCACTCCTCGCCCGAGCTTTCGGCGGCGCTGATCGAGGGGCTGACCGCCGCGGGCGTCGACGTCATCGATATCGGCCAGGTCTCGACCCCGACGCTCTACTTCTCGGTGTTCGAGTACGGCACCGATGGCGGCGTGATGATCACCGGCTCGCATAACCCGCCGGCCTATAACGGTTTCAAGATGATGCTGGGCCGGAAAGCCTTCTACGGCGCCTCGATCCTGCGTCTCGGGCGCATCGCCGAGAGCGGCCGCTACAGCGAGGGTCAGGGGACGGTCGAGCAGCGGGACATCCGCGACGCCTATGCCGACCGCCTGGTGCGCGACATCCGGCTCGACCGCCAGCTCACCGTCGTCTGGGATACCGGCAACGGCGCTGCCGGCCCCTCGGTCAACGACGTGTCGCTGCGGCTCGAATCCCGCCACTATCTGCTGAACGTCGAGGTCGACGGCGACTTCCCCAGCCACCATCCGGACCCGACCGTCGCCGAGAATCTGCAAGAGCTGATCGCCAAGGTCCGCGAAACCAACGCCGATCTCGGCATCGGCTTCGACGGCGACGGCGACCGCATCGGCGTCGTCGACAACCAGGGCCGCATCCTCTGGGGCGATCAGCTCCTGGCGATCCTCGCCGAGGACGTGCTGAAGAAGCATCCCGGCGCCACGATCATCGGCGACGTCAAGGCCTCCCAGGGCTTCTACGACTGGATCGCCCAAAAGGGCGGCAAGCCGGTGATGTGGAAGTCCGGCCACTCGCTGGTGAAGGCCAAGATGGCCGAGTTGAAGGCGCCGCTCGCCGGCGAGATGAGCGGCCATATTTTTTTCGGCGACGGCTGGTACGGCTTCGACGACGCGCTCTTTGCCGGCGTCCGCCTGATCCAGATCCTCGCCAACAATCCCGTGACCCTGGCCGAGCTCAAGGACCGGCTGCCGCAGGCGGTGAACACGCCGGAGCTCCGCTTCTCCTGCCCCGAGGACCGCAAGTTCGAGGTGGTCGAAGAAGTGAAGTCCTGGGTCAAGAGCCGGAATGACGGGCGCACGATCGTCGATATCGACGGCGTGCGGGTCAGCACGCCGGACGGCTGGTGGCTGCTGCGCGCCTCCAACACCCAGGCAGCGCTGACCGCGCGCGCCGAATCCGTCGACGAAGACGGCCTCAACCGACTCAAGGACGATCTTCGGGCGGCCCTCGCCGCAGCCGGCGTCGAGCTGGTCGAGAGCACCAGCGCCGCGCACTAGAGCATTTTCCGATCATTCTGGTTCATAGCCTGAGTTTCGAAAGTAGTTGGCGCATTCGTGTGGTGTGAAGGCGTCGAGAGCGTCAGCGATGGCCTGCCATAGG
>VGEN01000101.1 GCA_016869285.1 Alphaproteobacteria bacterium
GCGCGCTGGCGCCGCCGTGGCCTCCGTCACACCCGGTTCCAGCCCATTATTTCCGTCCATGCTCTACCTCCGTCTTTACGATCGGTAGCGCAGTGCGCTGTCTCAGGAAACCGTGCCCCACCCCACGGAGCCGCTGCTGGCCTCGGGCGGTCGCATCTATCGCTATGTCGGCGACGAGGCGATCTTGACCTGGGAGTGGACCGGCAACACATCCTCGCGGGCGCTTCGCTTTGCCGCCGACGCGACCCTGGCACTCACCGCCGACGCCGAGCGATGGAAACGCGACTTCGGCGCCGTGCCTCGCATCCGGACGGCACTGCATGCCGGCCCGGTCATCGCCGGCGAGATCGGCGACCTGAAGCGCGAGATCGCCTTCATCGGCGACACGCTGAACACAGCGTCCCGCATCGCCGAAGAGGCCCGCAACCATGACGCCCTGGTTCTGGCCTCGGCCGAGGCGATCGAGGGTGCCCAGCTTCCCGCCGGCCTCGACAGGCAGGATCTCGGGCCGGTCCAGCTTCGCGGCAAGGCCGAGCCGGTGGCGCTGGTCCGATTGACGAGCAGCCTGCCAAGCCCGTAAAGCCAGACCGACGAAAACCTGGGAGAGGCCGATGAAACTGCTTTCGATCGCCGCGGCGGTGGCCCTGCTGGCGACACCGGCCATGGCCGAGAAGACCTCGCTCTCGGTCTTGAAGCTTGCTTCCTCGGGCCCGGTTTTCCTGGCGCAGGACCTCGGCCACTTCGCTGCCGAGGGGCTGGAGGTCGAGCTCAAGTTCTTCGCCGCCGCACAGCCGGTCGCGGTCGCCGTGGTCTCGGGCGATGCCGAGTTCGGCGTCACCGGCCTGACCGCCGGCTTCTACAATCTCGCCGGCAAGGGCGCGCTCAAGATCATCGCCGGCCAGTCGCGCGAGCAGCCGGGCTACAAGCTCTCGGCCTACATGGTCTCGAACAAGGCCTGGGAGGCCGGCGTGCGCTCGCCCGCCGACTTCGCCGGCAGGTCCTTCGGCATGACCCAGGTCGGATCGACCTTCCACTACATGGTCGGGCTGCTCGCCGAGAAGAGGGGCTTCGATGTCGCCAAGATGCGGCTCGTCCCGCTGCAGAGCATTCCCAACATGGTCTCGGCGCTGCAGGGCGGGCAGGTCGACACCGCGATCCTGCCCTCGACCGTGGCCGTGCCGATGGCCGATCGCAACGATGCCAAGATCGTCGGCTGGGCGGGCGACGAGACCCCATGGCAGCTCGGCGCGCTCTTCACCTCGCCGAAGATGATCGACACCAAGCGCGCCACCGTCGAACGCTTTGTCCGCGCCTACAAGAAGGGTGTGGCCGCCTACGACTTGGCCTTCCAGAAGAAGACCGATCAGGCCGCGACCGACAAGGCGCTCGACATTCTCGCCAAGTACACCGAGCAGCAGAAAGGCGCGATCGCCGCCGGCCTTCCCTATATCGAGCCGGAAGCGCGCTTCAGCGCCAAGGACATCGCCAAGCAGGTCGCCTACTGGCAGGCGCAGAAGCAGGCCGACGCCTCGGTCGACGCCAAGGAGATCGTGGTCACGACCTTCGTGCCATCCTTGGATTGAGCTTGCGGCGATCCCCCCACCCCAACCCTCCCCCGCAAGGGGGGAGGGGGCTTGGCACACCTCATACTCCCTCCCTCGTTGCGGGGGAGGGTTGGGGTGGGGGGTGGCGCCGGTGCGCCTGATCGTCGAGCGCGTCTCGCATGGCTATGGCGCGCTCGAGGTGCTCGACGACATTTCGCTGACCGTCGAGGAAGGCGAGATCCTGGCGATTATCGGGCCGTCGGGATGCGGCAAGTCGACCCTGCTCGGCATCCTCGGAGGGCTGCTCAAGCCGAGCAAGGGCCGCGTGCTGACCGATGGGTCTGCACCCGAGGGTTCGCTCAACCCGATCACCTACATCTTTCAGGACTTCGCCCTCCTCCCCTGGCGCAGCGTCGCCGGCAATGTCGCGTTTGCGCTCGAGCATCGCCGGCTCGGCGCGCGCGAGCGCGAGGCGCGCATCGACGAGGTCCTGGCGAAGATCGGGCTCAGGGACTTCGCCAGCGCCCTGCCGCGCCAGCTCTCCGGCGGCATGCGCCAACGCGTCGGCATCGCGCGCGCGCTCGCGGTCAGGCCGGCGATCCTTCTGCTCGACGAGCCGCTCTCGGCGCTCGATGCGCAGACGCGCGAGATCCTGATCGAGGAGTTCCTCGCCCTCTGGCTCGCGCACCGCACGACCGCCGTCTATGTCACGCACAACCTCGACGAAGCGCTGCGCCTCGCCGACCGCGTCTGCGTGCTGTCGCGCCGGCCGGGGCGCATCCGCGAGATGGTCGCCGTCGATGTCGGGCGCCAGGACCGCACCCCCGCCCGCCTGGCGCCCCTGCGCGAGCGCCTGTGGCGATCGATCCAGGACGAGGCGCGCGCCGCCGATCGCGAATATGTCTGAGCCGCTGCGCTTCCGCGGCGGCGGCTTCGTCACCCGTCCGAAGCCGATCTCGAGCTGCCTCGCCGGGCTCGCCGTGGTCGCGATCTGGCAGGCCGTCGCCAGCGCCGGCTGGGTCTCGCCGGTGTTCCTGCCGAGCCCCGCCGGCATCGCCCGCGCGCTGGCAGAGATGGCTCTTTCGGGCCAGCTCTGGCGGCATCTTGCCGCCTCGCTTCAACGCATCCTGCTGGGATTCGCCCTCGGCTCCGCCGCCGGCCTCGCCTTCGGCTTGGCGCTCGGACTTCTCAGCCACGCGCGTGCCGCCGGGCTGCCGATCGTCTCGGCGCTCTTCCCGATCCCGAAGATCGCGCTCCTGCCGCTGTTCATCCTGTGGTTCGGCATCGGCGAGCCCTCAAAGGTCGCGACGATCGCGCTCGGCGTGTTCTTCCCGATGGCGATCGCGACATATTCCGGCGTCGACCAGGTGCCGCGCACGCTGATCCGCATGGCGCAGAGCTTCGACGTGCCGACCCATGCCGTCGTCGCCAAGGTAATCCTGCCCGGCGCGCTTCCCGGCATCCTCTCCGGGGTGCGCATCTCGGCCTCGATCGCGCTCATCCTGGTCGTCGCCGCCGAGATGATCGGGGCCGAGTTCGGCGTCGGCGCTTTCATCCTGACCGCGGGCAACCTGATGCGCACCGAGGACCTGCTGGCCGGGGTCTGCCTGCTCTCGATCCTGGGCCTTGCTGTGGGGTTCCTGGTTTCGCTCGCCGAGCGCCGCCTGCTGGCCTGGCGCTGAGGGAATAGGGACGGCTCGCCTCTCGTTGCTCTCATCACAGGCCGGCGAGGGACCTACCGCCTCGCCGCGCCGACGCCTAATCTGGCGGGCACGCGTCCACGTAAGAGCAGCATGATGGCGGATGACAGCCCGGACACGACCGGCCGGATCAAGCAAAAGCTGATCGATACCAAGGAGAAGTGGGCCAGGGAGGGCCGTCTCCTGACGGGCGAGCCATCGCGCGGCGGCACCGAGTGGCGCCAGCGCCGCCGCCTGCCTCCGGGCCAGCGCGAGGTGAAGAACTGGCCGGTGCTCGATCTCGGCGTGCACCCGAACGTTCCGGCCAGGGAATGGGAGATGAAGATCGGCGGCCTGGTCGAGCGTCCGGCGACCTGGCGCTGGAACGACCTCATGGCCCAGCCGCAGGTCGGTCACGTCTCCGACATCCACTGCGTCACCGCCTGGTCGCGTTACGACAACCGCTGGGACGGCGTCTCAGGCCGGCAGCTCCTGTCGGCGGTCCGGCCGAAGCGCGATGCCCGGTTCATCGTCTTCAAGAGCTACGACGGTTATTCGACGAATGTGCCGATCGAGCATTTCGACGATGACGATGTCCTGCTTGCCCATAGCTGGGAGGGCCAGCCGCTCTCGCGCGACCACGGAGGCCCGGTGCGCGTGGTGATCCCGAAGCTCTTTTTCTGGAAGTCGGCGAAATGGGTTCGCCACATCTGGTTCACGGACAAGGATGCGCCGGGCTTCTGGGAAGTGCGCGGCTATCACAATCTCGGCGATCCGTGGAAGGAGCAGCGCTATGGCTGAGCTCGGCGACCTCGTCCGCGCGGCGATGATCATCGCGGCTGTCGGCATGACGGTCTCGATGCCGGCGACGGCGGGCCCCAACGGCTTCGGCTTCACCTTCACGTCGATCGAGGGCGATGAGCTGCCGCTCTCGAAATTCGCCGGCAGGCCGATGCTGGTGGTGAATACCGCCTCGGAATGCGGCTACACTCCGCAATACGCCGACCTCGTGAAGCTCTGGCAGGGCTATCGCAACAAGGGCCTCATCGTGCTCGGCGTGCCGTCCAACGATTTCGGCGGCCAGGAGCCGGGCAGCGAAGCGCAGATCAAGGGCTTCTGCGAAGTGACATACGGCGTCGACTTCCCGATGACCGAGAAGCAGGCGGTGATCGGCGGCAAGGCGCACCCGTTCTACAAGTGGATCGTAGCCGAGCTCGGCGAAGGCGCGGCACCCCGCTGGAACTTCCACAAGTACCTGATCGGCCCGGACGGGGCGATCGCCGGCGCCTGGCCGTCGAGCGTGTCGCCGATCTCGGCGACGATCACCAAGGAAATCGACAAGCTTCTCAAACCGTGAGGTCCGCCATGCTTCGATCGCTCGTCTTTGCGCTGACGCTGGCGCTGCCGCTCGCAGCGCATGCCATGGGCAGCGGCTCCAATACCGCACCGGCCAACATGGTCAATCCGGACTATGTCGCGGCCGAGAAGCTGATCAAGGAGTGGAAATATGCGGAGGCCATCCCGCTCCTCGACAAGGTAGTGAAGGCGGATGCCAAGAACGCCGATGCCTTCAACCAGCTCGGCTACGCGCACCGCAAGCTCAACAAGCTGCCGGAGGCGCGCGCGCACTACGACAAGGCGCTCGAGATCAATCCCGAACACAAGGGCGCGCTTGAGTATCAGGGCGAGATGTTCCTGATGCTGGACGACCTCAAGTCGGCCGAAGGCAACCTCGTGAAGCTCGACAAGCTCTGTTTCTTCGGCTGCACCGAGTACACGGACCTGAAGAAGGCAATCACCGAGTACAAGCGACGCAAAGGAATTACGTCGTAGGCCGTCCGGAGGGGGCTGAACTGCTCAGCGCCGACTCGTCCAGTCGGCAAGGAGGACTCTCATGCTCCGCCTATTTGCGCTCCTCATTGCGCTCGCCTTCCCGCTCGCCGTCCATGCCGCCGGTGGCGGCGAGTCGACCAATACGCCCGATCCGCGCTTGAGCGGCGGCACGCCGCGGAACCCCGACCTCGTCATCGCCGAGAAGCTGATCAAGGAATGGAAATACGCCGAGGCGATCCTTCACCTCGAGAAGGCGACCCAGGCCGATGCACGCAACGCCGACGCCTTCAACTGGATGGGCTATGCGCACCGCAAGCTCAACAAGCTGCCGGAGGCGCGCATTCACTACGCCAAGGCGCTCGAGCTCAAGCCTGACCACCGGGGCGCGCTCGAATATCAGGGCGAGATGTTCCTGATGCTGGACGACCTCAAATCGGCCGAGGGCAATCTCGCCAGGCTCGACAAGCTCTGCTTCTTCGGCTGCAGCGAGTATGCCGACCTGAAGAAGGCGATCGTCGAGTACAAGCAGAGGAAGGGCATCGCTTCGTGACCGTGACTCGCGACCGCATCACGGGCCGCCGCTTCGGCCTCCTCGCCGACACCCATGACGACGCGGTCGACTGGCCCGGCGCGGTCGAGAGGATTCGGGCCGCCTGGGGCGAGGTCGATGCCATCATCCATTGCGGCGATCTGACCTCGCCGAACGCAATCGCGACCTTGAGCGCGATCGCGCCGGTCTTTGCGACGCGCAACCCCGGAACCGATCCGCCGGCCTCGCCGCCGGTGCTGGTCGACGGCCCGCGAGTGCTCGAGATCGGATCGAGCGGCATCGGCGTGCTGTTCTCGCTGACCGGCGAGCCGGTCCGGGCCGAGACCGACCCGGTCCTGCGCTTTTCCGGGCTGCCGCCCGAAAGAGCGATGCAGGTGCTGTTCGGCGGCAGGGTCGATGTCTGCGTCTGGGGCGGCACGCATGCGGCGCGCGTCACCTCGGCCGCCGGAACGCTCTTCGTCAATCCCGGCAGCCCGACGCTGGCAAGGACGCGCACCGTCGGCGTGCTGACCATCGAGGACGGCGCCGCGAGCGTCGAGATTCTGCCCGTCTAGAGGTAGGGCGCCAGCGCCTCGCGCCAGGCGGCGAGCTTGCGCTCGAACGGCATGCCCGCATGCGCCGGACTGGTCGAAGGAAGGCGCATACGTGGCAAGGCCGCGTGCGCCGGCGAGATCGTCGGGATCACCAGCCGCTCGAACAGCTCGGTCGCGGTGCCGCCATTGAGGAAGATGGCACGGATCTCGGCGTGCCGCAGGAAAAAGGCCTCGAAGCGGTTAAGGATCACCGTGTTGCGCAAGATCGAGGAGTCGAGGCTTCCGGCGCGTTCGGCCGCAGCGCAGACATCCCAGACGGCGATACGTTTTTCCCGAAGCCTTTCGAGGCGTTCCGCATAGGGAAGCGCGCGGTCGGCGTCGGCGAGCTCGGCCATGATCCGCCAGAAGGCGTTCCTCGGCTGGGCGTAGTATTCGCGGCGTGCCAGAGACATTGCGCCGGGAAGCGAGCCCAAGATCAGCACCCGCGCATCGCCGCGCGCGATCGGCGCGAAGCTCTTCGATCTCACTTAGGGTCTGGTGGGGGGCGGAACGGTGAGACGGCCCCGTCGCTCGATGTCCTCGGGCTTTCGCTTGCGCAGCACGAACTCTATGGCGGATTCGGAGGCCGGCAGCATGGTCTGGTCGAAGCGCTGGGCGCCGTAGAGGTAGTTGTGGTCGAGCAGCTCGAGGCGGAGGATGTCGACCACGTCGTTGAAGCGGCCGAGGAGATCGAGGAGGTTGACCGAGCGCGGGCTCCAGCTCTCGCGCTTGGCGATGGTGAAGGTCCAGCGATGCGTCGGGTTGAAGGTCGAGGGGAAGACTCCCTGCTCGTAGAGGTCCTCGTCGGGGACGACGACGACCAGATGCCCGCCCGGACGGCAGATGCGAATCCAATGCGAGAGCGCGACGAAGGGATCCTCAAGATGCTCGAGACAGTGGCTCGAATGGACGAAGTCGAGGCTGGCATCGGAGATGCTCGCCATCATCATGGCGTCGCCATCGGCAAGGTCCCAGGCCCGGACCGACTTCATCAGCGGGAAAAGGCTGGCGTAGTTGCCGATCGGATCGCCGCCGGCGCCGATGTCGATGCCCTCGCCGACGAGAAATCGGGTGGCGAAGCGCTGGTCGTGCGAGCGCCGCATGATCGACTTGCTTGCCTCGAGCATCCGCCATCCTACGTGTCAGAAAGGGCGCCACTCGGCGCCGGGCGAGACTTGGTCGCGAGTCGGCCTTCCCGTCAAGCGGGTCGGCGGCTGTCCCCGAGCCGGCCATTGACACCGCCCGCCGGGGGGCGGCATAAGGGGCGCCTTCCTCCTGCCCAGGTGGCGGAATTGGTAGACGCGCAGGTTTCAGGTACCTGTGGCCGCAAGGCTTTGGAAGTTCGAGTCTTCTCCTGGGCACCATCGATCCGATGAGCATCACTCTTCATAAGGGCGACCTGCCGAGCGGCCTCGACCTGGGACCTCTGATCGCGATCGACTCCGAGACCATGGGGCTCAACCCAGGCCGCGACCGGCTCTGCCTGGTCCAGCTCTCGGCGGGCGACGGCACCTGCCACATGGTGCAGATCGCGCAAGGGCAGACGAGCGCGCCGAACCTGGGCCGGATGCTCGCCGATCCGAAGACGACCAAGCTCTTCCACTTCGCCCGCTTCGATATCGCGATGTTCAGGCGGCACCTCGGCGTCACGACGGCGCCGCTCTACTGCACCAAGATCGCATCCAAGCTGACGCGCACCTTCACCGACAAGCACGGCCTCAAGGATCTGTGCAAGGAGCTGCTCGGCGTCGAGCTCTCCAAGCAGCAGCAATCCTCCGACTGGGGCGCTTCCACTCTTTCGGAGGAGCAGCTCCGCTACGCCGCCTCCGATGTGCTGCATCTCCACAAGCTCAAGGAGAAGCTGGACGCGATGCTGAAGCGCGAGGGCCGCTTCGAGATCGCCGAGGCCTGCTTCCGCTTCCTCCCGGTCCGCGCCGAGCTCGACCTTCTCGGCTGGGGCGACGAGGACGACATCTTCAGCCACTAACGCGGGACGACGTCGCGCTTGCCAAGCTCCGGGCCGCCGCTCGGAAAGGGCTTGGCGCCGAAGATCCGATAGGCGGAGTCGTGCGCCAGATGATCCTCGCGGATCAGCGGCCACACCGCATGCCTGAGGAACGTCTGGTCCTGAACCCGCGCGTTCAGCGGATGCGGGTTGGCGGCGATCCAGGCCGAGACCGACGGACCCAGCAGCGGCAGGCGCGGCGCATGCGCACCCCACAGCCCGGCCAGCATCAGATCGCAGTGAAGGATGTGATCGCGCATGACATGGGCAAGCCGGCCCGAGTCGAGCCAAGCCCGCACCGCCGCCGCTTCGCGCTCGTTGAGGAGCGAGTCGCAGTCGCGGAACAGCACATGGCGAGCCCCCGGATCGTCGGCGGCGAGGAAACGCCAGAAGAGCCCGTCATAGGGGCGATCCGCCGCCGGGCGCGGCATCGTTACGACCTTGGCGCCGCCCTCTGTCAGCCCTGCGCGGGCCGGCGACGGCACGGTATCGTCGCGATAGATGCGGCAGGTCCAGCCGGGATAGAGATCGCGCGCGCGCTCGACGTTCTGCACAGCGCCATCGAGGTAGATCGGCTCGGTTCCCCACAGGCTGAAGGCGATCAGGTCCCGGGCCGGTGCCGGCGACTTCGGAGTCAGCAGGGGCCGGTATCGCCTGAATTCTTGGGTGGCCTCGCGGTCCTTGAGCTCGAGCGCGCGGGCGCCATGCCTTGCCGCCTCGTCGAGACGGCCGAGCTCGACCAGCGGCTTGACCAGCGAGTTGTGCGTGCGCTGGCTCTCCGGCGAGAGCTTGAGCGCGGCACGATACGAGGTGATCGCCTCGCTCGGTCGGCCGAGCTCGACGAGGACCGCCCCGAGATTGTGATGCGCTTCGAGCGTGCGCTTGGCCGCGAGCGCCGCCCTCAGCTCGGCCTCGGCCTCGGCGTAACGCCGCGCCACCATCAGCGCGACGGCACGGTTGAAGCTGTCGTCATACGAGGCGGCGGGTCCGGCGGCTCGCGCCCGTCGTTCCTTGCGATTCATCGTCATCCGTCGAGTGAACGGGCGATCCTACCAGCTCCCGGCATCCGAAAAGTCTCGGCGGCCGCGCTCCAACGAACCGGATCGGGGATCGTCGGAAGACGGAAGGCAGGCCTGTATCTTCCTCGCTGAATACAAGGCTGGCGGAAGCTGCGAATCGACGGCATACTCTCGCCCGAGCAAGAAACATGCCGAAACACCCGGCGTTTCGCGCAACTTTCTTGCGACAGGGGACAAAAGGACCAGGAATCGCCGTTGCGGCCGAACCCTAAGACATCGCGGATCGCCGAAGCCGAGGCGGGCCGGCGCGTCCTCTCCCTCGAAGCAGACGCGTTGAGGAGCCTGGCGGAGACGCTGGCGGGCGACGCCGGCGCCGAAGCCTTCGCGCGCGCGATCGACCTGATGGCCGGCGCCACGGGACGCATCATCGTCTCGGGCATGGGCAAGTCGGGGCATGTCGCGCGCAAGATCGCCGCGACGCTCGCCTCGACCGGCACGCCGGCGCAGTTCGTCCATCCGGCGGAAGCGAGCCATGGCGATCTCGGCATGATCGCGCGCTCGGATGCAATCCTGGCGCTGTCCAATTCCGGCGATACGCCCGAGCTCGGAGACCTGTTGGCCTACAGCCGGCGCTTCGACATTCCGCTGATCGCGATGGTCGGCAAGGTGCCCTCGGCGCTGGCCGAGGCCGCCGATGCGGCGCTCGTGCTGCCGCGGGCCCCCGAGGCGTGCCCGCTCGGCCTCGCGCCCACCACCTCGACGACGCTGATGATGGCGCTCGGCGATGCGCTCGCCGTCGCCCTGCTCGAGCGCCGCGGTTTCTCCGCCGATGATTATCGCGTGCTGCATCCGGGCGGACGCCTCGGCGCGCGGCTCCTCAAGGTCGAGGACCTGATGCACAAGGGACCGGAGATGCCGCTGATCGGCGCCGATGCGCGCATGGCGGACGCCGTACTGGTGATGACGGAGAAACGCTTCGGCTGCGTCGGCGTGGTCGAGCCGCCGACTGCGAACGGCAGGCTGATCGGCCTCGTCACCGATGGCGATCTCCGCCGCCATATGGCGCCCGACCTTCTCGAGCGGAAGGTCCATCAGGTGATGACGCGCGGGCCCTGGACCATCGGGCCTCGGCTGCTTGCCGCCGAGGTGCTGAAGGAGATGAACGACCGCAAGCTCTATCGCGCCTTTGCGGTCGAGGAGGGTCGTCCGGTCGGCATCGTCCATATCCTCGATCTGCTCAGGGCCGGGGTGGCGTGAAGGCCATGGCCGCGCAGCCGCTGACGCAGCCGGCGAAGCCATCCAGACGCGGCCTCACCTCGGTCCGGCCCAGGCTCGCCCCGGCGATGCGCCGACGGCTCGGCTCGCGCGGCGTCGCCGTCCTCAAGGCGACGCTGCCGCTGATCGCGCTCATCCTGCTCGGCCTTGTGCTGGCCTGGCCGCGCCTCAACCCCGATCCGCGCGAGTTCAGGCTTGGCGCCACTGGCGTCGCCACGGTCGCCGATGCCGATTCCTCGCGCATGCTGAAGCCGCGCTATGTCGGCACGGACGAGAACGACCAGCCTTTCAGCGTCGTCGCCGATGTCGCGACGCATGCCGGCTCGGCCGACCACATCCTGCTCGCCTTGCCCAAGGCCGACGTCACCATGAAGGACGGAAGCTGGGTTGCGGTGAATGCGAAGGAGGGCCTCTACGACCGCATCCGGCAGACCCTGGGCCTGCGCGGCCAAGTTCAGGTCTTCCACGATTCCGGTATCGAGTTCCGGACCGAGATGGCGGACATCGACATGGCCGCCGGCACCGCCTCAGGTACGCAGAAGGTCGAGGGCCAGGGTCCCTTCGGCCACCTGACCGCCGAGGGTTTCCAGATCCTCGACAAGGGCGGACGCATCGTCTTCACCGGCAAGGCGCGACTCGAGCTGCATCCGCAGGCGCTGAAGAAGAGCGAGGCGAGGCGATGAAGTTCGTCTTCACCTTCCTCGCTCTCCTCCTTGCCCAGCCCGCGATGGCGCAGGGGCTCGGGCTTGCCGGCGGCAATTCGGATCAGCCGATCCAGGTCGATGCCGATCAGGGCATCGAGTGGCGCCGCGACCAGAACGTCTATGTCGCGCGCGGCAACGCTAAGGCGAGCCGCGGCGGCGTCACCGTGCATGGCGACACGCTGACCGCGAAGTATCGCTCGAAGGGCGATGGCGGCAGCGAGATCTATCAGCTGGAGGCCGAGGGCAATGTCCGCATCGTCTCGGCGAACGAGACCATCCTTGCCGATCGCGCCGTCTACGATGCCGACCAGTCCGTGCTGGTGATGACCGGCAGGAACCTCAAGCTCACCACGCGGCAGGACGTGATCACCGCCCGCGACAGCCTCGAGTACTGGGAGAAGCGCCAGCTCGCGGTCGCGCGCGGCGACGCGGTCGCGCTGCGCGACAAGAAGCGGGTGCGCGCCGATGTCCTCTCCGCCCAGCTCGTCGAAGGCGCCAACAAGGAGCTCAAGCTCCGCCGCGTCGACGCCTTCGGCAATGTTGATGTCCGCACCGACCAGGAGGTCGCGAAGGGCGAGAAGGGCGTCTACATGGTCGAGCAGGGGACCGCGACGCTCATCGGCGGCGTCCGCATCACGCGCGGCCAGAACCAGCTCAACGGCGAGGTCGCCGAGGTCAACCTCAACACCGGCGTCTCGCGGCTGCTCAAGGGCGCGCGCGCGCTGGTGGTCCCGAGCAAGGAGCCGGCCAAGCCGGCGACCGGCGGATGAGCGCGCCCCCGACCCGCCCCGAGAATCCGCGCCCGACCGGCCCCAGGCTGGTCGCCGCCAATGCCGGGCTCGTCGCGCGCAATCTCGGCAAGCGCTTCAAGAAGCGCCCGGTGGTGCGCGACGTCTCGGTCTCGGTGCAGCGCGGCGAGGTCGTGGGCCTGCTCGGCCCCAACGGCGCCGGCAAGACCACCTGCTTCTACATCATCACCGGGCTGATCGCGCCGGACTACGGCCTGATCCAGCTCGACGGCCAGGACATCACCGACCTGCCGATGTATCGGCGCGCGCGTCTCGGCATTGGCTATCTGCCGCAGGAGGCTTCGATCTTCCGCGGCATGTCGGTCGAGGCGAACATCCGAGCGGTCCTCGAGGTGGTCGAGCGCGAGGTCGACCGCCGCCAGGCGATGCTCGACGACCTGCTCGCCGAGTTCTCGATCAGCCATCTCCGCCGCACGCCGGCGCTGGCGCTCTCCGGCGGCGAGCGCCGCCGCGTCGAGATCGCGCGCGCGCTCGCCTGCCAGCCGAGCTTCGTGCTGCTCGACGAGCCCTTGGCCGGCATCGACCCGATCGCCGTCAACGATATCCGCGACCTGATCCGGCATCTGAAGGATCGCGGCATCGGCGTGCTGATCACCGACCACAATGTGCGCGAGACGCTGGATATCGTCGACCGCGCCTACATCCTCCATGACGGCCGCGTGCTGATGGAAGGACGGCCGAGCGAGATCGTCGCGCACGAGGATGTGCGCCGCGTCTATCTCGGCGAGCGCTTCTCGCTCTGAGCTCCGCGTCATGACGATCAATCAGCGCCTCGACCTCCGCCAGGCCCAGACGCTCGTGATGACGCCGCAGCTGCAGCAGGCGATCAAGCTTCTGCAGCTCTCGAACCAGGAGCTGGCCGAGTATGTCGAGCGCGAGATCGAGCAGAACCCGCTGCTCGAGCGCGACGACGGCCCCGAGCCCGATGTTTCCGAGCGCACCATCGATACCTTCGCCGACGGCGAGGCGCCTGCCGCGCCATCGGACGTATCGAGCGAGGTGGCGCTGAGCTCGGCGATGCCCGAGGCGGCCGATACGCCGGTCGATACCAATGACGCCAATCTCTACGAGTCGGCCGAAGACTATCTGCCATGGCGCGGCGCCGGCGGCGACTTCGATGAGGAGGGTCGCAGCCTCGAGGAGACCGCCGCGGCCAAGGCACCGACGCTGCGCGAGCATCTGTTCGACCAGCTCTCCGTCGACATCGAAGATCCGGTCGACCGCATGATCGGCGCGCATCTGATCGACCTGCTGGACGAGTCGGGATACCTCACCGGCGATCTCGCCGAGGTCGCCCAGCAGCTCGGCTGCCCGCCCGAGCGCGTCAGCGCGACGTTGAAGCTGCTTCAGCGCCTCGATCCGGTCGGCGTCTTCGCCCGCTCGCTCGGCGAGTGCCTGGCGCTCCAGCTCGCCGAACGCGGCCGCTTCGATCCCGCCATGCAGGTCATGGTCGAGCGCCTCGATCTCCTGGCCAAGCGCGACCTGGGCCAGCTCATGAAGCTCTGCGGCGTCGACGCCGAGGACCTCAAGGAGATGATCGCCGAGATCAAGACGCTGAACCCGAAGCCGGGCTCGGCCTTCGACCAGTCGATGGTGCAGCCGGTGATCCCCGACATCATCATGCGCCCGCAGCCGGGCGGCGACTGGATGATCGAGCTCAACACCGAGACGCTGCCCCGCGTGCTGGTCAACACGCGCTACTACAGCCGCGTCAGCAAGGATGCGAAGAAGAAGGACGAGAAGGACTATCTCTCCGAGCGTTTCCAGGCGGCGAACTGGCTGGTGAAGTCGCTGCACCAGCGCGCGACCACGATCCTCAAGGTGGCGACCGAGATCGTGCGCCAGCAGGACGCCTTCTTCCGCCGCGGCATCCAGCACCTGAAGCCGCTGATCCTGCGCGACATCGCCGACGTGATCTCGATGCATGAGAGCACGGTCAGCCGCGTCACCACCAACAAGCACATGGCGACGCCGCGCGGCCTCTATGAGCTCAAGTACTTCTTCACCGCGGCGATCGCCTCGGCCGAGGGCGGCGAGGCGCATTCGGCCGAGGCCGTGCGCTTCCGCATCAAGAGCCTGATCGATGCGGAGAAGCTCGAGGACGTGCTCTCCGACGACAAGCTGGTCGAGATGCTGAAGGCCGACGGCGTCGACATCGCCCGCCGCACCGTGGCGAAGTATCGCGAAGCGATGAAGATCCCCTCCTCCGTGCAGCGGAGAAGGGAGAAGGCGATGCAGATTTAGGGCAGGGCGCGGCACTCGCGGCGCTCCTGGTCATATTCCCTAGGCCTGCCTAGCGTCTACCACTCGGCCGTGGCTTCTCTCAGACGGGTTTCGGAGCTCAGCAGGGTCTGGAGCAGCGCCAAAGACTGCGACGTTGACGCCTTCGCCCAAGATGATGTGCGCCTCTGAGACGGCCTCGCGGAGGGTGATGGCCATGCGGAACGGAATTCGAATCGACGGCGGCTCATGCTGACTGGTCCGGACGACCTCGCCTTGGATCTCAATCGCGCAACGGGTGGCGAGCACCACGCTTTTGAATGTGGTGAGGAAGCAGTCGCCGGTGTTCTTGACGATGCGGCCCTCGTGACGAATCACGCTCGGCTGGAGGAGACCAGCACGAAGCTGCATAGGCCGGGCATGCGTACCATCCCCGTCAGCTTCCACTAGGCGCGTGTAGCCGACGACATCGACCGCAAGCACAGCGAAGAGCCTTCGCCCGGTGCTGACGCCGAAGTTTCGCGGTGGACTTCATGCATCACAGCGGGAGACAGTTGTGGATCAGCGGATGGCGTCAGACGCACCTCCACGCTGCCGCACGGCCCACCTCAACCGTCTCGTGGTTGCGGATACGACCGTACGTGATCTCTCCGCCGGAATTGGGCGTCGTGAGCGCGGTGCCATCAGACCAAGGTCCCCACCCTTAGGTGTTCAAAAAATGTTACGCCGATGGAGCCCACAACATCAGCGCCAGTGGCAATAAGCGAAGCACTGCTCTTTCTGGTTCGCGCCCTCGTGCAGCGACGATGAGTCAAGTTGCTGTGATTTTCTATCGTCGACCGAAGATCGCGGCCCGAGTCAAGTTGGGACGTTGGCAATACGACCGGACCTTCGGACAGGAGATAGCCCGATGACGACCTCCCGCCTCTCCCGCCGCCGTGCCCTCGTCACCGGGGCCGCCACCGGTATCGGCAGGGCCATCGCCGTCCGCTTCGCCGAAGAGGGCGCGGAGGTCTGCCTCAACCATCGTGACCGCAGCGACGACCCGGATGCGGCCTTGGCCGAGGTCGAGGCGGCATCCCGCAAGGCCGGCTTCACCGCCGCGCGTCACCTGGCGATTGCCGCCGATGTCGCCGAGAGGTTTCAGGTCGAGGCGATGGTCGCCGAGGCGGTCGCCGCCTGGGGCGGGCTCGATATCCTGGTCAACAATGCCGGCATCCAGTCCTTCGCCCCAAGCGAGGATCTGGCCGAGGCCGAGCTCCGCCGCATCCTCGACGTCAACCTGATCGGCGCCTGGCATTGCGCGCAGGCGGCGATCCGCCATTTCCTCGCGGCCGGGAAGCCCGGCGTCATCCTCTCGAATTCGAGCGTGCACCAGATCGTCCCGAAGCCGGGCTATCTCCCTTACTCGTTGAGCAAGGCGGGGCTCGGCAACATGACCCGCACGCTGGCGCTCGAATACGCCGGTCGCGGCATCCGCGTGAATGCGGTCGCGCCGGGCGCGATCGACACCCCCCTCAACCGGGGCTGGACCGGGGACCCTGAGAAGCGCCGCGCGGTCGAAAGCCATATCCCGATGGGCCGTGCCGGAGCACCTGAGGAAATCGCCGCCGTCTTCGCCTTCCTCGCCTCCGACGAGGCCTCCTACATAACCGGGCAGACAATCTATGCCTGCGGCGGGCTCACGCTGTTCGGCGAGTTCCGCAGCGACTGGTCTTCGCAGTCGGACTAGGTGCCTGAGGCATCTTAGCCCGGACTTCTCCCACTGGTTACGGCCTGCGCCGGTTCAAGAAGCCGCCAGGGCAGGAGCCGCGCGCTGGCCGATGAAGCGCATCGGGGGAGCGCGGCGACGCACCCTGTCGGCTTCTTGAACCGGCGCAGGCCGTAACCAGTGGGAGAAGTCCGGGCTAACCCGCAGGTCTGCGACCCTGACGGCGGATCATGAGCAGCGCCGCTTAGATGACGGCCAGCGCGCCGAAGATCACCGCGTTTCGCAGGTAGCGTGCGTGAACGAAGGAGTCGAGCAGATGCGTTATGTCCTGGTAGATCTCGAACACGCTGTCGATACGTCCGGCCGTATCCGTGATCGGCACGTAGCTGGAGAGCAGGTTGCGGTCGACGATGATGTCGTCGAATGCGCTGAACTGGTTGCGGTAGGTGAGCTCGGTCGCGATGCCGCCGGCGAGCGCCCGGCGAAAGCCGGCATTTGCCGCCTTGTCTTCGCCGATCTGCGCAAGCTCGGTTGAAAAGACCGTAAGGCCCTGTTGGTCGTAGATCTTGACCTTGACGATCGGCAGACCGGTGAGGTGAAGCTGCATCGCCTGACGAAAGGCGGTGGCTCGCGGCGCGCTGCGCAGGTCCTCGGCGTTCATCTGCTGCGCATCGGTAAGGAATTGCCGGACGTCACGGCGAAGCGTGCTCGCGAGCGTGCGCGCCAGGTCGATGTTCTGCTGCTCGGCGAGCCCGATTGCCTGCGCGTTGCCGGCACGGTCGAGATACCAGCCGAGCCCCCACCCGACGGCGAGGAGAAGCAGGGCGGTTACGAGTGCGAAGCGTCGATCCGCGGACATCTGTATCCTTCAAATTTTCGCTAAGGGGCTGTCCCAGATAACTCGGTTATGGAGTTATCATGGGACGGATACGACGGAGCCGATTGAGGGTCTCGAAGCAGGATCGCCTGATCGAACATTTCGTAGCAGGAACGACGGCGCGTACCGCATCGAGTCTCTGCGGAGTGAACCGCAAGACAGGGGCGTTTTTCTTTCATCGCCTTCGTGAACTGATCGC
>VGEN01000102.1 GCA_016869285.1 Alphaproteobacteria bacterium
CAAACCAATAACCCGACACCCGACAAACCAACCCGCGATGAAAAAGGCGCAACGACAAAGCATGCCATCTGATCGCCTTCCATCGCCGCAATTCAAATCATGCTCGCCCGTGAATAGGCCGGGCTAGAACCCGACCCCCATCAGCGCCATCATCGCGATCGCCGCCAGGCCCGAGGCGATGCCGATCAGCCCGGCGACCTGCGGCCCGAGCGACCCGGCGCGCTTCTCGGCCTTGGTGAGCCGGTCCTTGAGCTCGCCTAGCTTTTTCTTCCCTTCTACATACTCGGCATGCGCCGCCTCGAAGCCGCGGCGGTCGGCTTCGAGCGCGCCCGATTCCTCAAGCGTCTTCAGCAGGAGCTCGATCTTTCCCTGCGGAGCGGCGACCTCGAGGTCCTTCAGCACCAGCTCCTTGAGCTCGGAGCCGCGGATTTCCTGTTCGGCTGTCTTCTTGAGGAAGTCAGCGAGATTCTGCGTCAGGTTCGGCGTCAGCGTCTTGGCCGAGGCCTGCACGAGGGCCAGCATCTTGACCTGCTGGACGAGACGCTGCAGCGAGTTCCGGCGGCCGACAGCCTGGCGCAGAAGCTGGTCGGTGATCTTGCTCGAGCGCGAGGCCAGGAAGGCCAGGACGTGCCGGTCGGTGAGGAAGTCTTCAACGAAGGCCTCGCGCGGCAGGCGGTCGAGCGCTCCGAGCAGGCTTGGGAGATCGACGACGCAGCTCTCGGCGAGCAGCGGCGACAGGCACGGAACCGCCGGGCTCATCTCGTAGAGGCAGCGCTCGAGCCCCTGGCCCGGCTCGCGCGTGACTACCACCGGGCGTTGGCGATCGAGCAGCGAGCGGATGCGCGCGCCTTCGTTCGACAAGGTTCCCTGCATCGTCGACCAACTGCTCCACAGCGCGTTGGCGGTCATGTTGGACATGTCGGCGAGCGAGTCACGCTCGCCCTCGGCATCGGCGAGCAGGTTGGCGAGCAGGTTGGGCAGGCCCTCGATCTGGAAGGCGAGCTGGCGATAGCGCATCGGCGCCTGCGGGTCGAGGGCGAGAAGCAGGTTCAGCACCTGGCGGTCGGAGCGCTCGCGATGCATGGTCTCGGATGCGCCGCGCGTGACCTTAGTGACGCGATCGACCACCGCCTCGTCGGCAAGCCCGCGCCGGATCCAGGTCTGGAACTCCTCGCTGGTCAGCAGCTTGCTGGCGTGCTCCCAGTGGCGGCTGATCCCGTAGGCGAGGCTGCGGGCGGAGTGCGCCTCGTCCGGGCCGATCTTGAGCGGGCGGCTCGCCACCTTGTGCTGGGAGACGCGCGGCGGGTTGGGGCGGCGACCGTCGGTCGCCCACTGCACGAGCTCGGTCAGCCCCCAGCGTTCGCGACGCGAGTCGACGAGGAGGCCGCGCACGACCTCGGCCATCGCCGTGGTCAGCCGCGTGCCGCCGACCAGCGCGTCGAAGGACCCGACCTCGAGGCGTTTCGCTGTGACGGTTTCGGGCCTCTCGTCGCGGAGCGGGTTGCGGCCCGTCGCCAGCATCAGGAGGGTGACGCCGAGCGAGAAGAGATCGTCGGAGAAGACATTGCCGGCGCGACCGCGCGGATCGGCCGTCGCGCTCTCGAGCGGCTCCAGATAGCTCGGCTGGTCCTGGCCCGGCGGCGACAGCGCCGGCGGACCGAGCACGATCTGCGAACGCCCGGCATCCGCGTAGAAGAGGTTGGTCGGCCGGATCGCGCGATGGCCAGTGCGCCGGGATTCGAGCTCGCGCAGCGCCGGCATCGCCTGGCGCACGAAGCGTACGATTGTCTCATCGGAGAGCGCCGGGAAGGGATTGGCCAGGTTCTCCACGACATGCTCGCCCGGCAATTCGGTGATGAGCACGAAGTCGCGCCCCGGATCGGCGGGCCGGTCGGCGATGCCGTGGTCGAGGATCTTGACCATGCCCGGCGCCTGGAAACGATCGAGGATGCGCAGCAGCTCGAGTGGCAAGAAGTTGCCGGGCTGGTAGAGGTAGGCGACGACCGGCCGGACCGAGCCGTGGCCCTGCTGGGGCTCCGTGTCCGCCGCCTGGCAGGCGCGCGCGGCCGAGGTATCGAGCGCGGGCAGCCTTGCGTCGCGCTGGATCTGGTAACGAGGGCTCAGCTCAATCATTGGCCGCCACGGTGATCGATCCGCAAGATCACCATAAGTGCCGCTGCCGTCAATGAACTGTGCGGATGCTCACGCGCCAAAATCGTCGTGCGTTCTTAAGTCCAGGTCCAGCGTCCGATGACGCGGCCGCGGATATGGGCCTCCTCGAGCGTGCGCTCGTAGGGCTGGTAGCGGGGATTGTCGGAGGTGAAGCGCACGCGGGGCGGGTCGGAATGCGGCACGACCTCGACGCGCTTGATCACGGTCGCAAGCCCGTCCCAGGCGACGAAGACGCCCGGCGGGCTCGGCATCTGGTCGGAGGTGTCGACCATGACGCGCTGGCCCGGGCGGAACTCGGGCTCCATCGAGTCGCCATAGACGGTAAGGATCTTGAGCGATGTCGTCGGTGCGGTGGTGACCGAGCGCACGAGATCGCCGGGAAGCTGCCACTGCCCGGTCTCGAGCTCGTCTGAATTGAGCGCGCCGCCGCCGGCGCCGGCGCGGACGTCGAGCTCGACGATCGGCACCATCGATTCGGAGCCGGTGACCGGGCGCGCGCCGGCGCCGGCCGCGGGCGGCGGCGGGGCGTCGTCCGAGGCGTCGAGCAGGTAGGAGGCGGTGACGCCGAGCACGCCCGCGAGCGCGCGCAGCGTCGATGCGCGCGGGTGGTTGCCCCGGCGGATGGTGCGGATCGCGTCGACCTTGAGCCCGGCCTTGAGGCAGGCCTTGCGCTCGGAGAGCCCTGTCGCCCTGAGCCGGGCCTCGATGCGCTGCAGAAGCAGATCCTGGGACATGCGGCGATAGTTCCGTAAACGGCCGCGGGTTGCATTAGGGAATTTATCCGTTAACTTTCGGGATTAAAATCCTCATTATCTTGTTCCAGGAACTCGGCCGGCGTCGCACCGGCACCTTATCCGACGCAACCCATGCGGGAGATTTTCGTTATGACATTGGAGCTCAGAAGCGGCCTTGCACGCATCCAGGGCGCGGCACCGGCACCAAGCGAGGAGATCGGCCTGCTGCGCCGGCGGGCTTTCGTCGAGCGCGGCGTCGCCATGATCGAGCTTTCAGATGTCGTCGATCCCTGGACCAAGCAGGCGGTGATCAACGAAGCGCGCCGCCAGCTCGAGCGCAAGGCGGAGGTAACCGTGCCGGCACCCGCTGCGCCTGCGCCCGCTACGGCACCGCGCCGGCGGCCGCGCCGATGACCGCCATGCTCCGCCCGCGCCCGAGCGTCGCCACCGTCGTCCGCTGGTTCCGCCGCCGCGAGGGAGGGCCTGCGCTGAAGGTTTCGGAGAATGTGCAGGCTTGGGCTCCGGCGCCGCCCGACCCGGCCGCGCCGGTCGCGCCGCCGCCGCCGGAGCGGGCGCCGGAGTTGTGGACGCCGGAAAGCGTGCGCGCCCTGCTCGCCGAGGCCATGAAGATCCTCCGCCTCCTTCCCGACGATGCGCGGTCGCGACCCTCGACCCACACGGTGCGCTGGCCGGATGTCGTCCACGACCTCGCCGAGGCCTATGGCTATGGCCGGACGAAGACGGTCGAGCGGCCCTCGCCGGCGGAGATCGGGCGCCTGGACGAGACCCTGCAATGGCTCTTCCTGATCCGCTCCGGTCAGCAGCGTCTGGCCGTCATCGGGGTCGCCATGGGGCTCAACCTCCGGGTCATCGCCCGCACCTTCGGCTGCAGTCACGAGACCGTCCGCCAACGCGAGAAGGCCGGCATCCAGGCGCTGGTCCGCGCCCTCAATTCGTGAGGAAGACCTTCCGATGAGCGCCGCACCGTCTACCGGCAGAAATCCGCAGGCTCGGACCGATCCGGCTCCCGATCCAGCTGAAGATCCGGTCGCCTACATGCTGGCGGTCATGGCCGACGATGCCGCCGACCCGGATCGCCGCGACGGCATGGCCAAGGCGGTCGCCCCCTATCTCCGGCCCAAGGCGCGCGCTGGCGGCGCCGACGGCCGCGAGCTCCTCGACCTCGCCGGCGCCGGCGCCAAGCAGAGCCTGGCCCGGAAGCTCGACCGCCTCGCCGATGCGATGGCGCAGAGGGCGAAGGCGAAGCCGATGGGGTGAGAAGCGCACGGAGAAGGGGAGCACGGCGCCGCGACGGACCTCTTAGCGCCCTCTCCCATCGGAAACCTCTGCGAAAGGCACTCTTGGTCCGCCTCACCCTTCGACAAGCTCAGGATGAGGCTACTGATATGCCGAAGTAGACCCTCATCCTGAGCTTGTCGAAGGGTGAGGGTCGTTGATGATCGCCTTTCGCAGAGGTCTCCATCGGGAGAGGGTCGGGGTGAGGGGCAGCGGCTCCGAGACTCTGCGTTCGACGCATTGCGTTGCGTAGCCGTTTCCCCTCACCCCAACCCTCTCCCGGTGGGAGACGGCCTCCGAACGAAGGGCACTCGCTTGACCTCCTTCTCCTCCTCCCCGCATTCGCATGCGTGCATGATCGCGGGCCTGCCGCCCAATCTGCGCGCCGCGTTCTTCGAGACGCTCTCCGATCTCGAAGCCGCGCATCCCATGCATGACTGGCGCTTCTGGGCGCGGAAGGAGCAGCTGCCGCCGCAGGTGCCGTGGGAGACCTGGCTCGTGCTCGCCGGGCGCGGCTTCGGCAAGACGCGCACCGGCGCCGAATGGGTCCGATCCGAGGCGGAGAGCGGCCGGCGCAGGCGCATCGCGCTCGTCGGTCCCACCTTGCGCGACGTGAGGAAGACCATGGTCGAGGGCGAGGCCGGCATCATCGGGATCTCGCCGCCCTGGTTCCGGCCGCTCTTCGTGAAGTCGGAGCTGCGTCTCGTCTGGCCGAACGGCGCGATCGCCGACCTCTATTCGGCCGAGCGTCCCGACCGCCTGCGCGGGCCCAGCCATGACGCCGCCTGGGCCGATGAGCTGGCGGCGTGGAAGCATCTGGATGAGACCTGGGACAATCTCGAGCTCACGCTTCGCGGCGGCGCCGAGCCTAAGCGCGTCGTCACCACGACGCCGAAGCCGCGCCAGGGCCTGAAGCGCCTGATCGCCGATCCGACCACCGTGGTCACGCGCGGCTCGACATCGGCGAATGCCGACAATCTCGCGCGCGGCTTCGTCACGCGGCTCGAGCGCCGCTACGCCGGCACGCGCCTCGGCCGCCAGGAGATGGAGGCCGAGCTGCTCGAGGAGGCCGAGGGCGCGCTGTGGAGCCTGAAGCGCCTCGACGAGCTGCGCGTGGCGATGCCGCCGGATCTCCTCCGCGTCGTGGTCGCGATCGATCCTGCCGTGTCGAGCGCGGCGCGCTCGGCCGAGACCGGCATCGTCGTCGCCGGTCTGGGCGCGGATGGCGTCGGCTATGTGCTGAAGGATCTCTCCGGACGCTGGCGGCCCGAGGAATGGGCCGAGCGCGCCATCGCGGCCTATCGTGCGCACAGCGCCGACCGGATCGTCGGCGAGACCAACAATGGCGGCGATCTGGTCGAAGCGACCTTGCGCGCGGTCGACCCCGCGATCCCCTATCGCGCCGTCACCGCGAGCCGCGGCAAGCGCGTGCGCGCCGAGCCGATCGCCGCACTCTACGAGCAGGGCCGGGTGCGCCATGTCGGCGCTTTGCCCAGGCTCGAGGACCAGATGGTCTCCTGGCAGCCCGGCGAGGGCGCTTCGCCCGACCGCGTCGACGCGCTGGTCTGGGCCTTGACCGACCTCATGCTCGGCGAGCGCTCGTTCTTCTATGTCGGGCGGTAGCCGGAGGGCGTCTGCTCTCGCGACCGCCTCGTCGGCGCAGCGCTTCCTCCGGGGACTTCGCCATGCCTATATTGTCTGGCGTGCCCAGCAGCTTTTTCCTTCCCGCGGGACTGTTCGGCATTGCCGGCGTGGCGGCGGCGCTATGGTTCTTCCGGCGCCCGTCGTCGCAGGCGGAGCCAGAGGATCGCCGCAGCGAGCCGCGCATCGAGGCGCCGCCCAGCTGCGCCGTGCTGTCGGTCGACGGCACGCCCTATCCGCTGAAGAACTGGAGCACGACCGGGTTCCTCGCCGAGCCCTACGAGGGCAACCTCGCGGTCGGCCAAAGGTGCCTGGTCAACATCCATGTGCGCCAGGAGCCCTTCGACATCGCCTTCGCTGCCGAGGTCGTCATCGTGCGCAAGGAGGCGGGCGCGCTTGCCGGGCGTTTCACCTTCCTGCCTACCGACGGGAAGGGCCAGATCGAGGCCTATTTCGCCTATTTCGGCCAGATGGGCTGAAGCCGCCGCGAGTGGTTCGGTAGATAAGACAGACCGGTCCGTCATATTATGGGTGCCGGTTGTCGCGTTCTCAAAATTCGGCAGGTCGCGGAAAATAGTCCTTGACAAGCGGCCCGGTTTTTGACAGGATGCGGGTTACTGGGTCGAGGTGGGTGAGGCGGTAGAGCCTCCCGCCGGGAAGCCCGGAAACCGCACAGTCAGGACAGCAGATGGCCGAGATGACGCTCGCCGCGGTGGCGCGTGGGCTGATGCCGCGCGCCGATCAGCCCGGCGTATTCTCCGGATATGCCAGCCTCTTCGGCACCGTCGATTCCCAGGGCGACCGGGTCGAGCGTGGCGCCTTCCGCGCCGCTCTGGAAGCCTGGCGGGCCAATGGAAGGCGGCCTGCCATGCTCTGGCAGCACGACCATGCCGAGCCGATCGGTCTCTGGACCCAGATCGAGGAGGACGCAACCGGGCTCCGCGTCGAAGGCCGGCTGCTGCTCGCCGTCCGGGCCGGGGCCGAAGCCTACGAGCACCTGAAGGCCGGCACCGTTTCCGAGCTCGGCCGCGACGAGATCTACGCGCAGGGCTACGAGCTGCAGTGCCGGCTTGGCGTCGGCAAGCCGGCGGTGGTCGTGCTCGACCCGACCGATCCGACGCATCTGCACCGGCTGACGCTCTACGGCGCGCTGCAGCGGACGACGCCGATCCGTCACGACCATCACGACAGCTATTCGATGCAGCTCATTTTCGAGGAGTGGCTTTGATGACCGGCTGGCCTCTCGTCTTCAACGGCAACACCTATACCGAGGCGATGTTCGCCGGGAACGGCTATGCCGACTCCCTGCCCAAGCTGCTGCGCGACGTCGCCTCGCATGCCGCGCAGCTCTACCAGAGCCCGAGCGCGACCTCGATTCCGGTCGCGGGCTCGGGCGACGTCACGCTGACCGTGGCGCTCAACAAGACCTTCGCCAAAGGACAGCCGATCCGGATCGCGCGCAGCTCCGATCCGACCGCGATCTGGATGACGGGCGCTTGCGTCGACTACACCGCCTCGACCGGCACCCTGATCGTGCGCCGCTCGGCCGCCGCCGGCAGCGGCACCTATGCGGACTGGACGGTCAGCGTCGATGGCGGCGCCGGCCCGCAAGGACCGACGGGGCCGACCGGTGCGACACCGCCGATCGCGACATCGACGACGGCGACGCTGACCATCCAGCTCGGCACGACGCCGAGCTTCACGCTCGCCGCCGACCTGCCGCTGCTGCCCGGCGCCTTCCTGCTGCTGACCGCATCGTCCGATCCGGCCAAGTGGATGTTCGGCCAGATCGCCAGCAAGACCGGCACCTCGCTGACCCTCGACGTGCAGGCCGCGAACGGCAGCGGCAGTCCCTCGGGCTGGACCGTCCAGCTCATCGGCCCGCGCGGCATCCAGGGCCCGACCGGACCCGCCGGCGGCCTCGCCCTCTCGCAGGTCCAGGCCGCGGCCCTCTCGTTCTGACCAGGAGACACATCTATGCCAGTCACCAACACCGCTGCCTTCGGGCAGGTGCCCAATATCAGCTCTGCTGTTCTGACCACGGCGAAGACGACGCCGCTATCCGGCAGCTCCAACGTGGTCCTGCTGTTCACGCCAGGGGCGAACGGCTCTCTGGTCAATGGCATCGCCGCTTTTCCCCGCGCGACGTGCACGGCGGCGACGGTCGCGATCTACACCTCGACCGATAACGGCACGACCAACAATCTGGTGGCGATCGGCGCTATGGCGGCCTGGACATTCGCCTCAACGACGGCGCCGACGCCGCTGAGCCTTACGCACCTGGATGGCTCAATCATCAGCCCGACCAATCCACTCTATCTGCCGTCCGGCACCAAGCTCTATGCGAGCACGGGCGTGACGCAGGACATGGTCGTCACTGCCAACGGGACTGACCTCTGATGCGCAATTTCCTCCCAGGCCTGTCCACAAACATTCCCCAGGAACTGACCGGCGCCCGCTTCGGCGTGCAGGTCTTTGGTGCGACCGGAACATTTACGCTGCCGAGCGGCGTGACGAGCGTCACCGCCATGGTGATAGCCATTGGCGGCGGCGGGGGCGGAGCATCCGGCGCTTCAAATGCCCCTGCGGGTGTTGGGACGGCGGGGTCAACCGGCGGAACAACCTCATTCGGCTCGCTCGCCTCTGCTGTTGGCGGCGACGGGGGCGTTGTGGGGGGCCGTCGAACCCGATCAACACTGGTGGGTGGGCGCTTGGAAACGTTGGAACGCGCGTGATTGTTGGTGCAAACGCAAACACCCTAGTCCCTGGAATAAATGGCGCGACGGGTTTCTGGGGGCTTGGGTCCGGCGGCGATAGCGGTCACGCAAACCTAGCGGCAAGCAGTGACGTTACGGGCGGGGCCAGCGGCAACTCTGGAACGGTTGCGACTTATTTTGGCACGGTGACTGCTAGTCAGACCGTTACGATTGGTGCTGGCGGAACCGGTGGTTCGGCAGTTGCAGCTGCCGGGGGCGGTTCGGGGATGGCGGGACAAAAAGGCGCTCCTGGCGCTGTCATCGTCTTCTACTGGTGGTGAGCATCATGGCAATCATCGATAGAGCCGTCGTCATCAACGGTGTCATCGTCAACGTGATCGTCATCGACGAGAACGCTACCGAGCACGAAGGAAAGCAACTTATCGCCGCCCCGCCGAACGGTGGGATCGGCTGGCTCTTTGACGGCGAGAAGTTCTCTCCGCCTCAAGTCAAAAAAGATCCGGCGTAGCGCACACGCGGCCTTCGCCGGTATTCTTTCGGAGCAATGCGCCTTCCTGAGCAAGCTAGGGCCGCGCTCAAGCGCGAAATCTGCCACACCCCCGGCAACCCAGCGGCAATGGGCGAGCTGGCTCAGCTCAGCGTCGGATCTCGCGATGCTCCCACATGGTCGCGCCGGGGCCTGTCGGTGGCCTCCGCTGTGCCGGATCTCCTCGCGCTGCACGCCATCTCGCTCGCCAAGCTAAATAGCCGAACCGAGGCGCTTACAGCGGCTCGCCGGTGTCAGTCTCTTGCGCCTAGTCACGGGATCAACGCCGCAACAGTGGCGGTTCTCCTATCCGAAGCCGGCTGCGCGATAGACTCTATCCATTGGTCGCGTCGGGCGCTGACGGTTGATCGTCACTCCGATATTGCGCTCCGCCAACTCGCAATATCGCTGGCAAACCTGCGACCAGACGCCGAGTCCAGTCGGCGTCTTTTCGGGGGCTTCAGCGGCGCTTGGTATCTCGGCGACGCCCGGCGCCGCGCATGCTCTCGGCAGGGCTACCTGGTGATCAAGCCGTGGGGCGTCGGCTTTTGGGGCGAGATTGACCACGTCGCGACTCAGATCGTGATTGCGTCGATCCTCGGCCGGGAGCCGATCGTGTTGTGGAATGGCGAGTACCGCTACGGAAAGTCCGGGGCCGAGAATGCGTGGAACGATTGCTTTCTGCCGGTATCGGAGGCGGCGCGAGGCGATCTGAACGGCGCCGGTCTCACCTTCTATCCCAGCTTCTGGAGCTCAACGAACCTCGATCAGGTCCGCTATCGGCCGGGCCGCGACATCGGCCATTACAGGCCCTTCGGCGGATCGAGCCTGATGGCCATCGGCAGGCAAGAGGACATCATCGTCGCCGACGCCTATGTGAATATGCGCGCGGCCTTGGCATGGGCGCCGCCTGAGGCTCCGATAGCCAAGCAAGATCTGTTGTCGATCTACAGGTCCATATTTCGCGATGTCATCAGGCCGTTGCCGGAGCATGTGGCGAGGCACGACGCCATCGCCGCACAGCTCTTCGCCAGGCGTCCCGTGCTTGCCATCCACTACCGGGCGCAGAGCGCATACAAGACCTTCGCGGAGTCGATCGAGAAGCGTGCGCTGACGATGGAAGAGTATGTCGAGCATATAGACCGCTTTGTGGCAGATCATCCGCAAGGCGGCCTGTTCCTGCTGAGCGACCTCAAGGCGGCAGTCGAGCAGCTTCGCTCCCGCTACGGCGACCGACTCGTGACCATGGACCGGGCAAGGCTATCGGACCCCGGCCTGGTCGACATCGCCTTCGATCAGGCGGGCACCAGCTATGCGCTGGGGCTGGAGGTGTTCGACGATGCCTGTTTGGCCGCCAGGGCCGATCGGTTTCTCGGCGACGGCACCTCCGGCGTGTCGTGCGCTATCGAGTTCATGAAAGACTGGCCTGAGGGCAGCGTGACGCTTCTCCGCAAGAACGTCTTCCTGCACCGCTGATCCCTACCCGCGAATAGTCGGGGCCTTCCTACCCGCGCTTCTTCAATCTCACGCCGGGCCCGCCGTCTGAGCGGGTGACCCGAGCCCCTGAAGTTGATCCAGGAATGAGGTGAGTCCGTCTTGTTGAAGGAGACGGGTGGTGAAGCGCAGCCTGTTCACCGAGGAACGGATCACGGCCATCGCACGCGCCACTCAATGGTCATCGCGGGCTACCGGTCGCGCCGCCGGATGGCGAGATGATCAAGCAGCCCGACCCGCCGGGGATGGCGGATCTGGTTGCGCTGGAGTGACGGTGTGCCTAGGCGCAGTAACGCAGCGGATCGTCGATAGGGCTCAGGACGTGTCTTCTAAGGAGATCTCCGACCATCAGCCTTTCGCGCGGAAGAGCGAGCAGGTTTGCAGAGACGGTGCCGTTCCAAGGATCGATCTGAGCGCTCTTGAAGTTGTCCGCGCCGAACATGGGCGGGAGATGGCTCCATAGTCGGTAGTCCATCGCATCCAGGGACATCAGAAGCGCTCGCGAGGCTCGCGGGCTCAGCTCAAGATACAGGACCGGCCTGTGCCGACGAATCGTCTCCAGCGCCCCTCCGATCACCGCGATCTCCATGCCCTCGACGTCGGCCTTGATCAAAGAGCAGCGCGATAAGTCGAGGCCGTCAATGGTCACGGCGCGAACCTTGTCGGCGCCGGCGATCTTGGCCGGGCTTTCGGTGAAGGCCACCAGCGTGTCCGGGAAGCCGCCGAAATTGTCCTCGCGCCAGTAGTCGAATACCGGCGCATCAAGGCTCCTCTCGATCTCGTCGACGGCCTGCCTACGTGCGTCGCCGATGCTCGCGAGGTCGTTGATCGCGATGTTGGCTCTCAGAATTCGAAACAGCGCCTGTTGCGGCTCGAATGCCAGGACCCTTCCCGACCGACCGACGCGCTGGGCCAACGGTACGGTGTGTGCGCCCGTGTGAACCCCGGCCTCCACGACGACGTCGCCGGGCGAAAGCAGGTCGGTCAGCAGCCGCGTCTCAGCGCCGCTCCACTCGCCAAGCAATGACAGAGCCCGACCGACATAGGGATCCGTCGTAAGACCGAACATCGGCCCGTGGCGAGTGCGCGTCAGGAGGATGGGCAGGTCAGCCGTCACGCATCGATCTTATCTCTTCATCCTCTCCCCCGGTCCAGCCAGGAGAAGTCCGCCCCTGATTAGTCGGGGCGGCCTCTCACCAACCCGGAGTCTCCCCATGCTGCGCTTTCTCTGCGCCGGCCTCTCGGCGCTCGTCCTCGCTTTCCCCGCGGCCGCCTGCAGGCTGCCGCTCGATCTGGCCGAGGCACGCATTCGGGTCGTCGTGCCGGCGGAGTCGCTGGAGGTCGAACGCCACGAAGGTCCCGAGGTGGCGCCGGTTCTCGCGCGCCTGAACGCCGAGCCGCCCGAGACCGGCTTCGCCGCCGACACGATGCTGATCGCCTATTGGCGCGGCCAGCCGGGCGCGGTGATTCTGCTCGGGCTCGGGGGCTGTCTTGTCGGCGAGGTCATGATGCCGGCTTCGCGCGCGCGGCTTCTCTTCGGAGAGGCCCTGTGAGCGAGGCCTCGCCGGTGCTCGTCGACCTCGGCGAGCTCGAGGTCCTGCTCGACCGTGCCGCCGAGGAAGGGGCGAAGCGCGCGCTCTCAGCGATCGGGCTCGAAGACGGCCGGGCGGCGGCCGATGTCCGCGATCTGCGCGAGCTGCTCGCGGCCTGGCGCCAGGCCAAGCGCGCCGCCTGGCAGACCGCCGTCCGCTTCGTCACTACCGTCGTGCTCGCCGCCCTTCTCGCCGGGCTCGCGCTCAAGGCGAAGCTCGGCCTCAGCTGATTCACCCCCGAAGGAGGTCGTCATGCAGATTCTCGCCTATCTCGTCTCGCGCGCCGGCGAGGCCTCGTCCTGGGCCGGCATCGCCGCGGTCTTGGCGGGGCTCGGCGTCCAGCTCGATCCCGGCCTCTGGCAGAACCTGATCGCGGTCGCGACCGCCCTCGCCGGGCTCGCCGCCTATCTGATCCGCGACAGGTGAGCGGCCGGCTGTCGATGCGACCGGCGTCGCCTCTTTTCGTTTGCGCTGCGAGCTGGTGCCCCCGCAAATGCCAAGCATGAAGAATCCATGGACGACGCTGAAGACCAAGCCGGTCTACGACAATCCGTGGATCGAGGTCGTCGAGCATGACGTGCTCAACCCGAAAGGCCGCCCGGGCATCTATGGCGTCGTCCGCTACAAGAATCTGGCAATCGGCGTGATCCCCATCCATGCCGACGGCACTACGGTGCTGGTCGGGCAGTACCGGTATCCGCTCGATGTCTATTCCTGGGAGATCCCGGAGGGCGGCGGCAGCCGCGCGGTCGAGCCGCTGGAGTCCGCCAGGCGCGAGCTGGCCGAGGAAACCGGCCTCTCCGCCGCCAAGTGGCTCCGCTTCATGGAGCTGCATCTTTCCAACTCGGTCTCCGACGAGCACGCGATCAACTTCCTCGCCTGGGACCTTTCGCAGGGCGCGGCACGGCCCGACGACACCGAGCAGCTGGCGATCCGCCGCGTTCCCTTTGCCGAGGCGGTGCGTATGGCGATGGAGGGCGAGATCACCGACGCGATGGCGGTTGCCGGGCTCCTGAAGGCGCAGCTGATGCTCGACCGCGGACTTCTGCCGGACGAGCTCGCGGCCTGCCTGCGCCAATGAAAACCCCGCGGGATCGCTCCCGCGGGGTGTCATAGCCCTGGTCGAACGGCTTACGCCGCCTTCATCAGGCCGCGCAGCACGTACTGAAGAATGCCGCCGTGGCGGTAATACTCGATCTCGTCGGCGGTATCGATGCGGCACATCACCTGGAAGGTCTCGCTCTGGCCGTTCGCCCGCCTGATGCGGACATTGACGTCCATGCGCGGCTTGATGCCGCCGGCGATGCCCTCGACATCGACGATCTCGTCGCCGACCAGGTTCAGCGTCTTGCGCGTCATCTCGCCCTTGAACTGCAGCGGCAGCACGCCCATGCCGACCAGGTTCGAGCGGTGGATGCGCTCGAAGCTCTCGACGATCACGGCGCGGATGCCGAGCAGCACCGTGCCCTTGGCCGCCCAGTCGCGCGATGAGCCGGTGCCGTATTCCTTGCCGCCGAAGACGACCAGCGGCACGCCCTCGGCCTGGTACTTCATCGCCGCGTCGTAGATCGACATCACCTGGCCCGAGGGCTGATGCTTGGTCATGCCGCCCGAGGTGCCCGGCGCCGCCTCGTTCTTGAGGCGGATATTGGCGAAGGTGCCGCGCATCATCACTTCATGATTGCCGCGGCGGGCGCCGTAGCTGTTGAAGTCGGCGGGCCGCACCTGATGCTGCAGCAGGTATTCGCCTGCCGGACCGTCCTTCTTGATGTTGCCGGCGGGCGAGATGTGGTCGGTGGTGATGGAATCGCCCAAAAGGCCGAGCACGCGGGCGCCCTTGACGTCGGAGAACCTGCCCGGTTCCTTCGCCATCTTCTCGAAATAGGGCGGATGCTTCACATAGGTCGAGCCCGGCGACCATTTGTAGGTCAGGCCCTTGGTGACCTTGACCTTGCGCCACTCGGGCGGGCCTTCGAAGACATTGGCGTAGCGCTTGCGGAACATCTCCGGCGTCAGCGAGCGCCGCATCTCCTCGGCAATGTCCTTGTTCGACGGCCAGATGTCGCGGAGATAGACGGGCTTGCCGTCCTTGCCGGTGCCGAGCGGGTCCTTGACCAGGTCGACCTTCATCGAGCCGGCGATCGCGTAGGCGACGACCAGCGGCGGCGAGGCCAGGTAGTTCGCTTTCACATGCGGGTTCACGCGGCCTTCGAAGTTGCGGTTGCCCGAGAGCACCGCGGCGACGACGAGATCCTTGGCTTCGACCGCAGCGGCGATCGGGTCGGAGAGCGGACCCGAATTGCCGATGCAGGTCGTGCAGCCATATCCGACGAGGTTGAAGCCCAGCTTATCGAGCTCGGTCTGCAATCCGGCCTTGGCCAGATAGTCGGTGACCACCTGGCTTCCCGGCGCGAGCGAGGTCTTGACCCACGGCTTCGCCGTCAGGCCCTTGGCCACGGCGTTCTTGGCAAGAAGGCCGGCGCCGATCAGCACCGCCGGGTTCGAGGTGTTGGTGCAGCTCGTGATCGCCGCGATCACCACGTCGCCGTCCTTGAGGTCGTAGTTGGTGCCCTCGACGGCCTGCCGGCGGTCGCTGCCGCCCATCTCCTTGAGCGAGACGGCGAAGCTGGAGGCGGTCGCCGAGAGCGCGACCCGGTCCTGCGGCCGCTTCGGGCCGGCGAGCGACGGCTCGACATTGCCGAGGTCGAGCTCGAGCGTGTCGGTGAACACCGGGTCCGGCGTCTTCGCGTCGCGCCACATGCCCTGCGCCTTGGCATAGGCCTCGACCAGCGCGACGCGATCGGCATCGCGGCCGGAGAATTTCAGATAGTTGATGGTCTCGGCATCGATCGGGAAGAAGCCGCAGGTGGCGCCGTATTCCGGCGCCATGTTGGCGATGGTCGCACGGTCGGCCAGCGTCATCGCATCGAGACCCGGCCCGTAGAACTCGACGAATTTGTTGACCACGCCCTTCTTGCGCAGCATCTGCGTGACCGTCAGCACGAGGTCCGTCGCGGTCGTGCCTTCCTTCGGCTTGCCAGTCAGCTTGAAGCCGACGACCTCCGGAATCAGCATCGACACCGGCTGGCCCAGCATCGCGGCCTCGGCTTCGATGCCGCCGACGCCCCAGCCCAGCACGGCCATGCCGTTGACCATGGTCGTGTGGCTGTCGGTGCCGACGAGCGTATCGGGGTAGGCGACGGTCGGGCCGCCCGAGGAGTCGGTCCACACCACCTGCGCCAGGTATTCGAGATTCACCTGATGGCAGATGCCGGTGCCGGGCGGCACGACGCGGAAGTTCGAGAAGGCGTCCTGGCCCCAGCGCAGGAATTCGTAGCGTTCGCCGTTCCGCTCGAACTCGAGCTTGACGTTGTCATCGAAGGACTTCGGCGTGCCGAAGCTGTCGACCATCACCGAATGGTCGATGACGAGATCGACCGGCGACAGCGGGTTGATCTTGGTCGGGTCGCCGCCCATCGCGACCATCGCATCGCGCATCGCGGCAAGGTCGACGACGGCGGGGACGCCGGTGAAATCCTGCATGAGCACGCGCGCCGGGCGATAGGCGATCTCGCGGTCGGAGCGCTTGTCGTTCAGCCAGGCGGCGCAGGCCTTGACGTCGTCGACGGTGACGGTCCGCCCGTCCTCCCAGCGCAGCAGGTTCTCAAGCAGCACCTTCAGCGAGAAGGGGAGCCGGGACACATCGCCGAGCCCGGCCTCCTGGGCCGCAACCAGCGAGAAGTAGTCGCAGCTCTTCGATCCCACCTTGAGCTGGCGGCGGGTCTTCATCTGGTCATGTCCGGTGACGGCCACGGTCTGTCCCCCTCTTGGATGAGCCGGAAGCGCGCGCGGCCGAAAGACTGGCGCGGAGGCCGTTGCGGCCGCGCGAATCAGTTAATGCGCCAAAATACCTTAAGGGATCGCTAGGTCTAGGCAATGACAGAAACCATGGGCTTAAGCGGCGTACTCCCTCTGCTCCGGAGCCGGGCAAGCTCATCGCGATCGTTTAAAAAACATGGGGCTGTCCCAGATAACTACCTGAGATGACGCTTAACCCATTGTTTGATCTGGGTTAGTTTCTTGGATGGGTCACTGGTGTTGAAGCGCCACTCGCACTCTTTCAAGAATAGCCCGAAATGGGCCTTCGGGACACCGTTGAACTTGCGCATGTGGCGCTTGGCCTGGTTCCAGAAGTTCTCGATGCCGTTGATGTGATTCTGCCGATCAGCGAAGAGCTCGGAGTGATTGATCCGGAAGTGCTTGAAGTCGGATACGTCGAGCACGTTGTAGCCCTTCCAGCAATCGGAATAGACGATGCTGTCGGGCACGATTTTGCGCTCCATGATCGGCATCAGCGTGGCGCTCGATGCGTCGGGAATGATCTTGGTGTAGCCTGGATTATTCGTGACGGGGGCTGTCTCGATGCGGCGGGCGTAGCATAACTCACTGATATCGTTTAGGATTTGGTTGTCTAAGCCGGTCCTTCACAAGAGCAGGGAGGCGCCACGCCCGCCATGGCCGACGGTAGAGAACTCTCCTTCGATTTGCCAAGCGTCGGGCGCAAGAAGATGAGCGCGTCGTTCGACGGCGGGCGCATCAGCTCCGACGGCGGGGTGATGGTACTGGCCCAGGCCGAGCGCCGTCTCGGTCTGGCGGACAGGTTGGCGGCCCTGATCGCCGATCGGCGCGACGGCACGCGCGTGATACACCCGCTCGCCAGCATCTTGCGCGCCCGCATCCTGGCGATCGCCTGCGGCTACGAGGATGCCAACGATCTCGACAGCCTGCGTT
>VGEN01000103.1 GCA_016869285.1 Alphaproteobacteria bacterium
GCGATCAGTTCACGAAGGCGATGAAAGAAAAACGCCCCTGTCTTGCGGTTCACTCCGCAGAGACTCGATGCGGTACGCGCCGTCGTTCCTGCTACGAAATGTTCGATCAGGCGATCCTGCTTCGAGACCCCCAATCGGCTCCGTCGTATCCGTCCCATGATAACTCCATAACCGAGTTATCTGGGACAGCCCCTTATGCTATTCTGATAGAGTATCGCGGTGCTGGCTGTCTAAAAAGGGACGGCCACACGATGGCAAAAGGCCTCGCATCAGCATCGGTAAGCATCAGCAGACGGCCGCGGCGTGCCCCTTCAGGCGCCCCGGCCGTCATCTGCTTTCCAGCGATGCACCGATCAACGAACTGAACGCCCGGTTTGGAAGCGACATCTAAACGTCGAGGTTCGCGACCTTGAGCGCGTTCTGCTGGATGAAGTCGCGTCGCGGCTCGACCAGATCGCCCATGAGCTTGGCGAAGAGATCGCCCGCCTCGTCGGCATGGTTGATCTTCACCTGCAGGAGCGAACGCACATTCGGATCGAGCGTGGTCTCCCAGAGCTGCTCCGGGTTCATCTCGCCGAGGCCCTTGTAGCGCTGGATCGTGACCCCTTTGCGGCCGGTTTCCAGCACGGTGTCGATCAGCGCGACGGGGCCATGAATCGTATGTTCCTTGTCCTTTGCCTTGAGCCTGCCGGGCTTGGCATAGATCTTCTGGAAATCCCCGGCCTTCTCATCGAGCCGCCGCGCTTCGGGGCTACGGACCAGCGCCGCCTCGAGGCGGAAGCGCGAGGTGACGCCGCGGAGCGTGCGCTCGAAGCGGAGCCCGCCAGTGCCGTCTGACTCTCCGCGCCAGCCGCGCTCATGCAGCGCCGAGAGCTGGTCCATGCGCTTGGCGATGTACTCGGCCGCCGCACTGGCGCTCGCCGCGTCGCCGAGAAGCTCGGGCGAGAGCGCGCCGGCGATCGCGATCTGCTCGGCCAGCGGCATCGAGCCGAGCCGCCGGCCGATCGGTTGCAGCCAGGCGCGAGCCTGACGCGCGGCGTCGACCAGCGCGCGCAGCTCGGCACCGCCGATCTGCGCACCACTGGCAAGTATCAGCACCGCTTCTTCGAGGCCTGCGTTGGTCAGGTGATTGTCGAGCGCACGGTCATCCTTGAGGTAGACCTCGGAGGAGCCGCGCTTGGCGCGATAGAGCGGCGGCTGGGCGATGTAGAGATAGCCCTTGGTCGCCTCCGAGCCGTTCTCCTCGATCTTGTGCTCGATGATCTGGCGCATCTGACGATAAAAGAAGGTTAGCAGCAGCGTCCGGATGTGGCTGCCGTCCACATCGGCGTCCGTCATGATGATGATCTTGTGGTAGCGGAGCTTCGCGATATCGAACTCCTCGCCGATGCCGGTGCCGAGCGCGGCGATCAGCGTGCCGATCTCGGCCGAGCTCAGCATCTTGTCGAAGCGGGCACGCTCGACGTTTAGGATCTTGCCGCGGAGCGGCAGGATCGCTTGCTTGCCGCGGTCGCGTCCCTGCTTGGCGGAGCCGCCTGCCGAGTCGCCTTCGACGATGAAGAGCTCCGAGAGCGCGGGATCACGCTCCTGGCAGTCGGCAAGCTTGCCGGGAAGGCTGGCGACGTCGAGCGCTCCCTTGCGGCGAGTCAGCTCGCGTGCTTTCCGCGCGGCCTCGCGTGCGGCGGCCGCCTCGACGACCTTCTGCACGATGCGCTTGGCATCGCCCGGATGCTCTTCCAGCCACTGCTGCAGCTTCTCGCCGACGATGCTCTCGACCACCGGGCGGACTTCGGAGGAGACGAGCTTGTCCTTCGTCTGCGAGGAGAACTTGGGGTCCGGCACCTTGACCGAGAGCACGCAGGTCAGCCCCTCGCGCGCATCGTCGCCGGACAGCGTCACTTTCTCCTTCTTCGCGATGCCGGACTCGTTAGCGTACTGGTTGATATAGCGCGTCAGCGCGCCGCGGAACCCTGCGAGATGCGTGCCGCCATCGCGCTGCGGGATGTTGTTGGTAAAGCACAGCATCGTCTCGTGATAGCTGTCGGTCCACTGCATCGCCGCCTCGACGGTGATCCCGTCCTTGGTCTCGGCGAAGGAGATGGGCGGCGAGTGCAGCGGCGTATGCGAGCGGTCGAGATAGGCAACGAACGCCTCGAGCCCGCCCTCATAGTGCATTTCGACGATGCGAGGCTCGGCGTCGCGCGCGTCGGTCAGCAGCAGACGGACACCGGAGTTGAGGAAGGCGAGCTCGCGCAGGCGATGCTCGAGCGTGTCGAAGTCGAAGCGGGTCTTGGTGAAGGTCTGCGACGACGGCAGGAACGTGATCTCGGTCCCGCGCTTCTCGCCTTGCGGCCCGACGGTCTTCAATGGCGCCTCGGCGACGCCGTCCTTGAAGCGCATGAAGTGCTCATGGCCGCCACGCCAGATGCGGAGGTCGAGCGTCTCTGAAAGCGCATTGACGACGGAGACGCCGACGCCGTGGAGCCCGCCTGAAACCTTATAGCTGTTCTGGTCGAATTTCCCGCCGGCATGGAGCTGGGTCATGATGACCTCGGCCGCCGACACGCCCTCATCCTTGTGGATATCGACCGGAATGCCGCGGCCATTATCGGTGACCGTCGCCGAGCCGTCGGCGTTGAGCGTCACGGTGACGATGTCACAATAGCCCGCCAGAGCTTCGTCGATGGCGTTGTCGACAACCTCGTAGACCATGTGATGCAGGCCGGAGCCGTCGTCGGTGTCGCCGATATACATGCCCGGGCGCTTGCGCACGGCATCCAGGCCCTTGAGGACCTTGATCGCATCGGAGGTGTAGTCGTCCGCGCTGGGCGGCTTCGGTGCTGGCTGGGTCATCGGACTCAATCGTTGGACAGACGCGCGTCGGCGACGCGGAGGAATTGGGCAAGGCCGCGGAGCGGCCGGAACAGCTGGACGTCGGTGCCGGTGAGCCAGGCCTGGGCTCCCAGCGCCAGAATCTCTTCGAACAGCGCCACGCGCCGGCCTTCGTCGAGATGGGCGGCGACCTCGTCGAGCAGCAGCATCGGCGCGGCGCCCGAATGCCCTTTCACCAGCCGCGCATTGGCAAGCTGGATCGAGATCAGGAGTGCCTTCTGCTCGCCGGTCGAGCAGAGGCGTGCGGCCTGACCGCGCCCGACATGCGTGACCTCGAGGTCGCTTCGATGCGGCCCTTCGGCCGTCGTGCCGGTCTCGCCGTCGAGGCGGCGATTGGCGGCGAGACGCACCTTGAGGCGATCCTCGACACCAAGTGCCGGCATCTCTCCCAGCCAGGACTCGACCGAGCCGGTAAGGCGAAGCTCGGCCTGAGGGAAGTGACCGGTGCCGGAGGTTGCGCCGTCGAGAGCGTGAACGCGCTCGCGACGGGCAGCGGCGACGGCGACGCCGTGCCGTGCCATGGTGTCCTCCAGCGCATCCAGCCATGTGGGATCTGCGCGCCCGTCACGCAAGAGACGGAGCCGCTCGCGCTGGGAGTGCTCGTAGGCGGCGAGGCGCCCGGCATGCTCGGGATCGGCGCCCGTCACCAAGCGGTCGAGGAAGCGGCGGCGATCGCCGGCGCTGCCGAGAAAGAGCCCGTCCATCTGCGGCGTCAGCCACTGGATCGCGCCGACGCTCGCGAGCTGAGCCTGGCCGCGCGCCGGCTTGCCGTCGATGCGGACGACCCGCTTCTCTCCGCCCTCGGGATCGCGCCCCGTACCGACCTCGACAGGCTCATCCCGGCCGCGCTGGAGCCGCGCAGCGATCGCCCAGGCGCCGCCGCCCTGGCGATCGAGATCGGAAAGCCTCGCGCGCCTGAGGCCGCGGCCCGGCGCCAGCAGCGACAGCGCCTCCAGCACATTGGTCTTGCCGGCGCCGTTCGGCCCGGTCAGCACCACCGGCCGGCGGTCGGCCTCGATCGATGCTGCGCCATAGCCGCGAAAATCGCTGAGCTTGAAGCACAGCGCCGCGAGGCCCGCGGCCTCCGGCTCCGGCATCGACGGAGTTCTTAAGGCGAGACCGGTCACCCTCACACGCGCATCGGCATGATGACGTAGAGCGCGCTCCGATCGGACGGATCGCGAACGATGGTCGGCGAGGCGGCGTCGGCCATGACGAACTCGGCGCCGTCGCCCTCGATCTGCTGGGTGATGTCGAGCAGATAGCGGGAGTTGAATCCGATCTCGATCGGCGAAGCGCCGAACTTGACCTGCAGATCCTCGGTCGCCGTGCCGTTCTCGGGGCTCGAGGCCGAGAGCGTTAGCGTATCGGGAGCGACGGCCAGCTTCACCGCACGGCTCTTCTCGGTGGAGATGGTGGCAACCCGGTCGACCGCCTCGGCGAAGGGCTTGCACTCGACCTGCATGATCTTGTCGTTGTTGACCGGGATCACGCGCTCGTAGTCCGGGAAGGTGCCGTCGATCAGCTTCGTGGTCAGGATGGTGCCGTCGAAGGCGAAGCGGATTTTGGCTTCCGAGAGCGAGAGCGATACGGCGCCCGGCGTCTCCTCGACCAGCTTGCGCAGCTCGCCCACCGCCTTCCTCGGGATGATGACGCCGGGCATGCCGGCCGCGCCCTCGGGCAGGGCCATCTCGACCCGCGCCAGCCTATGGCCGTCGGTCGCGACCGCGCGCAGGACATCGACGCCCTCCTGCTTGGCGGCATGCAGGTAGATGCCGTTCAGGTAGTAGCGCGTCTCTTCGGTCGAGATCGCAAAGCGCGTGCGGTCGATCAGGGTGCGGAGATCCGCCGCCGGCAGCTCGAAGCGATGGGGCAGCGTATCGCCGGACAGCGCCGGAAACTCCTCGATCGGCAGCGTCTGCAGCGTGAAGGTCGAGCGCCCGGCACGAAGCGTGACGCGGCCGGAATCACCGACAACCGCGAGCTCGACCTGAGAGCCGTCGGGAAGCTTGCGCACGATGTCGTGCAACGTGTGCGCGGGGCAGGTGATGGCGCCCTTCTTCATAATCTCGGCGGGCACAGACTCGACGATGTCGATGTCCATGTCGGTGGCGCTGATCGAGACCTTTCCCGAGGCCGCCTGGATCATCACGTTCGAGAGGATCGGGATCGTGGTGCGCCGTTCGACGACGCTCTGGACATGCGCCAAGGGCTTCAGCAGAGCGGCGCGATCGAGGGTGAAATGCATGATGTCGAAGGCCCTTCCAGGGGTCTTTCCGTTGTGTGACGGCCACCCCCCGGGGGCCGTCGGATCGAGGGCAGCGAGTATACCACAGAGGCCGGTCAGCCAAGGGTTTTTGGCGCGATTTCAGGGGGCTTGGAAACGCCTCTGCCAGAACTCGCGGGACTGCCTTTCCCCGATGTCGCAGCCGGGTGCGTAGTCCTGCGCGTAGCGCTTCACCTCCTCGGGCATGGGCCATCGCGCGTGAGGCGAGGTGAGGTCGGCGATCTCGATGATCATCTTCCTCCGAATCGCCTCGGCGAAGGTGTCGAAACCTTCGGCGACGACCAGGAAGGCGCCCGGCCCTCCGATGACGCAATGCTGAAAGTAGAGGTCGAGGTCCTTGAACACCGGAAATCCGGCCCGGCTCGGCCGGTCGTTGATAATCGGCAGCCCGTTGATGGTAATGCCGCGGGCGAGCGCGGCATCGCGCGGGACGGTGACGAGCGTCCCGGCGTTGTTGGGGCCATCGCCGGAGATGTCGAGGACGCGGCGCGTGCCCTCGTAGGCCTTTCCGTACATCGGCATCGCGAACTCGATCGCGCCGGAGATCGACGTCGACATGGCCGAGCGGATCGGGAACGAGGCCAGCCTTGTCGCGGCGGCTTTGGCCGAGGTCTCGTCCTCGATGATGGTCCAGTCGAGAAGGAGGCGCCGCGTCTCGGGGCCCGACCATTCGAAATAGGCGATCGCGATCTTGCCCTCGATGCCCGAGCGGATCGCCTTCAGCACGTCCGGATCGGTCAACGCAGCGACATAACCCTGTCGCTGCAACCGCGCCTCCTCCTCGTCGATCGAGCCCGAGATGTCGACGGCGAGCACGAGCTCGAGATCGACCTGCTCGCCGGCGATCGCGCCGCTTGCCGCCAGGACCCAGGCGAGGAACCCAAGGAGTGCGCTGCGCATCGGCTTTCCCCCGCTACGGCGAGGGTCGAGTGTGCGCCTATCCCCGCTCGGCGATCAAGGCATCGAGCGCCTCGCTCGACTCGGCGAGGACCACCTTGCGCGCGGTCTCGAAGGCAAAGCCGGCGCGCCCGAGCGTCGCCAGATCGCGCTCACGATGCTCGCGACGTTCTGCCTCCGGCCGGAACGGGCCGATGCGGCGGCGGCGGGCAAGCCGGGCCGCGGCGTCAAGCTCGTCGCGCTCGATTCGCGTCGGCGCCAGCGCATCCGCGATCGCCTTGCGGCCGACGCCCTTCTGCGCCAGCCGGTCGGCGATGGCCCGGGCCGAGCGTCCCTGGCGGCGGAGGCTCGCGGTGCGTGCCTCCGCATAGGCGCGGTCGTCGAGGAGACCGGAGCGGAGATAACGCTCGATCAGCGCCTCGACCCAGGCCGAGGCCTCGGCGCGATCGATGTCGTGGACGCGCGCCGAACGCTCGATCTTGCGGAGGAGGACGCGCCGGAGGCTTTCGGTCGAGGCAGCGAAACGCTCGAGATAGGCGAGCGCCGCGCGTTCCAGGCTCGGCTGAGTCACCTTGCGCGGAGGCTTCCGTCGCGTTGCCGCCATCGGTGGACGGTGCCCCGCTTTTCGCGGCCGGTCCATCCCCTTGAGGGGCGGGAAGGCGGCGCCTATGGCGCCCGCCGATGGCCGACGTATCCGCTTCCCGCCGCGAGGTTCGCGCCCCCGATCCGCGCCCGCTTGGTCCGGTCGATTGGATCGGGCTGTGGACGCTGTATCAGAAGGAAGTATGGCGCTTCCTCAAGGTCGGAATGCAGACCGTGGCTGCGCCCGTGGTGACGACGCTGCTCTTCCTCGCCGTCTTCGTGCTCGCCATGGGCCGCGGCGGCACCATGGTCGGCGATGTGTCGTTCCTGGAATTCCTGGCGCCGGGTCTTGTGATGATGGCGATTACGCAGAACGCCTTCGCCAACACCTCGTCGAGCCTGATCATCGGCAAGGTTCAGGGCAACATCGTCGACGTGCTGATGCCGCCGCTGGGACCGGGCGAGCTGGTGATCGCCTGGGCAGCGGGCGGCGTTACCCGCGGCCTTTTCGTCGGCATCGTCGCCGCGATCGCCATGTGGATCGTGGTTCCCTTCTCGCTGCCGCATCCGGGTTTTGCGGTCTTCTTCGCCATCGCCGGATCGCTGATGCTGGCGCTGCTCGGCGTGCTGGGTGGCTTGTGGGCGGAGAAGTTCGATCACCTCTCGGCGATGACGAATTTCGTCATCACGCCGCTGGCCTTCCTCTCCGGCACCTTCTATTCGGTCGAGCGCCTGCCGGAGGCTTGGCGCTTCGTCGCGTACCTCAACCCGTTCTTCTACATGATCGACGGCTTCCGCTACGGCTTCATCGGTCACGCGGACGGCGATCTCGCGATCGGTATCGCCGTTCTCGCCGTCATCAACCTCTGCCTTTGGGCGGTGGTCGACGGCCTCGTGCGGCGCGGCTACCGGCTGAAGGCCTAGGTCGAGCGATCGGGCGGCATCGAGGCCGCCGCCCGATCGTCGGGTCGCTCAGACAGCCGTGCCGGCCTTGCAGAAGTTCCAGCTCTTGCCCTTGAGGCCATAGGTCGCCAGCACCTTGTCGGCGCCGTGCTGGGTGATGACGAGCCGGAGCTTGGTCGCATCGCCGCAAGGCGTGGTCGAACGCACGGTCGCCGGGATCTTCTTGGTCGCCGCGCAGTCGATGGCGGCTTGAGGCAGGGTCTGCAGCGTCTTCAGCGGCTTGCCGTTCACGACCGCCTGGTAGTCTTGGGCTGCGCCGCCCTTCACGGTCGCCATCATCTCGATGCGGCCGAAGCGGCTTCGATACATCCCGGCCTCCTGCTCGCCGTCGGACATGCCCTGCGCGATCGGACGGAAGTCGATCGCAGCACAGGCCGGCGGGCCCTTCTTGTCCTGGGCATGGGCGGGAGCGGCGAGAAGTATGGCACCGAGGCTGAGCGCGAGGAGGAAACGCATGGTGGGGAACTCCTTGGAAACGGACGAGGGCGATCAAGATTTCGCGCGCTCCCGTAACCTCCGCAAGCGTTCCGCGAATTTGTCGATGAGACCTGACGCTTCAGGGGTTGGCATCATCCATGCGTATCAAAACGACCTCCCTTGCCCTGCTCGCCGCCCTTTTTTCGGCCGAATCGGCCATAGCCGGCGGCCCCGTCCTGGTCGAGCTTTTCACCTCGCAAGGCTGCAACTCATGCCCGCCGGCGGACCCCTATCTCGGTGATCTCGCCAAGCGCAAGGACGTCGTGGCGCTCGCTTTCCACGTCGACTACTGGGATTACATCGGCTGGAAGGACCCGTTCGGTGACGCGTCCTGGTCGGCCCGTCAGCGGAAATATTCCCAGGCGCTGATGACGCGCCAAGTCTACACCCCGCAGATGATCGTCGACGGCAGCCAGCACGCCATCGGCTCGGACCGGCGCTCGGTCGAGCGGTTGATCGCGAGCGCCGCCAAGACCAAGCGCCCGACGCTCGATATCGCCCGGACCGTGAGCGGCCTCGATCTCCGGATCGACGGCGCGGGCCAGGGCGAGATCTGGATCGTCGGCTACGATCCGAAGCACGAGACCAAGGTGACGCGCGGCGAGAATGCCGGCCGCACCCTTGCCGAGTTCAACATCGTGCGGGGCCTGAAGCGGATCGATGCCTGGAAAGGCGGGCCGCTGGCACGCGCAATTCCGGCAAGCGAGCTCCCGCCCGGAGTTGCGCATGTCGCCCTGATCCAGGAGAGCGATCTCGGTCCGGTCCTGGCCGTCGCGACGACTCCCTAGACCGCGAGCCCGCGCTCCATCATTGCGCCGAGCCGTTTGGCGAAGGCGCGCGGATCGGCGACCGGCTCGCCCTCGAGCAGCCGAGCCTGGTCCAGCAGCAGGTGCGCGGCTTCCTCCAGCACCGCGGAGGCGCCCTCCTTGCCGGTCATCTCCGCCAGCCTCTTCACCAGCGGATGCGTCGGATTGAGCTCGAGGACGCGCTTCATCGCCTTGTCGAGCTGCTTGTGCTGGCGCAACAGGCGCTCCAGCCGCATATCGAGATCGCCCTCGCCGGCGACCAGGCAGACGGCGGAGTCGGTGAGGCGGGCAGACGCGCGCACATCCTTCACCTCGTCGCCGAGGGCGAGCTTGAACAGCGCAATCAGCGCGCCGAGCTCGGCCGGAGCATCCTCGGCCTTCGGCGTGCCCTTCTCTTCGCCTTTGATCTTGTCGAGGTCGAGGGCGCCGCGCGTCGCCGACTTGAAGGCCTTGCCCTCATAGGTGCCGACGGCCGGCATCCAGAACTCGTCGACGGCGTCTGTCAGCAGCAGCACCTCGACGCCCTTAGCGGCGAAGCCCTCGAGCTGCGGGCTGGCACGGAGAGCTTGAAGGTCGTCGCCGCTGATCGTGTAGATCGCGTCCTGGCCTTCCTTCATGCGCTGGATGTACTCGTCCAGCGTCACCGGCTTGTCGGAGGCGGTCGAGTGGAAGCGGCTGAGCTTGAGGATGTCGGCGCGGTACTCGCCCTTGTCCTCGTAGAGGCCCTCCTTGAGGCAGGCACCGAAACTCTCCCAGAAGGCGATATAGACCTCAGGATCGTCCTTCGCTTTCCTGGCAAGCTCGGAGAGAACCTTGCGGGTCAGCCCGGAGCGAATCTTCGACAGCAGCGGATTTTTCTGCAGAAGCTCGCGGCTGACGTTGAGCGGCAGATCGGGCGTGTCGACCACGCCCTGCAGGAAGCGCATCCAGGCCGGCAGCAGATCCTTGGCGTCGTCGGTGATGAAGACGCGCTTCAGGTAGAGCTTCACCCGGTGTCGGCGATCGGGATTGAAGAGATCGAGCGGCCGCGAGGTCGGCACGTAGAGCAGGGCCGTGTACTCGATCGTGCCCTCGGCCCGGTGGTGGATCGTGAGCCAGGGCTCGTCCATCGCATGCGCGACGTGACGATAGAACTCCTTGTACTGCGTCTCGGTGATCTCGCTCTTCGGCTTCTGCCACAGCGCCGAGCCGTCGTTGAGCGAGGTCTTGTCCGAGCCGATGCGGAGCTCGATCGGCACCGGGACGTGGTCGGAATAGCGCCGCACGACCTCTTTGATCCGATAGTCGGAAAGGAACTCGTCTTCCTCCGCTTTGAGGTGGAGGGTGACGTCGGTGCCGGCGGCGTCGCGCTCGGCAAGCGCGACCGAGAACTCGCCCTTGCCGTCTGAGGACCAGCGATGGGCATGCTCCTCGCCGGCACGGCGGGACGTGACGTCGACGCGGTCGGCGACCATGAAGGCGGAGTAGAAGCCGACGCCGAACTGGCCGATCAGGTTCAGGTCCTTCTTGGAGTCGCCGGTCAGGCCCTTGAGGAAGGCCGAGGTGCCGGAGCGCGCGATCGTGCCGAGGTTCTTCACAAGCTCGTCCCGGCTCATGCCGATGCCGTTGTCCGACGCCGTGAGCTGACGGTTCGGCTTGTCGATCGTCAGCGTGATCTTGAAGGGCTGGTCTGATGTGGCGAGCTCAGGCCGGGTTTGGGCCTCGTAGCGCAGGCGGTCGCAGGCGTCGGCGGCGTTCGAGATCAGCTCGCGAAGGAAGATCTCCTTCTCGCTGTAGAGCGAGTGGGCGACGATATCGAGCAGGCGGCTGACCTCGGCCTGGAAAGTCAGCTTCTCCTCTGTAGCGGTCTCGGTCATGGGCGGCCCCGGCGATTCCTGCGCGGCTGAGGGTGAAATCGCCGCCTCATATGGGAATGACCCTCATCCACGCAAGGGCTCTCCGCGAGTTCCTTGCAGACGGCGCCGGGAAGCCCGATCTTGGGGGCATGGGCGGAGCGCCAAGCTTGGGCGGACGCATCACGGCCGTCCTCGGACCCACGAATACCGGCAAGACCCATCTCGCGATGGAGCGGATGATGGGTCATACGAGCGGGATGATTGGGTTTCCGCTCCGCTTGCTCGCCCGCGAGAACTACGAGCGGGTCGTCCGCGCCAAGGGCGCCAAGGCCGTCGCCCTGATCACGGGTGAGGAAAAGATCGTCCCGGAGAACCCGCGATACTTCGTGTGCACGGTCGAGTCGATGCCGGTCGACCGGCCAGTCTCCTTCCTGGCCGTCGACGAGATCCAGCTCTGCGCCGACTGGGAGCGGGGACACGTCTTCACCGACCGGCTGCTCCATGCCCGCGGCCTCGATGAGACGATGTTCCTCGGTGCCGAGACCGTCCGGCCGCTCTTGCGGAGGCTGGCGCCGCGCGCCGAGGTTCTGACCCGCCCCAGGCTGTCAACCCTGGTCTATGCCGGTCCCAGAAAGCTGGCCCGGCTGCCCAGGCGCTCGGCGGTGGTCGCCTTCTCGATCGCCAATGTCTACGAGCTTGCCGAGGCAGTCCGCCACCAGCGCGGCGGCGCCGCCGTCGTGATGGGCGCGCTCAGCCCGCGTGTGCGCAACGCCCAGGTGGCGATGTTCCAGGCCGGCGAGGTCGACTTTCTGGTGGCGACCGATGCGATCGGCATGGGCCTGAACATGGACGTCGACCATGTCGCTTTTGCCCAGCTGCAGAAATTCGACGGTCGCGCGCCCCGGCGTCTCGTACCGGCCGAGCTCGCGCAGATCGCCGGCCGCGCCGGCCGCCACATGGCCAACGGCACCTTCGGCACCACGGGCGAGGCTGGCGAGCTCGACGAGGAGGAAGTGACGCGGATCGAGGAGCACCGCTTCGAGTCGCTGCAGCGGCTTTGGTGGCGGAACGCCGACCTCGACATGCGTTCGCTGACCGCGCTCTTGCGCTCGCTTGAGGCGAGGCCGCCATCCTCGCTTCTGATGCGCAAGCGAGATGCCGACGACCATCTGGCGCTCCAGGTGCTGGCACGCGATCCGGAGATCGTCGAGCTCGCAAGCGACCAGGGTCGGATCCGGCTTCTCTGGGAAGTTTGCCAGATCCCCGACTTCCGCAAGGTCTTGGCCGACGCGCATACGCGGCTGCTCGGCCAGATCTACCGCCATCTGACCGGACCGACCGAGCGGCTCCCGGCCGATTGGGTCGCCCGCCATGTCGAGGCGCTCGACCGCACGGAAGGCGACATCGACACGCTGACCCAACGGATCGCGCATTGCCGGACCTGGGCCTATGTCGCACATCGGCCTGACTGGGTCGACCATGCGGCGCGCTGGCGAGAGAAGGCGCGGGCGATCGAGGACCGTCTCTCAGACGCGCTGCACGAGCGCCTGACGCAGCGCTTCGTCGATCGTCGCGCCGCGATTCTCACCCAGCGCCTGGCCGGCGGCGAGGATCTGACGGCGGCTGTGCGCTCGGATGGCGAGGTTCTGGTCGAAGGCCATGCGGTCGGCCGTCTCGAAGGGCTTCGCTTCGTTCCCGATGTCGGCAGTGAGCCGGAGGCGCGGCCGGTGCTCGGAGCGGCCCGCCGCGTGGTGCCGCGCGAAATCGCCCGCCGCGTCGACCGCCTCGAAGAGGCCGGGCACATGGCCTTTCGACTCGACTGGGCGTCGATCTTCTGGGAGGACGCGACTATTGCCCGGCTCGGGCCGGGCCGCACGGCGATCGAGCCGCGCATCGAGGTGCTTGCCAGCGACTATCTGGATGCGAGCCAACGCGACCGCATCGCGCGTCGCCTGGCGGCCTGGGTCGCGCGCCATGTAACTCAGGTCGCGCCCTCCCTGGCGCAGCTGCGCGATGCCCCTCTCGGCGGCGCGGCGCGCGGCTTGGCGTATCGCCTAGTCGAGCGGCTCGGGACCGTTCCACGCCGCGAGGCTGAGGCACAGGTGGCAGCGCTCCGCCGCGAAGACCGCAAGGCTTTGGCACGGCTCGGTGTCCGTTTTGGTGTCCACCACGTATTCATGCCGGCGCTGGCGAAGCCGGCGACCGTGCGTCTCCTCGGGTTGCTCTGGTCGATTGCGGCTGGACGTGCGCCGGTGGAGGCGCCGCGCGGTGCCGCTCCGGCCGTCGATCCTTCGCTGCCGCCGGAGTTCTGGGCGGCGAGCGGCCGTGCCGTCCTCGGCGGTCATGCGCTCGCCTGCGAGCGGATCGAGCGCCTGGCCCAGGCAGCGCGAATGCTCGCGGCCCAGGGCCCCTTCCTCGCAACGCAGCAGCTTGTCGATCTCGCAGGGTGCCGCCCCGGGGAACTCGCCGGCGTGCTCGCTGATCTCGGCTACCGGGCGGAGGTCGGTCCCGAGGGCACGTTGTTCTACCCCAGAGCCCGGAATGCGGCCCGTCGCCTGTCGAAGCGGCAGCCGTCGACCGACCAGGGCTCGCCCTTCGCTCCATTGGCGAGACTGCTGAGGCGACCATGACGACCGAACATCTGCGCCTCGACAAATGGCTGTGGTTCGCGCGCTTCCTTAAGAGCCGGACCCTGGCGGCACAGCTCTGCGCCGACGGCCGGGTGCGCATCTCCGGTCGCATCGTCTCGAAGCCGAGCCAGGCGGTGAAAGTCGGCGACGTGCTGACCTTTCCGCTCGGGCCGCATATCCGCGTGATTGAGGTCAAGGTGCTGGGTGGGCGTCGCGGACCGGCCGAGGAGGCGCGCACCCTTTACGAGGACCTCTCGCCGCCGCAGCCACGTCCCAAGGGCGCCGCGACATCGGCGGCACGCGAGCCCGGCTCCGGGAGGCCGACCAAGGTCGAGCGCCGCGCCATCGACCGGCTCCTGGGCGAAAGGTAGCCGGCGATCTTCGATCCGGCTTCCATCGCGCGAGAACTCGCATCGGGTCAGTTCGCATCGTCGCTGCTGCGCTTGCGCCGTCGGCTGGTCGAGATTCCTTCCGACTCAGACGCGCTTTTCCTCGTTGCGCTCGCCGTCCAGGCGAGAGGCGAGCCGGCGCATGGCGGGTACGAGCGCGTTCTGGCCGTAGCGGCCGCGCATACCGGCGCGGCGATCAATGCGGCAGTCGTCCTGGCGGAACGCGGCCAGGTTTCGCGCGCCGCCCGATTGCTCCGGCGCGCGATGGCGATCGATCCGGCTCTTCCCCCGGCTCATGGCAATCTCGGCCTTTGCCTTCTGCGCGCCGAAGACTTCGCTGGTGCCATAGCCGCATTGCGACGAACCCTCGGCCTTGCCGGTATCGATCTCTTGACCTTGCTCAACCTCGGCGTCGCCCTGGAGCGCGCCGGGCGGAAAAGCGAGGCGCAGGCTCACTACAGACTCACTGTCGTTATTGCGCCCGACTTCGGCCGTGCCATCTACAACGAGGCGCTGCTCGCGCAAGCGCGCGGCGACATGGCGTCGGCGATCGGTTCGTTCAAGCGGACCCTCGCAATCGCGCCTGAGGATGCGCGGGTGCACAGCAATCTCCTGTTTGCGCTGGCGTATCGTGCCGACCGAGGCAACCGGATGAGGGCCGCCGAGGCGATCGGTTGGGGCCGACGCCACCGGCCGGTCATGCCGCCCTCGCCGCCGGTGACAGCGAGAGATCCGGATCGGCGCTTGAGGCTTGGCTATCTGTCGGCGGATCTCCGCGCGAGCCCGGTGGCGCGCAATATCGAAGGCCTAATCGGTCATCACGACCGATCGGCCGTCGAGGTCGCGATGTACTCCGTCACCCCAACCGCCGATGCCGTCACTGCGCGGCTGCGCGGCCATGCCGATCTGTGGCGCGACCTCGCTCTTGCCGACGACGGCAGCGTCGCCGAGACCATCCGCAAGGATCGGGTCGACATCCTGGTCGTGCTCGGCGGCCACACCGGCGACAACCGGCCGCGCATCGCAACTTTCCGGCCCGCGCCGATCATGGTCAGCGCGCATGATCTTGGCACCTCCGGCATGGCGGAGATCGGCTATTGGCTGACCGACGCTGTCCTCCATCCGCCTGACAGCGGCGAACCCTTCGTCGAGCGGCTTGTGCGCCTTCCCTGTTTCTACTTACAGACGCCACCAGCCGAAGCGCCGCCGGTCGAGCCGCGTCCGGCCGATCGCCGCACCATCGGATTCGTCTCCGCCAACAACCCGGCCAAGCTGAGCCCGGCGACGATCGCTCTCTGGAGTCGCGTGCTCGCCGCGGTGCCCGATTCCACGCTGGCGCTCAAATTCGCCGACGCGTTCGAGGATCCGGCGACGCAGCGTCGTCATGTGAGCGAGTTTGCGCGACACGGCATCTCGCCGGAGCGGTTGTCGCTCGTCTCCGGAAGCCGGGATTCCCGCGACCATCTCGCCGCCATCGGCATGGCCGATATCGCGCTCGATCCGTTCCCGTTCAACGGCTCGACCACGAGCTTCGAGGCGCTTTGGATGGGGCTGCCGGTCGTCACCCTGGCGGGGTCCTGTTTCGTCGGCCGCGTCGGCGCCAGCCTGCTGACCGCCATCGGTCTCCCTGAACTGATCGCACGCGACGAAGATGCGTATATCGGCATCGCAAGGGCGCTCGCGACGGATTCTGGCAGGCTGGCCGCGCTCCGTGCGGGGCTTCGTGCCCGCGTCTCGGCTTCGCCGCTGTGTCAGCCGGCCCCCTACGCACGCTCGGTCGAGGCAGCGCTCCGGGAGATGTGGCGCCGCTGGTGTGCCGGGGAAGGCTAGCCGCCGGCGATCGCGGCGACCGCGTCGGCGGCGGCGGAGACCTCTTCCTCGCTGTTGTAGTAGTGGACCGAGGCACGGGTCATCGCCGTCAGGCCGCGCTGCTCCATGTCGATGCGCGTGCCGTTGACCGTGGTCTTCGAGACATTGATGCGACGGGCGGCGAGCGTGGCGTTCACCTCGTCGGCCGGCTTGCCGTCGACGGTGAAAGTGACGATGCCGCAGCGCTCGCGGCCGAGGTCGCGGGTGGCGACTCCGGGGATCGCATCGAGCCGGCGACGGAAATCGTCAGCAAGCGCCTGAACGCGTCGATAGATCGTCGGAAGGCCGACCGCCATCGCGTAGTCGATCGCTGCAACGAGGCCGAGGCGGAGCGCGTAGCTGGTCTCCCAGTTCTCGAAGCGGCGCGCATCAGGCCGGAGAACATAGGTGTCCCGTGCCGGCCAGGCGGCGGCATGGGTGTCGATCATCGGCGGGTCGATGCGCTCCAAAAAGTCGGAGCGGACGAAAAGGAATCCAGTGCCGCGCGGCCCGCGAAGATACTTCCGGCCGGTCGTCGAGAGCATGTCGCAGCCGATGGCGCGGACATCGATCGGCATCTGGCCGACCGACTGGCAGGCATCGAGCAAGTAGGGGATGCCGGCGGCACGCGCGACGCGGCCGACTTCTGCTGCCGGATTGACCACGCCGCCATTGGTCGGAACATGAGTGAGTCCGATCAGCTTGACCCGGCGGTCGATCATGCGCTCGAGCGCCGCTACCGAGACCTGGCCGCTCTCGTCGTTCGGGATGACTTCGATCGCCGCGCCGGTGCGCTGCGCGACCTGCAGATAGGCCAGGTAGTTGCTGACATACTCATGCGCGCCGGTGAGGATGCGGTCGCCGGCGCCGAAGCGGAGTCCGTAGAAGGCCATGTCCCAGGCGCGAGTCGCGTTCTCGATGAAGGCAATCTCCTCCGCTCTGGCTCCGATCAGCGCCGCGGCCCTGCGGTAGCTGCCCTCGATTGCCCGTTCGGACTCGGCATGCGCCTCGTATCCGCCGATCGCGGCCTCACGCCCGAGATAGGCGGTGACAGCGCCGAGAACCGGCGCGGGCATCAATGCGGCTCCGGCATTGTTGAGATGAACCACCTGGGCCACACCGGGGGTGTCGGCGCGGACGCGGGAAAGATCGAAGGTCGTCATGCCGGTCGGGTAAGGTGGCGCAAGGGCGTGACCCTATCAAACCCTCGCCGCGACGGCAGACGGCGTTTTCACCTGTAGCCGCCGGTGCTATATGAGGCCGCCTTTTCGCGGCCCAGAACGTCCCCTGAAGCGCCCGACCCGACCGGATGCAAGGC
>VGEN01000104.1 GCA_016869285.1 Alphaproteobacteria bacterium
GTCTATTCCGATTGCTGGAAGGGCTACAACGTGCTCGACGTATCCGACTTCAAGCACTTCCGGATCAATCACTCCGAGCTCTTCGCTGATCGGCAGAATCACATCAACGGCATCGAGAACTTCTGGAACCAGGCCAAGCGCCACATGCGCAAGTTCAACGGTGTCCCGAAGGCCCATTTCGGGCTATTCTTGAAGGAGTGCGAGTGGCGCTTCAACACCAGTGACCCATCCAAGCAACTAACCCAGATCAAACAATGGGTTAAGCGTCATCTCAGGTAGTTATCTGGGACAGCCCCTAAATTTTATGAAATCAAATCGAGATTCCGGCCGCGCTGCAAGCATTCCCCGCGACCTGGGGATAACTCCCGCGGCCCAGCTATTGAATCAAGGACTTGCGCTGCACCAGCTCGGGCGCTTCGAGGAAGCCGAGCGCGCCTATCGCAAAGCGGTTGCATCCGACAACCGGATGGCGGACGCCCATCATCTGCTCGGCGCGGTGCTGCACCAGCAAGGTCGCTCGGCCGAGGGGCTGCGCGCCATCGATCAGGCGATCAAGCGCGCGCCGCAATCCGCCGCCTTCCAATTGAGCCGCGGCGCCGTGCTCGCAACGCTGGGCCTGACCGCCGATGCCGCCGGCGCTTTCCGGCGGACGCTCGGCGCGCGGCCCGGCGACGCGCTCGCCTTTCGCAACCTCGCGACGGCAGCGATCGGCCTCGACCAGGCGGTGACGGCGCTTGCCGCCTCGCGTCGTGCCTCGATCCTGGACCAGCGCGATCCGATCGCCTGGACCGCACGCGCGCACGCCGCGCGGAAGCTCGGGCACGCGAAGGAGGCAGCCGATGCCTGCCGGCGCGCGCTCGCCGTCGATTCCGGCCAGGACGAGGCGCGCTTCCTCCTTGCCAGCCTGGAGGGCGAGCCCGACCGCCCGCCCGCGGGCTATGTGCGCGGCCTCTTCGACAAATTCGCGCCGCACTTCGATCGCGACCTCGTCGACCGCCTCGACTACCGGACGCCGGAAGCCCTCGCCGAGCTGATCGCACGCCATCTGGCGCCGGCGCCGAAGAGCCTCACGATCCTCGATCTCGGCTGCGGCACCGGTCTTGCCGGTGTCGCGCTGACGCGGCTCGCGCGTCGCCTGACGGGTCTCGATCTCTCGCCCGGCATGCTGGCGCAGGCGAAACGGCGTGGGCTTTATGCCGAGCTCATAGAAGCAGATCTGGTGACCGCCGCCTTCCCGCAGGCTTTCGACCTCGTCGTCGCTGCGGATGTGCTCAACTACCTCGGCGATCTCGCCCCCGCCTTCGCATCGATCGATGCCGCCCTGGCACCGGGCGGTGCGCTCGCCTTCTCGATCGAGACGCTGAGCAGCAACGGCACCTACCGCCTGACCTCGGACCTCCGCTACGCACATGCGCCGGATCATGTGCGAGCGTTGGCTTCGATGCGCGGATGGACCGAGCGCGCGGCCGCGCCGGCGGTGCTGCGCCGTCAGGGCGACGCGCCGGTCGAGGGCCTGCTGTTCCTGTTCAGTAAGGGGTAGGTGCGATCGGCTGCAGCATATAGCCACGCGAGCGCATGCAGAAGTCGGTGAGGCTGCTCCTGCTCATCATGCGATCCATGAAGGCGTCCGCCGGGCGGTGACGCCGGTCGTAGGGATAGGGATAGGCGAAGAAGGCCTCGCGCGCGGCGAGGCTCCGGCATTCGCGCTCCTCTATCTTCGCCTGCGCCGCGGTCGCGCCGGGACGCGTGTAGGCCATCGGCGTGCAGCCGGCGGCCAGCAGGGTCAGTGCCAGAAGAACGCGCCTCATGCGCCATAGATAGCCGTCTCCGGCGCCGGTTTCCATGCGATCGGCGCGAAAACCTGTTATGAGCGCGCCATGCCGTTCGACTTCGCAACGGCGGTGCTTCGCCGGCTGCCGCCGGAGACCGCCCATCATCTCGCGCTTCGCGCCATGGCGCTCGGTCTCGGGCCGCGACGTTCGTCGGAACGGCCCAGACTCGCGCAGACGCTTTGGGGCCGCCGGTTCCCGAACCCGCTCGGCCTCGCCGCCGGCCTCGACAAGGATGCAGAGGCGCCGGCCGGCTTTCTCGCCGCGGGCTTCGGCTTCGTCGAGGTCGGCACGCTGACCCCGCAGCCGCAGATCGGGAATCCGAAACCGCGTCTCTTCCGCCTGACCGAGGATGCGGCGCTGATCAACCGCATGGGCTTCAACAGTCGCGGCCACGCCGAGGCGAAGGCTCGCCTCGCCAAGCGCGATCGCGGCGGCGGAATCGTCGGAGTCAACATCGGCAAGAACAAGGATCAGACCGATACCGTCGCCGACTACGTCGCCGGCGTCACGACCTTCGGTCCGCTCGCCGACTACCTCACCGTCAACGTATCGTCACCGAACACACCGGGCCTGCGCGCGCTGCAGGCGAAGGGGCCGCTGATCGAACTGGTCGAGGCGGTCAAGACGGCACGCGATCGCCTCGTCCTTGCCGACCCGCCGCCGATCCTCGTCAAGGTCGCGCCCGATCTGTCGGGCGAGGAGCGCCAGGCGATCGCCGAGGTCGCGCTCGAACATCGCCTCGACGGCCTGATCGTCTCGAACACGACCGTCTCGCGGCCCGACAGCCTCAGGAGCGCTCATCGCGACGAGGCGGGAGGGCTTTCCGGGCGACCACTGCGCGATCTTGCTCTAGCGGCGCTCGCCGACTTCCATCGCTTGACCGATGGACGACTTCTCTTGATCGGCGTCGGCGGCATCGAGTCGGGAGCCGATGCCTATCGGCGGATTCGCGCCGGCGCCTCGCTGGTCCAGGTCTACAGCGCACTCGTCTATCAGGGTCCGGGACTGATCCCTCGCCTCCTCGACGAGCTTGAATCGCTGCTTGAGCGCGATGGATTCGCCACGCTTGGCGATGCTGTCGGTGCAGGCCTTCCCTCATCCCTCTGAGCCGGGCAGAATGCGCAGCGCCGCCCGGGAGACTTCATCATCGCGCCAGACTTCATGATGCTCATTGTCTCGATCGTGGTCGCGGCGCTGGCGCTGCTGATCGCCTTCCTGCCGATCTTCTCGCTTCGCAAGGTGAAGCGCCGCCTCCGCCTGGTCGAGGCGCGACTCGCGGGCCTGGCCGAAGAGCAGTCGGCGCTCGACAAGCGTGCCGCCGGCTCGGGCGAGAAGGTCGCCGCCGAGATGCGCGTGCTGCAGAAGCTGCTGGTCCAGCTCTCCGCCCAGCGTGCACAGCAAACCACGCCTGCGACAGCCGCTCCGGCCAGCAGCAAGGCTGCCGTGCCGGCGCCGGCGAAGCCGGTGATGGCCGCCAACCAGGTGCTGGAGGTCGTACGGGACGCGCTCAACGAGGAGAAGGTCGATCTCTTCTTGCAGCCGATCGTAAGCCTGCCCCAGCGCCGCCGGCGCTACTTCGAGTGCTTCAGCCGCATCCGCGCGCCGGACGGCAGCTGGATCCTGCCCGAGCAGTACCTGGATGTGGCAAAGCGCGCCGGGCTGATGGGCGCGATCGACAACATGCTGCTGTTCCGCTGCATCCAGCTCACGCGCCGCGCGCGCAAGGGCAAGCTCGAGCTCGGCTTCTTCTGCAACATCTCCGGCTACTCGCTCGCCGACGAGAGCTTCTTTCGCGACTTCCTGGAGTTCCTCGGCGAGTATCCCGAGCTGGCGCAGGGGCTGTTCTTCGAGTTCAGCCAGAAAGACCTGACCACCGGCCTCGATCACCGCGACTCGCTGAGAAGGCTCGCCAATCTCGGCTACAAGCTGTCGCTCGACCAGGTGACGAACCTCGACATGGACATCGGAGACGTAGCGTCGCTCGGCTTCAAGTTCCTGAAGGTCGACGCCCAGCATCTGCTCGGTGCGGTTCGCGCCGGCGATATCGACATGGGCGAGCTCAGGCTCGCCCTCGATCGCTCAGCCATCGACCTGATCATTGAAAAGATCGAATCCGAGGACCAGCTTCTCGAAATTCTCGACTGCCGGCCCGACTACGGCCAGGGCTTCCTTTTCGGCGAACCGAGACTGAGCGCAGAGGCGACGTGACAATTCCTATTCTCGACGGCGTCCGCGAGATCGCGGATCGCTACGACGCGTACATCATCGACGTGTGGGGAGTCCTCTATGACGGCGGCGACAGCGCCTTTCCGGGCGTCGTCGACTGCCTGACGCGCTTGAAGCAGCGCGGCGCAAAGATCGTCGTTCTATCGAACTCTCCCAGACGCGCCGACATCGTTCGCGAGCGCCTCGACTCGATCAAGATCGACCGGCATCTTTACGACCATCTCGTCACCTCGGGCGAAGAGACGCATCGCCATCTCATGCATCGTCCCGACCCCTGGTATCGAAAGCTCGGCACGGTCGCGATCGATACCGGCCCTGCCCGCTTCAGCGGCCTCGTCGACGGCACCGACTTCACGCTGACGGCCGATGTCGCGGCGGCCGACCTCGTGCTCAACACCGGCCCAAATGCGCTTGACGACAAGGTCGCGCATTACGAGGAGATGATGCAGGCAGCGATCCGCCGGAGGCTGCCGATGATCTGCGCCAACCCGGACATCGAGGTAGTGATGGACGGCCGGCTCACCGTCTGCGCCGGCGGCATCGCCAAGCGCTACGCCGAGCTCGGCGGCGACATTCGCTATCACGGCAAGCCGCACAAGGAGATCTACGAGCGTTGCTTCGAGCTTCTCGACGGCATCGACCGCAAGCGAGTCGCCATGTGCGGCGACGGGCTGCTCACCGACATCCCCGGCGCCCGCGAGGCCGGCATCGACTCCCTTCTCATCTGCGCCGGCCTGCCTTCCGGCGAGATGAGTATCCCTTCGGGCGCGCGGCCGGAGCCGGCGGCGCTCAATCGTCTCTGCGAAAGCTACCGCGAGCGTCCGACCGCGGCGCTGGCGACCCTGGCCTGGTGACGGCCGCGCCCTCCCCTGGCGCGATCGCCGCCCGCCCACCTATTTCTTAGGTCTGAGGAGACCGCCCCATGTCCGCGATCCAGACCACCGACGAGCTGTTCTTCAGCCGCCAGGACCTCGACAAGAAGCGCATCCAGGGCGTCGTCGACGAGGCGCTCAAGGGCACCGACGACGGCGAGCTGTTCTTCGAGTACCGCCAGTCGGAGAGCCTGACCTTCGACGACGGCCGGCTCAAGAACGCCAGCTTCGACACCACTCAGGGCTTCGGGCTGCGCGCCGTCGCCGGCGAATCCGCCGGCTATGCGCATTCCTCCGAGATCAGCGAGCCGGCGATCCGCCGTGCCGCCGACACGGTGAAAGCGGTCCGCCGCGGCCATGCCGGCACCTATGCCGATCCGCCCTCGGGCACCAACCGGCGCCTCTACGGCGACTTCAACCCGCTGGCCGAGGTCGAGTTCTCGACCAAGGTGAGGCTGCTGCAGGACATCGACGCCTATGCGCGGAAGAAGGACCCGCGCGTGCGCCAGGTCTCCGCGACGATCGCGGGCTCCTGGCAGGCCGTCCGCATCCTGCGCTCGGGCGGCTATTCGGTCGGCGACATCCGGCCGATGGTCAGGCTCACGGTCAGCCTGATCCTCGGCGAAGGCGACCGCCAGGAGTCGGGTTCCGAATCCGGCGGCGGGCGCATCCCCTACGATATCTACCTGAAGCCCGAGGGCTGGCAGGCGATCGTCGACGAGGCTATCCGCGCTGCGGCCGTCAATCTGACGGCTGTTGCCGCTCCCGCCGGCGAGATGCCGGTCGTGCTCGGCCCCGGCTGGACCGGCGTCATGCTGCACGAGGCGGTCGGCCACGGGCTCGAGGGCGACTTCAACCGCAAGAAGACGTCCACCTTCTCCGACCGCATCGGCCAACGCGTCGCCTCGCCCGGCGTTACCGTCGTCGATGACGGCACGCTGCAGGACCGCCGCGGTTCCATCACGGTCGACGACGAGGGTACGCCCTCGGGCCGCACGCTGCTGATCGAGGACGGCATCCTGCGCGGCTACATGCAGGACCGGCAGAATGCTCGGCTGATGGGCATGAAGCCGACCGGCAACGGAAGGCGCGAATCCTTCGCCGCCTCGCCGATGCCGCGCATGACCAACACGCTGATGCTGGCCGGCCCGCACTCGCCCGAGGAGATCATCAAGTCGGTCAAGCGCGGCCTCTACGCCGTCGACTTCTCCGGCGGCCAGGTCGACATCACTTCGGGCAAGTTCGTCTTCGCCGCCTCCGAGGCCTATCTGATCGAGGACGGCCGCATCGGCCCGGCGGTCAAGGGCGCCATGCTGACCGGAAGCGGTCCCGATGCGATGACGAAGGTGCGCATGGTCGGCAACGACATGAAGATGGATGGCGGCGTCGGAACATGCGGCAAGGAAGGCCAGAGCGTGCCCGTCGGCGTCGGCCAGCCGACGCTGCTGATGGACGGCATCACGGTCGGCGGCACGGGTTGAGGCCACTCCCCTCCCGCCGGGGCGGGAGAGGAGTCTCGGCGATCAGCTCTTGCCGATGTTCCAGTAGGCGAGGATGGCGCCCTTCACCACGCCGTCGACGTTCTTCCGCCACGCATAGAGCGGCATGAAGTTGCCGAGCAGCGCATAGGGCTGCACCTCGACCAGGCGCGCGTGGAACCGGTTCAGGATCTCGATGCGCTTCTTCTCGTCGGGCTCGCGGATGAAGGCGTTCCGGAGCTTCTCCGCTTCCTCGTCGCAGGGCCAGCCGTTCCAGTTCCTGCCGTCGCAGGTCATCACCGCGGTGATGTTGGTCAGGGGGTGATGGTAGGTTGAGGCCGTGCCGCGGCTGGTGAACATGTGCCAGCCGCCCTTGTCGGGCTCGTCCTTCTTGGTCATGCGCGTGACCACCGATCCCCAGTCGGCGACCTGCATGTCGACATTGACGCCGATCTCCTTGAGCCGGGCCGTCGCCACCTGGGCGAGAGCGCCGATCGCGGCGATCTCGTTGGTGGTGATCATGATCAGCTTCTCGCCCTTGTAGCCGGCCTCGGCCATGAGCTGCCTCGCTTTGGCGAGATCGACCTTCTTTACCGCGTCCGAGCCGTGCTCGGTGCCGTAGGGCGTGCCGCAAATGAAGAAGGAATGGCAGACTTTCCACCAGCGCTCGTCGTCGCCGGTCGAGGCGCGCTGGAAGTCGCGCTGGTCGAAGGCATAGGCGAGAGCGAGACGCGCCTTCGGATTGTTGAAGGGCGGATAGAGCGCGTTGGTACGGAGGAAGCCCATATTGCCGAAGGGCGTCAGCGGCGCCACGATGACGTCCCGGCTCTTCTCGATCACCGGGATCTGGTCGCCGGGCGGGTTGTCCCAGAGATCGACCTCGCCGCGCACCAGCGCCGCGGCCGAGGTGCCAGGATCGGGCATGATCGTCCACTCGATGCGGTCGACCTTGACCACCTTGCCGCCGGCGAGACCGTCGGCCGGCTCGGGCCTGGCCGGATAGTCGGTGTTCTTGTCGAAGACGATCTTGGAGCCGGGCTGCCAGCCCTCGCGGTTGAACTTGAAGGGGCCGGAGCCGATCGTCGTGGTGATGCCGGTGAAAGCGTCGGTGGCGGCATCCTTCTCGCGATAGATCACCGGCAGCGAGCCGCCGGCCGAGCCCAGCGTGAACTCGACGAAGCCGTAGGGCTCCTTGAGCTTGAGGCGGAAGGTGTCGTCGTCGACCGCCTCGAAGCCGGCGGTGAACTCCATCATTTTCTGGCCCATCGGGTCGCGCTTGGCCCAGCGCTGAACCGAGGGGATCACGTCCTTCGAGGTAACCTTCGTGCCGTCGTGCCATTTGAGGCCGGGGCGGAGCTTGAAAGTATAGGTCAGCTTGTCGGGCGAGACCTGCCAGTCGCCGACCATCTGCGGCTTCACATGCCACTTCTCGTCCCAGGCGAAGAGCTGGTCATAGACCATCAGCGAATAGATCTTGGTGATCTGGATCGAGCCGACATGGGTATCGAGCACTTTCAGATCGGCATGCGGCACCGCCTTCAGCACCTTTTGCGCCGTGGCCGGCGAAGCAAGCGTTGCAAGCATTGCTGCGGTCGCCAACACGCCGGCCAGCGGCCATGCTCGCCGATTTATCAGGCTCCGATCCATGACCCCGCCTCCAGGAGTTGTGATGGCGGGATTCTAGGCACGGAGATTTCGGATCGGCAACAAAGCTCGGCCGGACATGACCTCCGCCGTGCGCTCATGATAAATGGGCACCATATGGACTCGATCACGCAAATGCTGTTCGGCGCGACCGTCGCGCAGGCGGGCTTCCGGCGGCAACTCGGACGCCGTGCCCTGGTCGCCGGGGCCCTCATCGCCTCGATTCCCGATGCCGATGTGGCCTTGGCTTGGGTCGGCGATCGCTTCGCCGAATGGGAACACCATCGCGGCGTGACGCATTCGCTGTTTTTCGGTCCTGTCGTCGGCCCGATGATCGGATGGGCGATCTGGCGGCTCGAGCGGCGAACCTCGCGCCTCGCCCCCGATCGCGACAGATTGCAGGCCTGGATCTGGCTTTCCGTGCTGGCCCTGTTGACGCATCCGCTGATCGACCTTTTCACCAGCTACGGCACGCAGCTGCTCTGGCCGCTGACGACGACGCGTTTCGCCATCGACTCCATGCCGATCATCGAACCGATCTACTCGGCGACGCTGGCTATCGCGCTCGTCATCGGTGCGCGCTCCGCGGTCCGACCATCGACGGCGAGCAACGCCGCCGGAGTCGCGCTCCTTTTCGTCCTCGTCTACTCCTGCATCGGCTGGGCCATCAACGACAAGGTCGAGCGGATCGCCGCCGCCGATCTTGGACGACCGGCCGCCGTCAGCGCCTATCCGCTCCTATTTCAGCCCTACTTCCGGCGCGTCGTCGCCATGACCCCGGAGAATGCGTATGTCGGCTACTACTCGGTTCTGAATCCGAAGCCGATCGCCTGGCGGACCTATCCGCGGGAGTCGAGCGAGGCTATCGGCGTTCTTCGCCGAGCCAGGGAGGCCGAGATCTTCGAGTGGTTCGCCATGGACAAGGTGCTGTGGCGGACGCTCTCGGAAGCCGACGGGCACACCTTTGTTGTCGCCACGGATCTCCGCTACGGCATGATCGGGCCGACCGATGCCGGGCAATGGGGAATCCGGGCCGCCATCGGCGGCACCAATGGCGGCAACGGCAACGGCGCCGGCTTCCGGCCCTTCAGCATTCCGCGCGATGCGAGCGGTGCGGCGTTCAGGCGTTACTGGGCTGATATCATCGGCTGGTAGACGCATGACTCAGCCTCGCGACGCCATGCCCGGCCGCCTCACCGGATCGCCGGCACGGAGCCAATGGGCACTCATCGGGCTCCTCTCCGTCGCGCTCGCGGTGCCGTTCCATCTTGCAGGCGTTCCTGCCGCCTTCCTCGTCGGACCGCTGCTCGCCGGCATCCTGGTTTCAACCAATGGCGGCAATGTTCGCGTGCCGGCCTACCCGTTTCTCATCGGGCAGTCCGTCGTCGGCAGCATGATCGCGCATTCGATTGACGCCGACATCGTGCAGACCTTCCTCGATGGCTGGCCGCTATTCCTCGGCGTGGTGGCGGCGATCCTCGCTTTCTCGAGCGCCGTCGGATGGATCATGACGCGCCTGCAGATCATGCCCGGCACGACCGCCGTCTGGGGGACCTCGCCCGGCGCGGCGACGCCGATGATGCTGATGGCCGGCGCCTTTGGCGACGACGCGCGCTACGTCGCCTTCATGCAGTATCTGCGTGTCGTCTTCGTTGCGATCACCGCGGCGGCCATCTCGGGTTTCTGGCTCGATCCTCAGGAAGGTCCGGCGCCTTCTCGCGCCTGGATCCACCCGATCGACTGGCTTGCCTTCGGTGAGACCATGGCGATCTCCGTGGCCGCCGCCCTCCTCGGCCGCAGGCTCGGGATCCCGGGCGGAGGGTTCCTGGTCCCGCTTGCGGCCGGCACCGTCCTTCAGGTCTCCGGCCTGGTTCGGATCGAACTGCCGGAGCCGTTGCTCGTCGTCAGCTATGCCTTGCTCGGCTTGAGCGTCGGGCTCAGCTTCACGCGGACCGTGGTCCTCCACGCGCTCCGGGCCTTCGTGCCGATCGCGCTTTCGACCGCGGCGCTGATCGGCTTCTGCGGCGGCCTTGCCTATGTCCTGCACCGAGCGCTCGGCATCGATCCCTTGAGCGCCTATCTCGCCACTAGCCCCGGCGGCCTCGATTCGGTCGGGATCATCGCCGCCTCGGCCGGAGTCGACGTGCCTTTCGTGATGGCGCTGCAGACCTTCCGCCTCTTCGTCGTCCTGGCCGTGGGGCCGACGATTGCCCGGATCATCGCTCGTGCCACCGCCAAGCGCGCAAGCTGAGCGTGCGGGCGGTTGCCGGCCGGGCCGAAGCCGCGCGAGAATGCCGCCCGCATGCTGACCGACGCCCAGGACCTTCCCGTCACCACCGAGCGGCCGGAAACGGTCGACGCCATCGACCGCTTCGTCCATTCCTTCCTCGGATACGGCATGGATTTCCAGCCGATCCTAGATGCGGCCGAGGACGATCCCGCCTGCGTCGTCGCCCAGGCGCATGCGGCGGCGTTGATGCTCTTCGCCGAGACCGGCGACGCCGCCGACAAGGCCAAGCCCTATATCCGCCGCGGCATCGAGGCAGCGCAGCAGGTGACCGAGCGCGAGCGGCTGTACCTCTGGACGATCTCGACCTGGGCCGCGGGCGACTACGGCATGGCGATGACCGCGCACAAGGCGCTGGCGCAAAAGTACCCGCGCGACCTCGCCGCGATCAAGATCGGACAGGTGCGCGCCTTCTCCCTCGGCGACTCGGCCGGGATACTGTCGCTCGGCGAAGCCGGGCTCGCCGCCAATGCCGAGAACCACTTCGCCCACGGCATGATCGCTTTCGGTTACGAGCAGTGTCACCGCCTGCGGGAAGCCGAGGCCGCAGGCCGCAAGGCGGTCGACATGGATCGTCGCGATCCGTGGGCGCATCACGCCGTCGCTCATGTGATGGAGACCGAGGGCCGGATCGACGAAGGCCTCGCCTGGATGCAGGGACTCGCCGACACCTGGGAGAACTGCAACTCCTTCATGTATACGCATAATTGGTGGCACGTCGCGCTCTTCCACCTCGATCGCGACGACCATGCCGCCGCGCTCGAGACCTACGACAAACGTGTTTGGGGCCGCCTCAAGGAGTATTCCCAGGATCAGGTCAACGCCGTCTCCTTGCTGGCGCGTCTGCAGCTCCGCGGCGTCGACGTGGGCGACCGCTGGGCCGATGTCGCGAACTACCTCGCGCCGCGCACCGACGAGCATGTCGATCCGTTCCTCGATCTCCATTACCTCTACGGCTTGGCCAAGGCGGGGCGCGACGCCGAGGCAATGCGCCTGATCACGAGCCTTGTCGCCCATGCCGGCAAGGTGAAGCCGGTCCAGCAGGTGATGTGGCAGCAGGTCGCCGTGCCGACGGCGCGCGCGCTGATCAGCTACATCCTCGGGCGTTTCGACGAAGCCGCCGACCTTCTCGGCCAGGTACTGCCGAACCTGCACCGCATCGGAGGCAGCCATGCGCAGCGCGACCTGTTCGAGCAGATCCATCTGGACGCGCTGATGCGGGCCGGGCGCACCGAGCAGGCGCGCGCCATCGTCGAGCGGCGTCTCGCCCGCCGGCCGAACATTGCCCATATCAAGCGCCTGGCCGAGCGCCTGGCCGCCTGATCGTTCACTCGGGGACCGCCATGAGCCGCGATGTCGCGTTGATGCCTGCCACCGAGCTTCTTCGGCGCTATCGGCGCGGCACGCTGTCGCCGGTCGAGGCGACCGCGGCGGCGCTGGGCGAGATCCGCAAGCACAACGAGCGGCTGAACGCGCTCTGCTGGCTCGATGAGGAGGGAGCGATCGCGCAAGCACGCGACTCCGAAGCGCGCTGGCATGAAGGCCGACCCAACGGGCTTCTCGACGGCGTGCCGGCGACGGTCAAGGATCTGCTCCTGACCAAGGGCTGGCCGACCTTGCGCGGTTCGCGCACGATCAAGCGCGACCAGCCCTGGACCGAGGACGCACCGACCGTCGCGCGCATGCGCGAGCACGGCGCCGTGCTGCTCGGCAAGACGACGACGCCGGAATTCGGCTGGAAAGGCGTCACCGACAGCCCGCTGACGGGTGTGACCCGCAATCCCTGGGACCTGACGCGCACGCCCGGCGGTTCCTCGGGCGGCGCCGCGGTTGCGGCGGCGATGGGCATGGGGGCGTTGCATCTCGGCACCGATGGCGGCGGCTCGATCCGCATCCCGGCCGGCTTCACCGGCGTCTTCGGCTTCAAGCAGAGCTTCGGCCGTGTGCCGGCCTATCCCTTGAGCCCCTTCGGCACCGTCGCGCATGTCGGCCCGATGACGCGCACAATCGAGGACGCAGCCCTGATGCTGACGGTGATCAGCGAGCCCGATCATCGGGACATCTATGCGCTGCCCTACGACAGGCGAGACTGGCGCATCGGCCTCGAGGACGGCATCAAGGGCCTGAAGATCGCCTATTCGCCGACGCTCGGCGGCAACCGTGTCGAGCCGGATGTCGCGATCCTGGTCGCCGCTGCCGTCGCCAAGCTGGCCGAGCTTGGCGCTGAGGTCGAGCAGGCCGAGCCGGATGTCGCGGGCGTTCCGGAGATCTTCCGCGTCCACTGGTTCGCCGGCGCCGCCAATGCGATGTCGGCGATCCCTGCCGAGGTCCGCTCCCAGATTGATCCGGGGCTGCAGGAGGTCGCCGCCACCGGCGCCCGGTTCAGCCTCGCCGAGTACCAGGCAGCGGTGAAGGGGCGCGAGGCCTTCGGCCAGAAGATGGCCGAGTTCCACCGCAGATACGACCTGCTGGTGACGCCGACGCTGCCGCTGCCAGCTTTCGAGGCCGGCGTCGAGACACCCGGCAACGCCAAGGGCGTGCGCTGGACCAGCTGGACGCCCTTCAGCTACCCCTTCAACCTGACGCGACAGCCGGCGGCGACCATTCCCTGCGGCCTGACCAAAGGCGGACTGCCGGTAGGTCTCCAGATTGTGGGCCCGCTCTACGACGACGCCACCGTGCTCCGCTGCGCCCGCGCCTACGAGTCGACCCGGCCCTTCCAGGCACCGCCGGCAGCCTGACGAGGCTAGCGAGGAATCGATCCTCTCTGCTATCATGAGTAGACGCTCTTGACAGCGGCGCAACGGGAGGAATGCCGATGCTCAGATGCCGAGCGGCGCTTGCCGGCGCCATCCTGCTGATGCTCTCCGGGCCGGTCGAGGCCGGATACGACGAGGCGCGTGCGGCCATCGCGCGAAGCGACTTCGGCATCGCCCTGAGCGAAGCGCGAAAAGGCGCCGAAGCCGGCGATCCGCGGGCGCAGGTTCTGCTAGGGCAGATGCTGCTCAAGGGTGTCGGCGGAAAGAAGGACGCAAGCGAGGCAGCGCGCTGGTTCCGCGCCGCCGCCGAGAAAGGCAATGCGGTCGGGCAGCGGGAACTCGGCGGGTGCTACTTCGCCGGAGATGGCGCCGCCAAGGATCCGAAGGAAGCCGCGGCTTGGTATCGGAAGGCAGCCGAGCAGCGTGACACCCCGGCGCAGCTGGTGTCGGCGCTGCTGTTGCTCGATGGCCAAGGCGTCGCCAAGGACGAGCCTCAGGCGGCGGGATGGGCACGAACTGCCGCCGACAGCGGCTTCCCGCCCGCCCAAATGCTGCTCTCCGGTCTCTATCGCCAGGGCATCGGCGTCCAGCAGGACATCTTGCAGGCTTACATGTGGATGTCCCTCGCGGCGAGCGCCAAGGAGCCGAAGGCTGCCGGCGCCAAGCGCGACCTGGCCAAGGAGATGAGCAAGGAGCAGGTCAAGGAAGGCGATCAGCTTGCCAAGGCTTGGCGCCCGAGCGAGACGAAGGGCGCCCCGCAAACGGCGGCTGTCACGTCCGCAAGCGCCGCAGCAACGCCTGCGCCGCCTTCAGCTGAGCCTCGCCTGCGCGGGACCGGCACCGGCTTCACCGTCAGCAACCAGGGTCATGTTCTCACCAACGACCACGTCGTGCGTGCCTGCAAGTCAGTGCGCGTACGTCATCCGGACGAAAGCCTGAGCACGGCAAAGATACTCGCGGGCTCACGCAATGACGACTTGGCCTTGCTCAAGGTCGACAAGATCGGTGCCGTCGCGCCGTTCCGGAGCGACAAGGACCTCCGACAAGGAGAGCAGGTCGTGGCTTTCGGCTTCCCGCTCAGCGGCGTGCTTGCCTCCTCCGGCAATCTCACCATCGGTAATGTCACCGCGCTTGCCGGGCTCCGCAACGACGAGCGATTCCTCCAGACCTCGACGCCGATCCAGCCCGGCAACAGCGGCGGTCCCTTGCTCGACATGAATGGCCGCGTCGTCGGCGTCACCACCGCCTCGATCAGCACCCTGAAGGCGAGCGCTGCAACGGGGGGCGCGGTGCCGCAGAACGTCAACTTCGCCATCAAAGGCGAGGTCGCCGCCGCCTTTCTCGAAAAGCAGGGCGTTTCCGTCTCGACCGCCGGCGGCTCGTCGCGGGCGACCAAGCCGGCGGATGTCGGGGACCGCGCCAAGCGTTTCACCGTGCGGGTGGAGTGCCTGTCCTAGCGGTTTCGGTTGACCCCGACCGCCGCCTCTCCTACCCCTCCGCGGGATGACTTTCCAACCGTCCGCGGCGGCCGACGCATCTCGAGAGATCGTCCGTCCGTGACGGCGCTGCCGATGGATGCCCGCCGCGGCATCCTCGCGATGTGCCTCAGCATGGCGACCTTCCTCGTCAACGATACGCTGGTGAAGCTGATCAGCGAGCGGCTGCCGATGGACCAGATCGTGCTGATCCGGGGCCTGTTCGCCAGCGCCATGATCCTCGCCTGGCTGGCGATCGCCGAGCCCTGGACGCTTCGCTTCGTTCGGCATCCCGGCATGATCCGCGTCGGCTGGCGTGCGGCCATCGACGCCGCCAGCACCTTCACCTTTCTGTGGGCGCTGTTCAGCATGCCGCTGGCAAACGTGTCGGCGATCGGTCTCTCGGGCCCGCTGATGGTCACCGTGCTGGCCGTGCTGTTCCTCGGCGAGCGGGTTCATTGGCGGCGCTGGAGCGCGATCGGTGCCGGACTCGCCGGCGTCGTCATGATCGTCCAACCCTCCGGCGAGGCCTTCAACTGGTTCTCCGTCGTCGCTTTGGCCGCGACCCTCCTCGGCGCCATACGCGACGTGATGACCCGCCGCGTCGCCCAAGCGATTCCGAGCATCCTCGTAACGCTGGCAACCGCCGTGGCCGTCGCCGGCGTCGCCGGCGTCTCAGCCGCGGTTCGCGCCTGGACGCCGATCGCGATCTCGGATCTCCTGCTGCTCGCACTGGCGTCGCTCTTCCTGATCGGCGGATACCATTTCGTCATTGTCGCCATGCGCGTCGCCGAAGCATCGGTGGTCGCGCCGTTCCGCTACACCTCGATCCTGTGGGCACTGCTCCTGGGGTATGTGGTTTGGGGCGACGTTCCCAACCTCCTTGCCTTGGCCGGCATCGCCGTCCTGGTCGCGAGCGGGCTCTACCTCCTGCACCGCGAGCGGATTGTGCAGCCTGAGCGGAGAGGGTGATGGAGACGTTTGAGGTGCGCCTTGCCGCGGCTCTCGATCCGCAACGCCAGGTCACGCGTGTTAAGGACAATACGGCAACGCTACCGCACATTGTTGCGATCGCGCGCCGGCCGCCGGCGCGATGGCAGGTCCGTGGCGCGCCTCGATCCCGATTGTCCTCATGCTCCCATGAGCGGCGCGGCCGTCGTCTGGCGGCATCCGCAAGGCCTGCTTTTGGCTAGATTTCTGATCCGAAACGGCTTTTCGTTAACGAAGCACCGCTCCGCCGCACATGCACATTGACGGCGGCCCGCCGACTTGCTTCTGCTATGGGTATCGGAAACGTTTCCCCGGGCTAATGAGGGGACGGTCCAATCATTTCAGTGGAGGCCGACGATGGACGAACGGGAACTCAAAGGTCTGATCAATCAAGTCAAGCGCGGACGCCTCTCGAGGCGGGACTTCGTCCGCCAGATGGTGGCCGTGGGCCTGACCGCACCGGTCGCTGCGCACCTTCTTGCCTATAGCGGCGTCGCGATGGCGCAGCCCGCGAGCACCTACAAGCCGACCAAGCGCGGCGGCGGCGGCCCGCTCAAGGTTCTATGGTGGCAGGGCGCTACGCTCCTTAACCCGCACTTCGCCACCGGCACCAAGGACCAGGACGGCTCGCGCATCTTCTACGAGCCGCTCGCCTCGTTCGATCCGGACGGCAACGTCATTCCGATTCTTGCCGCCGAGGTTCCGAGCCGGCAGAACGGCGGCCTCTCCGCCGACGGCAAGACCGTGACATGGAAGCTGAAGCAGGGCGTGCAGTGGCACGACGGCAAGCCGTTCACCGCCGATGACGTCGTATTCAACTGGGAATACGCGAAGGATCCCGCCACCGCGGCGATCACCGCCGGCGCCTACAAGGACATCAAGGTCGAGAAGGTCGACCAGCACACGGTCCGCATCCTGTTCCCGGCGCCGCAGCCCTTCTGGGCTGCCGCCTTCGTCGGCGGCCAGGGGATGATCATCCCGAAGCACCTGTTCGAGCAATTCACCGGCGCCAAGTCGCGCGACGCCCCGACCAACCTCAAGCCGGTCGGCACCGGCCCGTACAAGTTCAAGGACTTCAAGCCGGGCGACCTCGTCGCCGGCGAGATCAACATGAACTACCACATGCCGAACCGGCCCTATTTCGATTCGATCGAGATGAAGGGCGGCGGCGATGCGGTTTCGGCGGCCCGCGCCGTGCTGCAGACCGGAGAATACGACTTCGCTTGGAACATGCAGGTCGAGGACGAGGTGCTGCTCCGGCTCGAGCAGGGCGGCAAGGGCAAGGTCGTCATCAACCTGTCGGGCTCGGTCGAGCACATCCAGCTCAACAACACCGATCCGTGGACCGAGG
>VGEN01000105.1 GCA_016869285.1 Alphaproteobacteria bacterium
CGGTATCTTGAGATTGACGTCTCCCGCCTTGGTCTGCAGCGTCCGATCGTAGCTGCCGGCTCGCCTGTCCTGCCGCGCTTCGCTGCGCTCATAGCGACCCGCACCGCACAGACGGTCGGCCTCAGACTCAAGGAGTGCATTCAGCGTCTCCTCGACCGTGCCGCGCACCATCTCTCCCAGATGATCCCTGATCCGAGCCTCGTCGATCTGGATCACCTGGCCCATCACAGTCTCACTGCTCATCGTTTGCTCCTTCACTCTAGAAGAAGCCACCATTCCCGAAAGTGCGAAAGATTCTGTACGTTATCAAATACATCGATAGCTGGGTCGAGCCGAATTTCGACCGCTGCTTTCAGCTCATGGAGTGCGATGACCTCACGCTGCTGCAGCAGTGGATCCTGCGCGCCGAGGGGATGATGAGCTTCGAGATCGTGCCGGTGATCCCGAGCAAGGAGACGCAGCAAGTCGTTGCGCCCTTCCTCGACGCAGCCGGGCGTTGACCGGGACCCAGGTTCATGGTTCGGTGGGGGATCGGTCAGGGGCGGGATTGATCGGGGGAACGGGATGGCACGGCGACGCGATGCGACGCTGACGGTGGTTAATTTCGAGCGCCAGACGCCGCGGCCGACCGCCGCCCAGATGTCCTGGCTCACGCGCGGCCTCGACCAGCCGGGCGGCAAGCTGCCGCTGTTCGATGTCGACGGCCAGCGCATCAATCCGCGCACGATCAAGGCCTGCATCGACCAGGGATGGGCTGAGCCCTGGTTCGACAACCCGATCAAGCCCGACTGGCTGGTCTGCAAGCTGACCGAGGCTGGCCGCGCCACCGCGCTTGCCGGCCACATCGATCCGACGCCCGACGCCGACAACGACTGATGCGCCTGGAGGAGTACGTCGTCCTGGTGGCGGGCAGCGCGCCCGCCGATTGGCGCGTGCACAAATCGCCGACCTTCCACTATCGGGTCGTGCCCGTACGCGGTGGCCCCAACCGCATCGTCGACTTCGAGCTGCACGAGCACAACGTGGTGATGACCTATGCGAAGGACATAGGCATCAATATGTGCTTCGGGTTGGTGCAGGATCGGAACTACGCGAGCGCCTGGTCGCAGCGCTTCCCCGACAAGCGCGCGCAGTCCTGCTTCCTCGACTTCTTCTATAACGGCGCGCTGGTCTTTCGCGAGACGATGGTGTGGGTCGATGGCTGGCGCTGCGTGCTGCCCGAGCCGACGCAGACCACCGGCCCGCCCTTCCCCATTCCCGCGCGCAAGTTCCAGATCACCAAGCTGCTGCATGGGCTCGTCGGGCCCGGCACCAATTTCGAGGACTATTTCCGCCGCGCCGGCATGGGGCCGAGCCAGGATCCCTGGCCTTAGGGGACGGCAGCGATCCGCTTCAGGGCGTCGGTCCAGAACGCGTAGCTCACCTTGTCGGCAGCCTCGCCGCCGAGCGCTGCACAGAGGCGTTGCGCCCCTTCGTTGCTCGCATCCGTTCCGAGGTCGATGCGGCCGATGCCGCGATCCAGGCAGAAGCGGGCGAGGAAGCGCATGATCTCGGTGCCGATCCCCTGCCCCCGCGCCTCCTCCTTGACGAACAGGTCCTTGACGTAGACCAGCCCCTTGATGTCGCGCCCCGGGCGCAGCACCGCGAAGCAGCCGATGCCGAGCGGCTTACCCTCGCCGGAGAGGCAGAGGACGAAGCGCGTTCCCTCCCGGCCCGAGATGGTCGACGCGACCATCCGCTCGTACTCGGGCGGCGACGGCAGCGCCGCGTCGGGCCGATAGTGGCGATCCATCGCGCGCAGCAGCTCGGCGACCGGCCCTGCATCGTCCGGACCGGCAATACGTGCGATGCGATGCGGCACGGTCAAAGATTGTCGCCGAGCAGCGCCGTGCGCATCGCGTCCGTGACCTGACGCGTCGTTGCCTTGCCGCCGAGATCCGGCGTATGCAGCGCCTTGTCGGCGGTCACGCGCTCGATCGCGCGCATCAGGCGGCCGGCAGCGGCAGCCTCGCCGAGATGCTCGAGCATCATCACGCCGGACCAGAAGGTGCCGACCGGATTGGCGATGCCCTTGCCGGCGATGTCGAAGGCCGAGCCGTGGATCGGCTCGAACATCGAGGGAAACTTGCGCTCCGGGTTGAGGTTCGCGGTCGGCGCAATGCCGAGCGACCCGGCCAGCGCCGCCGCCAGGTCCGAGAGAATGTCGGCGTGCAGATTGGTTGCGACCACCGTGTCGATCGACTGCGGCCTGAGCGTCATCCGCATGGTCATGGCGTCGACAAGCATCTTATCCCAGCGCACATCCGGAAACTCGGCGGCCACCTCGGCCGCGATCTCGTCCCACAGCACCATGCCGTGGCGCTGCGCATTCGATTTGGTGACGACAGTCAGCAGCTTCCGCGGCCGCGAGCGCGCGAGCGCAAAGGCGAAGCGCATGATCCGCGCGACACCGGCGCGGGTGAAGATCGAGACTTCGGTCGCGATCTCCTCGGGCAAGCCCTTGTGCGAGCGCCCGCCCTGCCCGGCATACTCGCCTTCGGAGTTCTCGCGCACGATGACCCAGTCGAGATCGCCGGGCCTGGCATTCCTCAGCGGGCTTTCGATGCCGGGCAGAATGCGGGTCGGGCGCACATTGGCGTATTGGTCGAAGGGCTGGCAGATCGCCAGGCGCAGCCCCCACAGGGTTATGTGATCCGGCACGTCGGGCGCACCGACGGCGCCGAAGTAGATCGAGTCGAAGGGCTTCAGCCGATCGAGCCCGTCGGCCGGCATCATCATGCCGTGCCTCTTGTAGTAGTCCGAGCCCCAGTCGAAGGAGGTCACGTCGAAACGGAAGCCGCCGTCGCGCTTGGCGCAGAGTTCGAGAACCTCGAGGCCGGCGGCAATGACTTCCTGGCCGATGCCGTCGCCGGGAATGGCTGCGATCTTGTGCTGGCGCATGTCCGCCCTTGTCTCTTGGATACGATCGAAAGGATGGTGCCGTAACCGGCGGCGCCGGTTCTAGCACAAGAGAAGGCCTTCCAGCCTGACGATGAAGCTGGCCGTAGCTTAGTCTTGAGCCCGCTCCTCGGGGGAGAGAGTTCGCGAAGCGGCGTGGTTCAGGCGACCTCGAACAGCGCCGCGGCGCCCATGCCGCCGCCGACGCACATGCCGACGACGACGCGCTTCGCGCCGCGCCGCTTGCCTTCGATCAGCGCGTGCTGGGTCATGCGCGCCCCGCTCATGCCGTAGGGATGCCCGATCGCGATCGCGCCGCCATCGACATTGAACTTCTCGGGGTCGATGTCGAGGCGATCGCGGCAGTAGAGGACCTGAACGGCGAAGGCCTCGTTGATCTCCCAGAGGTCGATATCCTGGACCTTGAGCCCGGCACGTTCGAGCAGGCGGGGCACGGCGAAGACCGGGCCGATGCCCATCTCGTCAGGCTCGCAGCCGGCGACGGCGAGAGCCCGGAAGATGCCGAGCGGCTCGAGGCCGCGCTTCTCGGCAAGCCTGGCATCCATGACGACGCAGGCGGCAGCGCCGTCGGAGAGCTGCGAGGCGTTGCCGGCAGTGACGGTCTTGTCGTCGCCAAGCACGGGCTTGAGCTGCGCCAAGCCCTCCGGCGTGGTGTCGGGGCGGTTGCCTTCATCGCGGGTGAGGCGGGCGTTCTCGCGCGAGATCGTGCCGGTCGCCTTGTCGGTGACGAGCTTCACCGACTCCATCGGCACGATCTCCCGGTCGAAGCGGCCCGCCTGCTGGGCGGCTGCCGTGCGGCGCTGGCTTTCGAGCGAGAACGCGTCCTGCGCGTCGCGCGAGATCTTGTAGCGTGCGGCGACGACCTCCGCGGTCTCGAGCATGCTCATATAAATCGCCGGCTTGTTGGCAAGAATCCACTCGTCCTGGACCCGGAACTTGTTCCGGTGGTCGTTCTGCACGAGGCTGATGGATTCGAGTCCGCCGGCGACCGTGACCGGCACGCCGTCGACGACGACGCGCTGCGCGGCCGAGGCGATCGCCTGGAGGCCGGAAGAGCAGAAGCGGTTGATCGTCGCCCCCGCCGCGGTCGTCCTGAGCCCGCCGGCGATGGCCGCCTGGCGCGCGATGTTGCCGCCGGTGGCGCCCTCGGGCATGGCGCAGCCCAGGATCACGTCCTCGACCTCGCCGGGATCGATGCCGGCACGCTGAACCGCGTGCCGGATGACATGACCGCCCATCGCCGCGCCATGGGTGTCGTTGAAGGCGCCGCGATAGGCCCTGCCGATCGGGGTGCGGGCGGCGGAGACGATGACGGCTTCTTTCATGGTTTGCTCGCTTGTCGACTGCAGAAAAGAAACGGCGCGGGAGATCTCTCTCCCGCGCCGCCACACATATCAGGTCAGCTGCCGATCTCGCCCGACATGACCGGGCCGAACAGCTCCCAGCTCGTGCCGTTGAACTTCTGCATCTGCATCTGCTCGATCGGGTAGAAGTCGCTCGGCCCGCTGTTGATCTTGATGCCAGGCAACAGAACGCCGAGCTCGAAGTTCTTAAGGTTGGCCGCCTGCTTCATGATGTTCTCACGCGTCAGCTCGTTGCCGGATTGCTTCAGCACCTGGACCAGGGTCTGGGCGACGGCATAGCCGTAGACCGTGAAGCTCGAGGTCTTGTCGCCGTCGGGGAAGTACTTGTCCATGAAGGCGGCCCACTCCTTCAGCGCGGCGTCGTCCTTCCAGGTCGGATCGGTCGCGTCCTTGATGTAGTTGGTCGTGATCAGATCCTTCGAGGCCTCGAGCCCGGCCGGCCTTAGGACCGAGCCGACGGAGCCGGAGACGCTGTTGAGGAGATGGAGGGGCTTCCAGCCGATCTCCGCCGCCTTGCGGATCGCCTGGGCGGCGAACTTCGGCGTCGCAACATTGAAGAAGACGTCGGCGCCCTTCGCCTTGAGCGCGACGATCTGCGAGTCGACGGTCGGATCGGCGACCTCGTAGGGCAGCTCGGAGATGATCATCGAGGCGGCCTTAGCCCCGAGTCCGTCCTTCAGCCCCTTGACGTAGTCCTTACCGTAGTCGTCGTTCTGATAGAGGATGCCGATCTTGCCGTTGGGATGCTTGTCGAGGATGTACTTGGCGTAGATCCGGCCTTCGCTCTGGTAGTTCGGCTGCCAGCCCATGGTCCACGGATATTCCTTGGGATTGCCGAATTGGGTAGCGCCGGTGGCGACGAAGAGTTGCGGCACCTTCTTCGCGTTCATGTATTTCTGGATCGCGGTGTTGCCGGGCGTGCCCAGCGACTGGAAGACCAGCAGCACCTCGTCGCTCTCGACCAGCTTTCGCGCCTGCTCGACTGTCTTCGGCGGGCTGTAGCCGTCGTCATAGCTGATGAAGGTGATCTTGCGGCCGTTGACGCCGCCCTCGGCATTGATCTTCTTGAAGTAGGCGTCGATGGTCTTGCCGATCATGCCGTAGGCGGAGGCCGGGCCGCTGTACGGGTTGATGTTGCCGATCTTGATCTCGGTGTCGCTCGCACCCGGATCGTATTTCTTCTGCGCAAGCGATGGCGACGAGATGAGCGCAGCGCCGGCCAAGGCCGCCGCCATCGTCAGCAGGGTTCGCCTTTTAGTCATGGTTTCCTCCTTGGTTACCGGTTTGACGACATGAGACGGTTAAGACGCCCCGCCACCAGACGAACGAAGCCAGCCGCTCCGGTCGGCATCACGTAGATGACCAGGATCAGGATGACTCCGTAGACCGCCCAAGCCAGGCCCTTGGAGACCTGCTCGGCGAGATTGGGGATGTACATGATGAAGATGCCGCCGATCAGCGCGCCCGGGATCCAGCCGACGCCGCCGACTACGAGGCCGACCAGGAAGCTGACGGCGAGAAAGAAGGTGAAGCTGTCGGGGGCGACGAACTGCACCACGATCGCGCCGAGCGAGCCCGCGACCCCGGTGTAGAGGGCGCTGACGCCGAAGGCGAGCGACTTGTAGAGCGCGGTGTCGACGCCCATCGCTTTGGCCGCCAGCGGATTGTCGCGGATGGCCTTGAGCGCGCGGCCGGTACGGCTTCCGACCAGGCGCATCGCCGCTGCGAACATCAGGACGAGGATCGCCAACGTGAAGTAGTACAGCCACCTGTCCTGGCTGAGCGGCAGGCCGAAAGGCGCGTCCGGCTTGATGATGACGATGCCCTGCACGCCGCCGGTCCAGTGCTCGAAGATCGAGAGCTTGAGAAGCTGCGGCGTCGCGACGGCGAGCGCAAAGGTGGCGAGCGCTAGGTAGAGGCCCTCGAGCCTGAGCGCCGGCAGGCCGAAGAGGAAGCCGGCGACGAGGCAGACGATGCCGGCGGCCGGCAGCGTCAGGAAGTACGGCACACCGAAGCGATCCATCAGGACCGCCGTGGTATAGGCGCCGATCGCGTAGAAGGCACTGTGCCCGAGCGAGAACTGGCCGTTGATCCCGGTCAGGAGATTGAGGCCCAGGATCGCGATCGAATAGATCATGACCAGCGTCAGCTGGAACACGTGGAAGTTCTTGAGGAAGAGCGGAAGCGCGAGCGCGACCAGCAGCGCGGCGATCGTGATCAAGCGCTGCCAGGCCGGCACGGTGAGGCCGCCGAAGCGCGGTGTCGCGGCGACGGCGGTCTCGGCGATGTCTTCGCGGACGGCCATGGCGCTAGACCCGGCTCACGGCCGCCCGGCCGAACAGGCCCGACGGCTTGACCATGAGGACGGCGACGATCAGCACCAGCGCGATGGTGAGCTTGAGCTCCTTGCCAACCACGGGCACGAAGGTGCCGGCCAGGTTCTCGACGATGCCTACGGCGAAGCCACCGAGCACGGCGCCGACCGGGCTGGTCAGGCCGCCGACGACGGCGCCGGCAAGCCCGTAGAGCAGGATGCCCAGCATCATGTTGGGCTCGAGGAAGACGACTGGCGCGATCATCATGCCGGCGACTGCGCCGATCGCCGCGGCAAGCCCCCACCCGAGCGCCACCATCCAGCCGACGCGGATGCCGACAAGCCTGGCCGAGTCCGGATTGGCCGCGGCGGCGCGCATCGCAAGCCCGAGCCTTGTGTGGCGGAAGAGCACATAGAGCAGAACCAGCAGGATCAGCGTGATCGCGATCATGCCAAGATCATGCGCACCGATCAGGCGGTTGTTGAACAGCGGCTGCGCCGGGAACGGGCTGGGGAAGCTCTTGATCGTGTATTCCCAGGTGAAGCCGGCAAGGCTGTTCAGGATCGAGAACATCGCGATGAAGACGATGATGTGGCTCAAGACCGGGGCGTTGCGGATCGGCTTGAACAGGCCGCGCTCGATCACGACGCCGCCGATGAAGGAGATGACGATGGTGAGGATGAACGCGATCCAGTAGGGGAAGCCCCAGGCCAGCAGCTGCCAGGCGATATATGTCGAAAACATCGCCATCTCGCCCTGGGCGAAGTTGAAGTGGTCGATCGACTGGTAGATCATCACCACGGCGAGCGCCATGCAGGCATAGATGCCGCCGGTGGCGATCCCCGCCAGGAGCTGATGCAGAAAGAGCTCCATTCCCTCCCCTTCCCCTCAGTACCCGAGATAGGCGCGACGGATGCTCTCGTCGGCGCCGATCTCGGCGGTCGTGCCGGACATGACGATGCGGCCGGTCTCGATCAGATAGGCGCGGTCGGCGAGCGCCAGCGCCAGCGAAGCGTTCTGCTCCACCAGGAGCACGCTGACCCGGTCGGCCTTGTTGACCGCTTTCAGGATCTCGAACACTTCGGCGACCAGCATCGGCGCCAGGCCGAAAGAGGGTTCGTCCAGCAGCATGATGCGTGGCCGCAGCATCAAGGCGCGCCCGACGGCGAGCATCTGCTGCTCGCCGCCGCTCAGGGTCCCCGCCTGCTGATGCCGGCGCTCCTTCAGCCGCGGGAAATGCGAATAAACGCGCTCGATGTCCTGCACGATCTCGGCGCGGTCGGTGCGGATCATGGCGCCGAGGAAAAGGTTTTCCTCGACCGTGAGCCGGACAAAGGTGCCACGGCCTTCGGGCACATGGGCGACGCGGAGGCGGACAACGTCCTCGACCGAGAGCCCGGCGATCGGCCTGCCATCAAGCCGGATCTCGCCCTCGATCCGGATCATGCCGCAGATGGCGCGGAGCACGGTGGTCTTGCCGGCGCCGTTGGCACCGAGCAGCGCGGTGATGCCGCCCTCCTTGAGGTCGAGGTCGAGCCCATGCAGGGCGCGCGTCAGCCCGTAATAGGCCTTGAGACCGCGGACGGAGAGGTTGGCGCTCATGTCTTCGCCGTCCCGAGATAGGCCGCGATCACCGCCGGGTCCTGCTGCACCGCCGACGGCGCCCCTTCGCAGATCTTGCGGCCGAAATTGAGCGCCACGACGATATCGGAGACCGACATCACCAGCCCCATGTGATGCTCGACCAGCAAAATAGTGATGCCGTGATCGTCGCGGATCCGTCGGATCAGGCGGCCGAGCTCCGCCACCTCCTCGTGGTTGAGCCCACCGGCGGGCTCGTCGAGCAGCAACAGCTTCGGACGCATCACCAGTGCACGGGCTAGCTCGACCCGCTTCTGCGTGCCGAAAGGGAGGCCTGCGACGGGGAGCCGCGCCAGCGGACCGAGCCCCAGATAGTCGATGATCTCCTTGGCATCGTGATGGAGTCCGCGATCGCGATCGCGCACCGCCGGCAGGCCGAGTGCATCGCTGAAGAAGTCGCTCCGCGTCCGCGTGTGGCCGCCTACCAGCACGTTGTCGACAACCGTCATGCCTTTGAACAGCGCCAGGTTCTGGAAGGTGCGGCCGATGCCGATCTCGGCGATCCGATGCGGCGGACGGCGAAGGATCGACTCGCCTTCAAAGCTGATGTCGCCGGAAACCGGCGTGTAGAGACGGCTCAGGCAATTGAACAGCGTCGTCTTTCCGGCACCGTTTGGGCCGATCAAGCCGAGAATGCGCCCCGCCGGCAGGTCGAAGGTAATGCCGTCGAGCGCGACGATGCCGCCGAAGCGGACGACGACGTCGCTCACCGCGAGCAGCGGCCTCCCGTCATCCCTTGCCAATCCCGCCATGGGCCGGGATGCCTCGCTCATCGACCCGGATGCTCCTTGCAAGACGCGTCCTCCCGAAGTCTTTCTTCTGCTTTCTCTCGACTATGCGTGACCGAGCAGCCCCTCCACGCTGCGCACGAGATTGACCAGGCGCGGGCCGATGTCGTTTTCCAGCCGATCCTTCGAAAGCTGGAAAGAGGGTGCGCCGCAATTGAACGCGACGATCGGCGAGCCATCGGCCGGGATCAGCGGGACGCCGACGGCGTTTACGTCGGCCTTCCAGTCGCCGATCGACATGGTGAATCCGCGCCTGGCATAGTCATCGAGACCGCGCTCGATGCCGGCGCGGATCTGCGGCCAGCGCTCCGGCTCGCGCCTGGCGATGAACTCCATCAGATGCGCGCGCTCGCCTGCCGGCAACGCGGCCAGCAACGCGCGTCCCATCGAGGTCGTGGCGATCGGCACGCGCGAGCCGAGGTCCAGGCGCAGCGTCACCGCGGCGTTGCTGCGGCAGTATTCGATGTAGATCAGGCTGAGCCGGTCTCGGCTGCCCATCGCGACCGAGGCGCCGGAATAGTCGGCCAGTTCCTGCATATAGGGGCGCGCTACCTGCCGCATGCCCATGTTCGAGAGGACCGCGTAGCCCAGCGCCAGCGCCGGAGCGCCGAGCTGATACTTGCCGAGGCGATCGGAGTATGTGAGGTAGCCGAGCTTGGTCAGAGTATAGGTCAGGCGCGAGACCGTCGGTTTCGGAAGTCCCGTCGCCCGCGCGATCTCCTGGTTGCCGAGGAGCGCGTGGTTCGGCGCAAAAGCGCGCAACACCTCGAGCCCGCGCGCCAGGGACTCGACGAACTGACGATCGCGCGTCGGCGATCCGGCGGAGCTACCCGCCTCGCGCGCACGCGCCAGCCACTCGGTGCTGCCCGTGGTCATTCCCTGCCCAGCCTCTCCCTCTCGTCCGGAGGGATTTACAGATGAGTACACTCCACCCTACGATCCGCGTCAAATCTGCGAAACGCAATTTCGCAATGCGGAACTTAGGGGCAGGGAGACGCCGCGCGTGTCCAAGACCTACGTAACGACCGACCGGAAGGGCTCGGTCGCTGTCATTCGTTTCGACAATCCGCCGGTCAACGCGCTGGGGCAGGGGCTTCGGCTCGGCATCGCCTCGGCCCTTAAAGAGGCCGAGACGGACGCAAATGTTCGCGCCGTCGTCCTGGTCGGCTACGGGCGCTGCTTCTCGGCCGGCGCCGACATCACGGAGTTCGGCAAGCCGATCCAGTCTCCGAATCTCCATGACCTGATCGGCACGATCGAGGCGAGCCGGAAGCCGGTGGTCGCGGCCATCCACGGCACGACGCTCGGCGGCGGGCTCGAGCTTGCGCTCGCCTGCCACGCGCGGGTCGCGGCCAAAGATGCGCGGCTGGGCCTGCCCGAGATCAAGCTCGGCATCCTGCCGGGCGCTGGCGGCACCCAGCGCGTGCCGCGACTGATCGGTGCCGAAAAGGCGCTGAAGATGATCACCTCCGGCGACATGATGCCCGCTGAGGACGCGCGCACCGCCGGCCTCGTCGACGAGGTCACCTCCGGCGATCCGCTCGATGCTGCTGCGGTACGCGCCGAGCATCTCGCCGCCTCGGGCGAGCTACCACGCGCGCGCGACAAATCCGTGCCCGGCGACAAGGCCGACCTCGACAAGGCCGCCGCCGCGCTGACCGGCAAGGGCCGCGTGCTGCGCGCAGTCTCGGCCTGCATCGAGGCGATCAAGGCGGCGATCGAGCTTCCCTTCGACCAGGGCCTCAAGCGCGAGTACGAGCTGTTCAAGGAGCTGGTCGAAAGCGACGAGTCCAAAGCGCAGCGCCACGTCTTCTTCGCCGAGCGCAACGCCGCCAAGGTCGCAGACATGCCGGCCGATACTCAGGCGAAGCCGGTCGCCTCGGCCGCGGTTGTCGGCGCCGGCACCATGGGCGGCGGCATCACCATGTCGTTTGCCAATGCCGGCATCCCGGTGACGCTGATCGAGACCACGGATGCGGCCTTGAAACGCGGCCTCGACACCATCCTCGCCAACTACAAGCGCAGCGGCCGCACGCCGCAGGCCGAGATCGACCGGCGCATGAGCCTGATCTCGCCGACTCTCGACATCGCGAAGGCCGCCGGCGCCGACATCGCGATCGAAGCGGTGTTCGAGGAAATGGAGATCAAGAAGGAGATCTTCGCCAAGCTCGACCGCATCGCCAAGCCCGGCGCCGTGCTGGCAAGCAACACCTCCTATCTCGACATCAACGAGATCGCCTCCCAGACGAAGCGGCCGGGCGAGGTGCTCGGCATGCACTTCTTCAGCCCGGCGAATGTGATGAAGCTGCTCGAAATCGTCCGCGGCAAGGCAACGTCGCAAGCGACGCTGGCGACCGCGATCGCCGTCGGGCGCAAGATCGGCAAGGTCCCGGTGATCGTCGGCGTCTGCGACGGCTTTGTCGGCAACCGCATGCTCGGCCAGCGCCTGAAGGCGACCGAGCAGCTTCTGCTGGAGGGCGCGCTTCCGCACGAGATCGACGCCGCCGCCACCTCCTTCGGTTTCGCCATGGGACCGCTCGCGGTCTCCGATCTGGCCGGCCTCGACATCGGCATGCGCGCGCGCCGCGCGCGCGGCGTGCGTGCGGCGGTCGCGGATGCGATCACCGACGCCGGCCGCTACGGCCAGAAGAACGGCAGGGGCTATTATCGCTACGACGAAGCGGACAAGCGGAAGCCCATCCCCGATCCCGAGGTCGAGAAGATCATCGTCGAGGCTTCGGAGAAGCTGGGCATCAAGCGCCGCAGCATCGGCCAGGAAGAGATCATCGAGCGCCTCAACTACCCGATGATCAACGAGGGCGCGAAAATCCTAGAGGAAGGCATCGCCCAGCGGCCGGGCGACATCGACGTCATCTGGGTCTACGGCTATGGCTGGCCGGTCTGGCGCGGCGGCCCGATGCACTACGCCGACCAGGTGGGCCTGAAGAAGATCCGCGACTGGCTCGCCGAGCAGGCGCGCAAGAGCGGAGATGCCTCGCTCAATCCGGCACCGGTGCTCGACCGACTCGCCCGCGAGGGCCGCGGCTTCGGCTTGGCATGAACCGGCCTTATCCCTGGGAAGCCTCCTATCCTCCCGGCGTACGCTGGGACACGCCGATCGCGACCACGACCATCAACGCGCTGTTCGAAAGCTCGGTCGCACGCCACGGCAACCGCTCGGCGATCGAGTATCGCGACCGCCAGATCACCTTCGCCGAGCTTGACCAGCAGGTCTCGCGCGCCGCCGCCGGGTTCATGAAGCTCGGCATAAGGAAGGGCACCGGCATCGCGCTCTATCTGCCGAACACGCCGGACCATCCAATCTGCTTCTTAGGCGCGCTTAGGACTGGCGGCCATGTCGTGCACCTAAGCCCGCTCGACGCCGAGCGCGAGCTTGCGCATAAGCTCACCGACAGCGGCGCACGTACCCTCGTTGTGCCCGACTTCCCGCAGCTCCTTGGCAATGCGCAAAAGCTCGCCGCCGCCGGCCTCGTCGACAAGCTGATTGTCGCCGAGCAGGCGGCCTGGGGGCCGTTGCCTCAGCCGATGCCGCCTCCCCCACCCGGCGCGATGACGCTGGCCGAGCTGATGAACGGCGAGGTGCCAGCCACCGAGTGGCCGGAGGTCCTGCCCGAGGATCTGGCGGCGCTTCAGTACACCGGCGGCACCACCGGCAGCCCCAAGGGCGCCATGCTGACTCATGCGAACTTCACCGCCGCGATCTCGACCTACAACATCTGGGCCGAGGGCCAGGACGCGCTGCGCGAGGCCGAGGACAAGGTCGTTGCCGTCCTCCCCTTCTTCCACATCTACGCGCTGACCGCGATCCTGATCCGCCATGTCGCGCTCGGGAACGAGATCCTGATCCGCACGCGCTTCGATGCGGATACGACGCTGAAGGACATCGCCGAGAAGAAGGCGACGCTGATGCTGGGCGTGCCGACCATGTACATCGCGCTCCTGCAGCACCCCGAGATCGGCAAGCGCGACCTCTCTTCCCTTCGCATGGTTACTTGCGGCGGCGCCTCCTTGCCGATCGAGGTCGAGCAGAAATTCGAGAAGATTACCGGCTACAAGGTCGGCGGCGGCTGGGGCATGACCGAGACCGCGCCCGCCGGCACCAACCTGCCGATCAAGGGCGACTACAAGCCGGGCTCGATCGGCATGCCGCTTCCCGGCATCGTCATGCAGGTGGTCGCGCTCGAAGATCCGCGCCGCATCCTCGGCCCCAACGAGAAGGGCGAATTCCGCATCAAGGGGCCAAACGTGATGGCGGGGTACTGGAAAAGGCCGGAGGAGACCAAGGCGGCCTTCGTCGACGGATTCTTCCTCACCGGCGACATCGGCTACATGGACGAGCGCGGCTACTTCTTCCTGGTCGACCGCAAGAAGGACATGATCCTCTCCGGCGGCTTCAACGTCTATCCGCGCATCATCGAGGAAGCGATCTACGAGCATCCCGCGGTCGAGGAGGTCGTCGTGATCGGCATCCCCGACGCCTATCGCGGCCAGTCGGCCAAGGCCTTCCTCAAGCTCAAGGCCGGTACACCTCCCTTCACCATCGATGAGCTTCGCCAGTTCCTCGCCGACAAGATCGGCAAGCATGAGATGCCGACCATGCTCGAGATCCGCGAGGCGCTGCCGAAGACCGCGGTCGGCAAGCTGTCGAAGAAGACCCTGGTCGACGAGGAAGCCAGCAAACAGGCGAGCAAAGGGGCATAGACATGGATCTACGCTTCACCCCGGAAGAGATCGCCTTCCGCGACGAGGTCCGCGCCTTCTTCAAGGCCTCGGTGCCGGAGGTCGTCCGCCGCAAGATGAGGGAAAGCCGCTCCCTGGCGAAGGAGGATCTCGTCGCCTGGCAGCGCATCCTGCACAAGCGCGGCTGGGCGACGCCGCATTGGCCGGTCGAGTGGGGCGGCACCGGCTGGTCGCCGACGCAGCAATACCTCTTCATGGACGAGATGCAGCAGGCCCCCGCTCCGCCGCCGCTGCAGTTCGGCGTCAACATGCTGGGCCCGGTGCTGATCGCCTTCGGCAACGAGAAGCAGAAGCGCCACTTCCTGCCGCGCATCGCCAACATCGACGACTGGTGGTGCCAGGGCTTCTCGGAGCCCGGTTCCGGTTCAGACCTCGCCTCGCTCCGCACCTCGGCCAGGCGGGACGGCGATCACTACGTCGTCAACGGCCAGAAGACCTGGACGACGCTGGCGCAGTACGCCGACTGGATCTTCTGCCTGGTCCGCACCAACACGCAGGCAAAGAAGCAGGAAGGCATCTCCTTCCTCTTGATCGACATGAAATCGAAGGGCGTCACCGTCCGCCCGATCGTCACCATCGACGGCGGGCGCGAGATCAACGAGGTCTTCTTCGACGATGTCCGCGTTCCGGTCGAAAACCTGGTCGGCGAGGAGAACAAGGGCTGGGACTACGCCAAGTTCCTGCTCGGCAACGAGCGTGTCGGCATCGCCCGCGTCGGCGTCTCCAAGGAGCGCATCCGGCGGCTGAAGCAGTTGGCGGCGCTGGAGCGCGACGGCGACCGCCCGATGATCGAGGATGAGCGCTTCCGCGAGCGCATCGCCCAGGTCGAGGTCGAGCTCAAGGCACTGGAAATGACGCAGCTTCGCGTCGTCGCCGCCGAGCGCAACCGCAAGGACAAGAGGCCCGACCCGGCCTCTTCGATCCTCAAGATCAAAGGCTCGGAGATCCAGCAGGCGGTGACCGAGCTTGCCCTCGAGCTGGTCGGCCCCTATGCGATGCCGGCGCCGGAAGAGCCGGACGAGTTCTCCAACGAGCCGCCGATCGGTCCCGACTGGGCCGGCACGGTCGCACCGACCTACTTCAACTGGCGCAAGACCTCGATCTATGGTGGATCCAACGAGATCCAGAAGAACATCATCGCCAAGGCCATCCTGGGACTCTGAGCCAACGTGGATTTCGATCTTTCCGAGGAGCAGCAGCTCCTCAAGGACAGCCTCGGGCGGCTCCTTGCCGATCGCGGCTCCTTCGAGCAGCGTCAGAAGCATCAGAGCGAAGCTGATGGTTGGAGCCGCGCGCTCTGGGCGCGCTATGCCGAGCTTGGCCTGCTCGGGCTTCCGTTCGAGGAGCGCCATGGCGGCCTCGGCGCCGGGCCGGTCGAGACCATGGTGGCGATGGAGGCCTTCGGCCGCGCGCTTGCGCTCGAACCCTATCTGGCGGCGGTGGTCCTCGGCGGCGGTCTCATCCGCCATGCCGGAAGCGAAGCGCAGAAATCGGCGCTGGTGCCAAGGATCGCCGATGGCAGCCTGATCCTCGCCTTCGCCCACGGTGAGCGTCAGGCGCGCTACGAGCTCGCCGACGTCGCGACGACAGCGAAGAAGGATGGGACCGGCTGGGCGCTCGACGGCGAGAAGGGCGTTGTGCTGCACGGCGACTCCGCCGACAAGCTGATCGTCAGTGCACGGGTTTCCGGCAAGCGCCGCGACCGCGAAGGGATCGGCCTCTTCCTCGTCGACAGCAACGCCTCGGGGGTGACGCGCCGCGGCTATCCGACCGCAGACGGATTGCGGGCGGCCGAGATCGGCTTCTCGTCGGTCAAGCTCAGCGCCGATGCCGCGCTCGGAGGGCCCGGACACGCGCTGCCGGCGATCGAGCGCGTCGTCGACGAGGCGATCGCCGCGCTCGCCGCCGAGTCTGTCGGCGTCATGGCCGTGATGCACGAGATGACGGTCGAGTACCTGAAAACGCGAAAGCAGTTCGGCACCACGATCGGCAGCTTCCAGGTCCTTCAGCATCGCGCCGTCGACATGCTGGTTGCGCTCGAGCAGGCGCGCAGCATGGCGATGTTCGCCACGATGATGGCGAGCGAGGAGGATGCCGCCGAGCGGCAGAAGGCGATGGCGGCGGCCAAGGTGCAGATCGGCCGCTCCGGTAAGCTGGTCGGCCAGCAGGCGATCCAGCTCCATGGCGGTATCGGCATGACCAACGAATACAAGGTCGGTCACTACTTCAAGCGCATGACCATGATCGACACGCTGTTCGGCCCGGCCGAGCACCATCTGAGTCGGCTGGCCAGGACAGACGGTCTGGTCGAGGCTTAGTTAATTTTCAGAGCTTGGCGCGCCGGGGCGTTCTTCACCTTTTCCGACAACTTCTTCTGCTACTCCTTCTCCCGCCGGATGTCCTTCTCCAGGCGCCGCTGACGCTCTTCCGACAGCTGGATTTTGCGATCCAACTCTCTCTTCGTATTTACCTTCGGCATGCATTTCCCTATGAGCGATGGAACAACAAACGACGTAGATCAAAAAAACGCGGATTCAACTCGCCAGTGCATAGAGATTTAGGAGCCAGCGAGGGAGTCGAAAACCTCTTGCGGTGAACGGAAGCCGAGAGATTTCCGAGGTCTTGTGTTGAGCAAACGTTCGACCTTGGCCACCTCGGCATCGGAGATCGTAGAGAAGTCTGTACCCTTTGGGAAGAAGTCGCGAATGAGGCCGTTGGTATTTTCATTCACGCCGCGCTCCCACGCATGGTACGGCGTTGCGAAGAAGATCTCTGTCTTCAGCGCACGGGCGATATCCTGATGTGCAGCGAACTCCTTTCCGTTGTCGAAGGTGATGGTGTGCACGAAGTCGCTGACCGGCTTGAGACGGCGCACGGTTGCCGCTCGTGTAGCGCGAGCGGTCGAACGCGGTAGCTTGCTGATCTTGGTCAGCAGAGACTTTCTCTCGA
>VGEN01000106.1 GCA_016869285.1 Alphaproteobacteria bacterium
GCCGCCGTTTGCCCGGATGCCGCTCTCATCCGCTTGCTCGCCGGCGCGCTTCGACCCGCCGCTCCATGACCGACGGGGCCGATGCCCCGAAAACACCCGTTCCCTCAATCCCAAACCAATAACCCGACACCCGACAAACCAACCCGCGATGAAAAAGGCGCAACGACAAAGCATGCCATCTGATCGCCTTCCATCGCCGCAATTCAAATCATGCTCGCCCGTGAATAGGCCGGGTTAATCTCGTTCGTCGACTATTGTCGGTGATCGAGAACCCGCGCCCGCTCGTCGCCTGCTCCACCTATTTCGGCCCTGACCGGCGGCGCAAGAGCATTCCCATCAATTTCCCGGACCGACGCAAGACGTCGCCGAGCTGAAGGTACCGCCATGTCCGAGAAGCCGCAGTTGATTCGTCCTCGCAATACGATGCTGGAGCGGCTGGGCGGCCGTCCGGGCGTTCCGGGAAAGGTCGACGAGGCTCTGCTCAAGAAGGCGGAGGATCGTATCGCCGAGGTCGGGGCCTCGTATCCCGACCGCGTGAAGGCCGATCTCGACAAGCTGGTCGGGCTCGCCAACCAGGCGGCGACCGATCCCGATCGCCGCGACCAGGCGATCACCGGCATCAACCTGATCGTGCACGAGATCCGCGGCGAAGGCGCCACCTTCGGCTATCCTCTGCTCACCAAATTCGCGAGCTCGCTGTTCAAGTTCACCGACGGCCTCACCAGCCCCAACGCCCACCAGCTCGCGCTCATCAAGGCGCATGTCGACGTCATGACGCTGGTGGTGAAGAATGGCATCAAGGGCGATGGCGGACCGCTCGGCGCGCAGATCGACCAGAGCCTGGCGATGGCGATCGAGAAATACGCGGCGCACAAGCCCTAAAACGAGAACGGGCGCCCGAGGGCGCCCGCGAACGAAGAGCGACGGCGCGAGCGATCAGGCGGCCTTGGCCGCCTGAGCCTTGAGAATTCGCCGCTTAAGACGCTTCACATCCTCGGGCAGCTTGGCGTCGCGCGTCGACAGCAGATACCGGTCGAGACCGCCATTGTGCTCGATCGTGCGCAGCCCGTGCGCGGTCACGCGCAGCCGCACCGACTGGCCGAGCAGATCGGAGAGCAGCGTCACCTCCTGCAGGTTCGGCAGGAAGCGCCGCTTGGTCTTGTTGTTGGCGTGGCTGACATTGTGGCCAACCAAAACGCCCTTGCCGGTGATGTCGCAGCGTCTTGCCATGGCTCGGACCCGAACGAAAACAAGGTGAAATGCCGGGTTTGCACCCGGCGTCGAGGCCGCGGGTTGTACCCGGCCCCTCCCGGGTCGTCAAGCACCCGGCCGGAAGGCCCTGAGGAGCTCTTCGGCCGCCTCGCCGGGGGTGGCTCGGCCCGCGGTCACGGCCAGCTCGAGGGCGCCCAGCCGCGCCGCCACCTCAGTATCCGCGCGCAGCGCCGCGATCAGCCCCTCCTCGACCTCACGCCACATCCAGCGCTTCGACTGCGCCGCCCGCTTCGCCGCCAGGCCGGCAGGACCGAGGGCTTCGCGATGCCGAAGAACCTCCCGCCAGACCTCGGCGACGCCCTGGCCGGTTACGGCAGAGCAGGTCAGCACCGCCGGCCGCCAGCTCGAACCGGCCCCGAGGATCGCCAGCGCCGCGACGTAGTCGGCTCGGGCTCGTTCTGCCGCCGGCTTGAGCTCCCCGTCCGCCTTGGTGACCACCAGCAGGTCGGCAAGCTCGATGACGCCCTTCTTGATCCCCTGCAGCTCATCGCCGCCGGCGGGCGCCAGCAGCAGGAGGAAACTGTCGGTCATCTCGGCGACGGCGGTCTCCGATTGACCGACACCGACGGTCTCGATCAGCGCCACGTCGTAGCCTGCGGCTTCCATCACCATCAGCGTCTCCCGGCTTCGCCGGGCGACGCCGCCGAGCGCGCCGCCGGAAGGTGAGGGCCGAATGAAGGCATTGGGATGGCGCGATAGCCGCTCCATCCGCGTCTTGTCGCCGAGGATCGAGCCGCCGGAAATCTCGGAGGACGGATCGACCGCGAGGACCGCCACCTTGCGCCCTTCGCCGGCGAGGTGAAGGCCGAAGGCCTCGATGAAGGTGGACTTGCCGACACCCGGCGCACCCGAGACGCCAATCCGCGTGGCCCGCCCCGTCGCCGGCAGGAGCTGACGCAGCAGAGCATCGGCCTGGGCCCGGTGATCGGTCCGGGTCGACTCGACCAGGGTCAGCGCCTGCGCCAGCGCGCGGCGGTCTCCATCGCACACCGCTGCCGCGAGCTTCTCCGACGGCATTCCACCCGCGGTCATCCGCGCCCCGGCTTTACCGCGCGCCAGATCACGGTCACCGTCTCAACGACGTTGTTGTATCGGCTGTAGGCTTCCTCGACCGTCTGCTGGTCGACCTTGCCTGCGGCTATGAGACTTCGCCACGGCTCCGCCGGAAGGTGGCTATAGCTTTCGACCCGGAAGTCGACACCGAGGATCAGCCCGAGCGGGGTGTTGGACAGCTTCTTCGCAAGCCATTCGCGATTCAGCGCCTGGTCGAACAACGCCAGCATCGACGGCAGGATCGGCCGCACATGCGTCGGGTCCGAGAGGAAGCTGTCGTGGCGCGGATGCGGAACCTCGATCGTGATCTTCGCGTCGGGCCGACAGACTCGATAGAGTTCCTTGACGATGGCAAGGAAGGTGCTGCTTCGCTCTCCCAGATGCTCGAGCACATGAATGAGAAGAATCTCATCGACCGATGAGTCGGGCCAGGGCCACGGCGTCTGCTCGAGGTCGCAGACCTGATCCGGGTTCAGAACGGCCTCGCGATCGACATTGATCCAGCCCTCGAGCCTGGAGCCGCCGCATCCCAGATTGAGCTTCACGCCGCCTTGCCTCCCTGCGACGACGCCAATCTAGTCAGATCCTGGGAATGCGTATACACACGCGCCGCCGTCGAACCGGGAGTCCTGCATGCCCCTAAAGCCTGCCGCCCAGCGCGTCGAGGACCTGCTTGCCGCGCAGGGCATGGCCCGTCGGGTCGTGGAATTTCCAGAATCGACCCGAAGCTCCGCCGAGGCCGCCGCCGCGATCGGCTGCGCGCTGGCCCAGATCGCGAAGTCGCTCGTATTCAAGGCCGCGAGCGGGCGGCCCGTCCTGGTCGTTGCATCCGGCGTCAACCGGATCGACGAGAAGAAGATCAAGGCCGCGATCGGCCAGAAGATCGGCCGGGCCGATGCCGACTATGTGCGCGAGCGCACCGGCTATGCGATCGGCGGCGTGGCGCCGCTCGGCCATGCGCAGCCGTCGATCGTGCTGATCGATCGCGATCTGCTCGCGCTCGATCCGATCTGGGCCGCGGCCGGCACGCCGAACGCGGTGTTCCGCCTGAGCCCCGGCGAGCTGGTGCGGATCTCAGGCGGCGAGGTCGCCGATGTGAAGCAGGACACCTAAAGAAAGCTGTAGGGGTCGACGTCGACCTGGACGCGCGCCGTTCCCGGTATCTTCACCCGCGCGAGCCACTCGGCGACGATCGGCTGCACGCGCGTCGCACGATCGGCCTTGAGCAGCAGCCGGCGACGATGCCGGCCGCGTAGCAGAGCCAGGGGCGCCGGCGCCGGCCCCAGGACCTGGATACCCTCGCCGCGCGGCGCCGACTTGGCGAGCGCACGCGCCACCGTATCGGCCACCTGCTGGTCATGGCTTGAGATCACGAGGCCGACAAGGCGCCCATAAGGCGGCATGCCGGCAGCCTCGCGCTCGGCCGCCTCGACCGCAAGGAAGCGGTCGCGATCGCCGGATGCGAGCGCGGCCATCACGCGATTTTCCGGCTGCCAGGTCTGCAGCAAGACGCGCCCAGGACGCACATGCCGGCCGGCGCGGCCGGCAACCTGATGGAGGAGCTGATAGGTGCGTTCCGCCGCCCTGAGGTCCCCCCCTTCGAGGCCGAGATCGGCATCGACGACGCCGACCAAGGTCAGCTTCGGAAAGTTGTGGCCCTTGGCCACCATCTGCGTGCCGATCACGACATCGACCTCGCCATCGCGGATCGAGCGCACCAGCTCCTCGGCCTGGGCCGGACCGCCGATCGTATCGCTGGTCATCACGGCGAAGCGCGCCTCGGGAAGGACCGCAAGCAGTTCTTCGGCCAGCCGCTCGACCCCGGGGCCGCAGGCGGCGAAGGCGTCCTCGGCGCCGCAGGAGGCGCACACGGACGGTCGGCGCGCTGAGTGGCCGCAGTGATGGCATTGCAGCCGTCCGGCGAGACGATGCTCGACCAGCCAGGTCGAGCAGTTCGGGCAGGCGAGCCGGTTGCCGCAGCCTCGGCACAGGGTGAGCGGCGCATAGCCGCGTCGATTGAGGAACAGCAGCGACTGCTCGCCCGCCGCCAGGGTCTCGGCCAGGGCCTGCACCAGCGGCGGACTCAGGAAGCGCTGCGAGGCCGGCTTTTCGCGGCGTAGATCGATGGCGCGGATCTCAGGCAGCTGCGCGCCGGCGTGGCGATCGGGCAGATGCAGGCGGCGATATCGGCCGGTCGTCTCATTCACATGGCTTTCCAGCGACGGCGTCGCCGAGGAAAGCACGATCGGGAAGCGCCCGAGCCGGGCGCGCACCACGGCCATGTCGCGGGCGTGATAGTGGACCCCGTCCTCCTGCTTGAAGGCCGGATCGTGCTCCTCATCGACGACGATGAGGCCGAGATCGGGGTAAGGCAGGAACAGCGCCGAACGGGCTCCGACCACAACCGGCGCCTTGCCCTCGGCAATCGCACGCCAGGCGGTGCGGCGCTCGGTCTGGGTCAGATCCGAATGCCAGACCGCCGGCCGCATGCCGAAGCGCGTTTCAAAGCGACCGAGCCATTCTGCCGACAGCGCGATCTCAGGCAGCAGCACCAGCGCCTGGCGACCGCGGCGAACGCACTCGGCGACCGCCTCGAAATAGACCTCGGTCTTGCCGCTGCCGGTGACGCCGTCGAGGAGCGTCACGGAAAATACACCCTCGGCGAGGCGCTGGCGCAGCTCGGCCGCGGCTGCCGCCTGATCGTCGGAGAGGATGCGACCCGGGCGATCGACATCCGGCGCTTCAAAGGGCGGTGCCGACGGAAGCTCGACGCGCTCGATCAGCCCATCCTTCTCCATCGCCTTGAGGACGCCGGCTCCGACCCCGGCCTCGCGCGCCAGGTCGGATGGAAGCCAGGCGACGCCCCCGGCGAGGAGCTCAGTCACCCGCCGGCGTTGCGGTGTCACACGCTCTCCGGGCTCCGGCATGCGGGCGAAGCGGTATCCAATGGCAGGCCTCGGTGGCATGAGGGCCGCCGGCACGCTCATCGCCATCCGCAGCACAGCCCCAGGCGGCGAGAGGGTGTAGGTCGCCACCCAGTCGACGAAACCGAGAACCGCCTCGGGTAGAGAGGGCGCCTCTTCCAGACGCTCGACCACAGGCTTCAGCTTCGCCTCGTCGACATCCTCCGTGCCCTTGCCCCAGACGACGCCGAGGAGCTCGCGCGGGCCCAGCGGCACGACGACGAACTCACCCCGCCGGAGGGTCATCCCCTCGGGCACCAGATAGTCATAGGGACCGGCAAGGGGCAGCGGCAGGAGAACGGAAACGCGCGCGCCACCCCCAATGGCTTGTATGCTGGCGTCGTCGGCCATCATGAGGTAGATTTCACACTAGATTCCGAGGCCGCTGATGAAGTTCTTCGTCGATACCGCCGACATCGCCGAGATCCGGGAGCTGGCCGCGACCGGCCTCCTCGACGGCGTCACCACCAATCCATCGCTCATCCAGAAGAGCGGCCGCAAGATGCTCGACGTCATCGCCGAGATCTGCGCCGCGGTCGAGGGCCCGGTTTCAGCCGAGGTGACCGCGACCGACCATGCGACCATGCTGGCCGAGGGACGCAAGCTCGCCAAGATCGCCAAGAACGTCGCGGTCAAGGTGCCGCTGACGCCGGACGGGCTCAAGACCTGCCGGGTGCTCGCCGACGAAGGCACCAAGGTCAATGTCACGCTCTGCTTCTCTCCCGCCCAGGCGCTGCTCGCTGCCAAAGCGCGCGCTTCCTTTATCTCGCCCTTCATCGGGCGCCTCGACGACATCGGCCAGGATGGCATGGGCCTGATTGCCGACGTGGTCCAGATCTATCGCAACTATCCGGCGTTCAAGACCGAGGTGCTGGTCGCCTCGATCCGCCATCCGATCCATGTCATCGAGTCGGCCAAGCTCGGCGCCGACGTCGCAACCTTGCCGCCGGCGGTGCTGCGTTCGCTGTTCAATCATCCGCTGACCGACAAGGGCCTTGCTGCCTTCCTCGCCGACTGGAAGAAGACCGGACAGTCGATCCTCTGATGTCCACCGCCCGCCCCAACGAAACGCTCGACGCCGCAGAAGTCACCGAGTATCTGCGCCGGCATCCGGACTTCCTCCTGAACCACCCGGACGCAGTGACCGCGCTGATGGCGCCGGGACGCGAGGTCGGCGAGGGCGTCGTCGACTTGCAAAAGGTGATGCTGGACCGGCTCCGCAGCGAGCTCGGGCGGCTGAAGACGACGCAGCGGAAGCTGATCGCGACCAATCGGGTCAACCTGCAGACCCAGGGCCGCGTGCACTCGGCCGTGCTGGCGATGATCGAGGCGCCAAGCCTTGAGCATTTGGTCCACACGGTGACCCAGGACCTGGCGCTGATCCTCGACCTCGATGTCGTCGCCTTCGCGGTCGAAGCCGCAGATCCCAAGATCACCGCGGGTCACGTCGTCGGCATCGCCCGGCTCCCTGCGGGCACGATCGACCGGCTGATCGGCGAGGGCCGCGAAACGCGGCTACGCCCTGAAGCGCAGGGTGAGCCCGAGGTCTTCGGCGGTGCTGCCGGCCTCGTCCGCTCCGATGCGCTGATCCGCGTCAAGGTGAGCGCGGAAGCCCCGGTCGGGCTGCTCGCCTTCGGCTCACGGCGCGAGAGCACCTTCCATCCGAGCCAGGGCACCGAGCTGCTGGCGTTCCTCGCGCGCGCGCTCGAGATCTCGGTTCGGGCATGGCTGAGGTCTCCGGCCTGACCGTCCCCCGCGCCGTCGAGGAGTGGCGTGCCTGGCTCGCTCACGAAAGACGCGCCTCCCGCCACACGCTCGATGCCTATGAGCGCGACCTCGCCCGGTTCATCGTCTTCCTGACCGGGCATCTCGGACAGGAGGCCAGCCTCGCCGACCTGGCCCAGCTCAAACCGTCGGATTTTCGTGCTTTTCTCGCCGCGGAGCAGGCGCGCAGGCGTAGCAAGACTTCAGTCGCGCGTTCGCTCTCGGTGGTGCGCAACTTCTTCCGCTTCCTCGGCAGGCGCGGGCTTGCCGAAAATGCGCGGCTCGCCTCGATCCGGACGCCGAAGCGGCCGCAATCGGTGCCGAAGGCACTGACGATACCGGAGGCCTCCGAGCTTCTCGACGCAGTCGAGTCCGAAGGCGCCGAGCCCTGGCACGGCGCCCGCGACGCCGCGGTCCTCGCCCTCCTCTACGGTTCCGGACTTCGCCTGGGCGAAGCGCTGGGGATCACGCGCCGCGAAGCCCCGGTCGAGCCCGGCTCGCTCATCGTGCTCGGCAAAGGCCGGAAATTGCGCTCGGTACCGATCTTGCCGCGGGTCGCCGAGATCGTCGCCGCCTATGTCGCGATCTGCCCCCACAATCCGGGACCGGACGGGCCGCTTTTCCTTGGCGCTCGCGGCGGGCCGCTGCATCCACGCTTGGTGCAGGGCACGGTGACCCGGCTCCGTCGTGGCCTCGGGCTACCGGAGACGGCGACGCCGCACGCGCTTCGTCACAGCTTTGCCACGCACCTGCTGGCCGAGGGCGCCGATCTCCGCGCCATCCAGGAACTGCTGGGCCACGCTTCCCTGGCGACCACCCAGCGCTACACCAAGGTCGACCTCACCCGCCTCCTTGAGGTCCACCGCGCCGCGCATCCACGCTCATGAGCGCCGGGTCGTCGGACGAGACCATCGTCGCCGTTCTCAAGCGGCTGACCGATCCCGCCGGCGGCGCAAGGCTCTCGCTGGACGAGGCGATCGAGGTCCTGGGCGACCGCGGCTATGGGCTTGCCATGCTGCTGCTGTCGCTGCCGATGGCTCTGCCGATCTCGGCGATTCCCGGCATCTCGACCGTGTTCGGCATCCCGCTGATCCTGATCGCGGCCCAGCTCATGCTCGGCCGCCATCGGCCCTGGCTGCCGCGCTGGCTCGGCGCCAAGTCCTTCGAGCGCGCCGAGCTCGCGCGAGTCCTGGACATGGCGCTGCCCTGGCTCGACCGTGCCGAGAAGCTCGTGCGGCCTCGGCTCGGCCTCCTCGTGACCTTTGCCGCGGAGCGTGCGATCGGCACGCTTTGCGTCCTCATGGCTGCGCTGATGGCGATGCCGATCGTGCTCGGCAACCAGCCGCCGGCGATCGCCATCAGCCTCTTCGCATTGGCTTTGATCGGTCGCGACGGACTCTTCGTCATCCTCGGTCTTGCCGTCGCGATCGTATCGGTGCTCTTAGTCGCCGCCGTGCTCGGCGCTTTCGCCGCCGGCATCTGGCTCGCGATCCGCGAGATCTTCGGCTGAAGCCTTAAATATGGATCGCGCGTCCGGCGACGCCGAGCGCGGCTTCCTTGACCGTCTCGTTGACCGTCGGATGGCCGTGGCAGGTGCGCGCGATGTCCTCGGCTGAGCCGCCGAACTCCATCGCTACCGCGCATTCGTGGATCATGCCGCCGGCCTCGCCGCCGATGATGTGCACGCCGAGCACGCGGTCGGTCTTCGCATCCGCCAAGATCTTGACGAAGCCGTCGGTCATGCCGTTGGCGCGGGCGCGCGCATTGGCCGTGAAGGGGAACTTGCCGGCCCTGTAGTCGATGCCGGCGGCCTTCAGCTCCTCCTCGGTCTTGCCGACCGAGGCGACCTCCGGCCACGTATAGACGATGCCGGGGATCACGTCGTAGTTCACATGCCCCGCCTGGCCGGCGAGGATCTCGGCGAGCGCGATGCCTTCGTCCTCGGCCTTATGCGCAAGCATCGGCCCGGCGATCACGTCGCCGATCGCGTGGATGCCTTTGACGTTGGTCTGGAAGTGCTTGTCGGTCTTGACCCGGCCCTTCTCGTCGAGGGCGACACCGACCGCTTCGAGGCCGAGGCCTTGCGTGAACGGACGCCGGCCGACCGAGACCAGAACGACCTCAGCTTCCATCGCCTCGGAGGCGCCGCCGGCAGCGGGCTCGAGCGTCAGCGTCACACCCTTCTTGTCCGCTTTCGCCGAGGTCACCTTGGTCGAAAGCTTGAAGGTGAGCCCCTGCTTGCCGAGGATTCGCTGGAACTGCTTGGAGACCTCGCCGTCCATCCCGGGCGTGATGCGGTCGAGGAACTCGACCACCGTCACCTTCGATCCCAGGCGCTGCCAGACCGATCCGAGCTCGAGCCCGATATAGCCGCCGCCGATCACCACCATGGTCCTCGGCACCTTCGCCAGCACCAGCGCGCCGGTCGAGGAGACGATCTGCTTCTCGTCGATCTCGATACCCTTGAGCGGCATCACCTCGGAGCCGGTGGCGATGATGATGTGCCTGGCTTCCAGCGTCTCGCTGCCGCCGGTGTTCAGCGCCACCTCGACCTTGCCCGGCGCCGCGATCTTTCCGGTGCCGGCGACATGCGTGATCTTGTTCTTCTTGAACAGGAAGCCGACGCCCTTGACCGTCGCCTCGACCACCTTGTCCTTGTGACCGAGCATCTTCTGGAGGTCGAGCCCGACCTCCTTCACCTGGACGCCGAAATTGCCGAGCTCGTGCTGGGCCTCGTGGAACTTCTCGGAGGCGACAAGCAGGGCCTTCGAGGGGATGCAGCCGACATTGAGGCAAGTGCCGCCGAGCGTCTCGCGCTTCTCGACGCAGGCGACCTTCATGCCGAGCTGGGCGGCGCGGATGGCGCAGACGTAGCCGCCCGGCCCCGAGCCGATGACGACGATGTCGAAAGACTGGGCCATCGATCAGACCTCGAGCAGGAGACGCTGCGGGTCCTCGATCGCTTCCTTGACGCGCACCAGGAAGGTCACGGCCTCGCGGCCGTCGATGATCCGGTGGTCGTAGGAGAGGGCGAGATACATCATCGGCCTGACCTCGACCTTGCCGCCGATCGCCATCGGCCGCTGCTGGATCTTGTGCATGCCGAGGATGCCGGACTGCGGCGGGTTGAGGATGGGCGTCGACAGCAGCGAGCCGTAAACGCCGCCATTCGAGATGGTGAAGGTGCCGCCGCTGAGATCCTCGATCGAGAGCTTGCCATCGCGGGCTTTCTTGCCGAGCGCGTTGATGGTCTTCTCGATTTCGGCGAAGCCCATCTGGTCGGCATCGCGCACCACCGGCACGACGAGGCCTTGCTCGGTGCCGACGGCGACGCCGATGTCGTAGTGGTTCTTGTAGATGATGTCGTCGCCGTCGATTTCGGCATTGACCGCCGGCAGCTCCTTCAAGCCGGCCAGGCAGGCCTTTACGAAGAAGCTCATGAAGCCGAGCTTCACGCCGTGGCGCTTCTCGAATTGCTCCTTGTAGGATTCGCGCAACGCCATGACATGGGTCATGTCCACCTCGTTGAAGGTGGTGAGCATGGCCGCGGTGTTCTGCGCCTGCTTGAGCCGTTCGGCGATGCGCTTGCGAAGCCGCGTCATGCGCACGCGCTCTTCGCGCGACCCGAGCTCGCGCGGCTTGTGCAGAGCAGCGGGGGCTGCCGGCGCCGTCAGCTTCGACTCGAGCGCCGCCATCACGTCGCCCTTGGTCAGGCGCCCGTCCTTGCCGGTGCCGGCAATCTTCCCGGAATCGACCTTGGTCTCCTCGACCATCTTGCGCACGGACGGCGACAGCGGCTGCGCCGCGGCAGCAGGCTTTGCCGCCGGAGCGGGTGCAGCCGCTGCGGGCCTGGCCGCCGGCTTCGTCGCGCCGCCGCCGGCGCCTTCATTGATCGTGCCGAGCAGACCGCCGACCTCGACCGTGGCGCTGGCCGGCGCGACGATATCGCCGAGCGTGCCCGAGGCGCTCGCGTTGACCTCGAGCGTGACCTTGTCGGTCTCGAGCTCGACCACCGGCTCGTCGCGAGAGACGGCGTCACCGACGTTCTTGAGCCATTTGGCGACGGTCGCCTCGGTCACGGATTCGCCCAGCGCGGGTACCTTGATCTCGGTCGCCATGGTCGCCTCTCGGTTCTCTGGCTTCTCTAGGCCTTAAGCATAAGCGCTTGGTTAAGGACGTCCGCTTCCTCGCGATTGTGCCGTCGGAGGAGGCCGGTTGCGGTCGCCGCCGCCGCGGGGCGGCCGGCGTAGCTCGGGCGCGTCGCCTTGAGCCCGGCTTCGCCGATGCACTGCTCGATGCGGCGGTCGACGAAGAACCAGGCGCCGGCGTTCTCCGGTTCCTCCTGGCACCACGTGACATCCGCCCTGGGGAAGCGCTTCAGCTCCTTGGTCAACGCGTTGAAGGGGAACGGGTAGAGCTGCTCGAGCCGCATCAGGTAGACGTCCTTGATGCCGCGCTTCTCGCGCTCGGCGTAGAGGTCGTAGTAGATCTTGCCCGAGCACAACACGACGCGCTTGATCTTCTCGTCAGCGACCACCTCGCCGTCGTCCCAGAGAAGGCGATGGAAGGTCGAGCCAGGCCCCATCTCCGATAGCTTGGAGATCACCATCTTGTGCCGGAGCAGCGATTTCGGCGACATGACGATCAGCGGCTTGCGATAGGGCCGGCGCAGCTGGCGCCGGAGGGCATGGAAGTAGTTGGCCGGCGTCGTGCAGTTGACGACCTGCAGATTGTCCTCGCCGCAGAGCTGGAGAAAGCGCTCGAGACGTGCCGACGAGTGCTCGGGCCCGGCACCCTCATAGCCGTGAGGCAGCAGCATCACGAGACCTGACATACGCAGCCACTTGATCTCGCCGGCGGCGATGAACTGGTCGATGATGATCTGCGCGCCGTTGACGAAATCGCCGAACTGCGCTTCCCAAAGGACGAGCGAGTTCGGATCGGCAAGCGAATAGCCATACTCGAAGCCGAGGACAGCCTGTTCCGAAAGCGGGCTGTCATGCACTTCGAAGGTCGCCTGGCCTTCGCGGATGTTGTTGAGCGGGATGAAGCGCTGCTCGGTCTTCTGGTCGACCAGCACGGCGTGGCGATGGCTGAAGGTGCCGCGGCCCGAGTCCTGGCCCGAAAGCCGGACCGGCACGCCCTCGGTCACGAGCGTGCCAAAGGCCAGGGCTTCGCCCGTCGCCCAATCAATACCCTCTCCGGACTCGATCATCTTCTTCTTGGCTTCGAGCTGGCGCACGAGCTTCGAGTTGACGATGAAGCCTTCGGGGACGCGCGAGAGCGCCGCTCCGACCTCTTTCAGAGCCGCCATCTCGACCGCAGTGTCGCCGCGGCGGTCGTCGTTGGCGGCAAGGCCGAGGCCGAGCCACTTGCCTTCGAGCCAATCCGCCTTGTTCGGGCGATAGGAGGACGCCGCCTGGAACTCGGCCTCAAGCATTGCGCGGAATTCCGCGTTCATGCCTTCGGCCTCGTCCTTGCTGACCACGCCTTCATCGATCAGCCGCTTCTCGTAGATCTCGCGCGAGGTCGGGTGCGTCGCGATCTTCTTGTACATCAGCGGCTGGGTGAACATCGGCTCGTCGGACTCGTTGTGACCGAAGCGCCGGTAGCAGAACATATCGATGACGACGTCGGAGCCGAATTGCTGGCGGTACTCGATGGCGATGCGCGAGACATGCACCACGGATTCCGGGTCGTCTCCGTTCACATGGAAGATCGGGCAGTCGATCATCCGAGCGACGTCGGAAGGGTAGGGCGAAGAGCGCGAGTAGCTCGGCGCCGTGGTGAAGCCGATCTGGTTGTTGACGATGAAGTGGACGGTGCCGCCGGTCTTATATCCCTTGAGCTCCGAGAGCATCAGCGTCTCCGGCACCAGGCCCTGGCCGGCAAAGGCGGCGTCGCCATGGAGGAGCAGCGGCAGAACCAGCTTGCGGTCCTTGTCGCCGAGCTGCTGCTGCTTCGCCCGCGCCTTACCTTCGACCACCGGATTGACCGCCTCGAGATGCGAGGGGTTGGCGGTCAGCGACAGGTGCACGACGTTGCCGTCGAACTCGCGGTCCGAAGAGGTGCCCATGTGGTACTTGACGTCGCCCGAGCCCTGCACCTCCTCGGGGTTCGCCGGGTTGCCCTGAAACTCGGAGAAAAGCGCCTTGAACGGCTTGCTCATGAAGTTGGTGAGCACGTTGAGGCGACCGCGATGCGGCATGCCGATCACGACATCCTTGAGGCCGAGCTGGCCGCCGCGCTTCAGGATCTGCTCTAGGCCCGGAATCAGCGCCTCGCCGCCGTCGAGGCCGAAACGCTTGGTGCCGACCCATTTGACGCCGCAGAAGCGCTCGAAGGTCTCGGCCGCGATCATGCGGCCGAGGATCGCCTTCTTGCCCCTGGGCGTGAAGTCGGTGTGGTTGCGCTCGCCCTCGATGCGTTCCTGGATCCAGGCGCGACGCGCCGGATCGGTGATGTGCATGTATTCGACGCCGACATTGCCGCAATACGTCGCCTGCGCGGCAGCCAGAATCTGCTTCAACGGCGCGGCTTCAAAGCCGAGCTGACCGGCGACGAAGATCGGGCGGTCGAAATCGGCGTCGCCGAAGCCGTAGGTCGCGGGGTCGAGCTCCGGGTGATATTTCGGCTTCTCAAGCCCGAGCGGATCGAGGTTCGCGGCGAGGTGGCCGCGCTCGCGATACGCCCTGATCAGCATCAGCGCGCGGAAAGAATCGACGGCGGCAGCGCGGACCTCGCTCTCGCTGGCGCCCTTCTTGATGACGCCAGCCGCCGCCATGTCATGGCCGTTGCCGATGATGCGGCTCGAGCGCCGTTTCCAGGAGGCACCCTCGACCTCGGAGAGCACCGCGTCCGAGTCGTCCGTCAGCTCGGCGAACAGCGTCCGCCAGCTCTCGTCGACCGAATTCGGGTCGTCGAGGTAGCGAGCATGCATCTCGGCGATGAACGGCGCGTTCGCGCCGCTGAGGAAGGTCGTCTCTAATCCGCGTGCCATCTCGTCCTCGACGCGACCGGCCAGGCGGCCGACGCGCTCCCTAGAGCTGGGGTGGTCGTCAGGCCCCCTTCAAGACCTCGACCATGGTGGAGCCGAGCGCCGCGGGCGACTCCGTGACCCGGATGCCGGCCGAACGCATCGCCTCGATCTTGTCTCCGGCGCCCCCCTTGCCGCCGGAGATGATCGCACCGGCGTGGCCCATGCGCCTCCCCGGGGGCGCGGTCAGGCCGGCGATGAAGCCGACCATCGGCTTTTTCTTCTTGGCCTTCTTGAGGAAGTCGGCGGCGTCCTCTTCGGCGGTGCCGCCGATCTCGCCGATCATGATGATGCCTCGGGTGGCGTCGTCGCCGAGGAACATGTCGAGGCAGTCGATGAAGTTGGTGCCGTTGACAGGGTCGCCGCCGATGCCGATGCAGGTGGTCTGGCCGAGCCCGGCAGCCGTGGTCTGGCCGACCGCCTCGTAGGTGAGCGTGCCCGAGCGCGAGACGATGCCGATCTTGCCGGGCTTGTGGATATGGCCCGGCATGATGCCGATCTTGCATTCCCCGGGCGTGATCACGCCGGGGCAGTTGGGGCCGACCAGACGCGTCTTCGAGCCCGAGAGCGCGCGCTTCACCTTGACCATGTCGAGGACCGGGATGCCCTCGGTGATGCAGATGACGAGCGGGATCTCGGCATCGATCGCCTCCAGGATCGCATCCGCTGCGAAGGCCGGCGGCACGTAGATCACCGAGGCGTCGGCCCTGGTCTCCGCCACCGCCTGAGCGACGGTGTCGAAGACCGGAAGGTTTAGGTGCTTGGTGCCGCCTTTGCCGGGCGTGACGCCGCCGACCATCCTGGTGCCATAGGCGATCGCTTGCTCGGAATGGAAGGTGCCCTGGGCGCCGGTGAAGCCCTGGCAGATGACGCGCGTGTCGCGATTGACGAGGACCGCCATCAGGCTGCCTCCTTCACCGCCTTGACCACCTTCTCGGCGGCGTCGGCCAGATTGTCTCCGGTGATGATCGGCAGCCCCGACTGGGCCAGGATCTTCTTGCCGAGCTCGACATTGGTGCCTTCGAGGCGGCAGACGAGCGGCACGTTGAGGCTGACCTCGCGCGCCGCGGCGACGATGCCCTCGGCGATCACATCGCAGCGCATGATGCCGCCGAAGATGTTGACCAGCACTCCTTCGACATTCGCATCCGAGAGGATGATCTTGAATGCCTGGGTCACGCGCTCCTTGGTGGCGCCGCCGCCGACGTCGAGGAAGTTCGCCGGCGTGCCGCCGTAGAGCTTGATGATATCCATCGTCGCCATGGCAAGCCCGGCGCCGTTGACCATGCAGCCGATATTGCCGTCGAGCTTGATGTAGTTGAGCTCGTGCTGGTGCGCCTCTCGCTCGAGCGCATCCTCTTCGTCGAGGTCGCGGAGATCCTCGATGTCCTTGTGACGGAAAAGGGCGTTGTCGTCGAAGTTCATCTTGGCGTCGAGCGCCAGCACCTGGCCGGCGCCGGTCACCACCAGCGGGTTGATCTCGACCAGCGAGGCGTCGAGCTCGTTGAAGGCCTTGTAGAGCGAGGTCATGAACTTGACCGCGGAGCCCACCTGCGCGCCTTCGAGCCTGAGGCCGTAAGCGAGCCTCCGCGCATGGAAGCCTGAGAAGCCGGAGGCCGGATCGATCGTGACCCGGATGATCTTCTCCGGATGCTTGGCGGCGACCTCCTCGATGTCCATGCCGCCTTCGGTCGAGGCCATCATGACGAGGCGGCTGGCCTTCCGGTCGAGCAGCATGCCGAGGTAGAGCTCGCGCTTGATGTCGCAGCCTTCCTCGACGTAGACGCGCTTGACCTCCTTGCCCTTGGGTCCCGTCTGCGGCGTGACAAGGTTCATGCCCAGCATCTTCTGAGCCATGGCCTTCACGTCGTCCTTCGACTTGACCACCTTGATGCCGCCGCCCTTGCCGCGGCCGCCGGCATGGATCTGCGCCTTGACCACGTAGACCGGCCCGGGAAGCGCGTCCGCCGCCTTGGCCGCCTCTTCCGGTGTATAGGCAACACCGCCTCTAGGGACAGCGACACCGTATTTGGCGAGCAGCTGCTTCGCCTGGTACTCGTGGATGTTCATGCAAGAGCGTCCACTTGGGTGAAGGGCGGCGACTCTATCACGGCCTCTTGGGTCAGGCCGCGGGCAGCTTCTTGACGACGTCGACCAAGGTCTTCACCGCATTGACCGAGTGGTCGAACATCTTCTTCTCGTCGGCATTGAGCGCGATCTCGACGATCTTCTCGACGCCGCCGGCACCGATCACCACCGGCACGCCGACATAGACGTCGTTGACGCCGTACTGGCCGGTGAGGTTCACCGCGCAAGGCAGCACGCGCTTCTTGTCCTTGAGGTAGGACTCGGCCATCTGGATCGCCGAGGCCGCCGGCGCATAGAAAGCCGAGCCGGTCTTGAGCAATCCGACGATCTCGGCACCGCCGTCGCGGGTGCGCTGGACGATCTTGTCGATGCGCTCCTGCGTCGACCAGCCCATCTTGATCAGGTCGGGAACCGGAATGCCGGCAACGGTCGAGTAGCGGATCAGCGGCACCATGGTGTCGCCATGGCCGCCGAGCACGAAGGCGGTCACGTCCTCGACCGAGACCTTGAATTCCTCGGCGAGGAAGTAGCGGAAGCGCGCCGAGTCGAGCACGCCGG
>VGEN01000107.1 GCA_016869285.1 Alphaproteobacteria bacterium
CCGGGATCTGGAAACGATGCTGGGCGAGCGCGGCGTTGCCGTGGATCATTCGACCATCTACCGCTGGGTGCGGCGCTACGCGCCTGAAATGGAAAAGCGGCTACGCTGGTACTGGAAGCGGCCCTCGATCTGGCGCAGCTGGCGGGGCGATGAGACTTACGTCAAGGTCGCAGGCGAGTGGGTCTATCTCTACCGCGCGATCGACAAGATGGGCGATACCATCGATTTCTACCTCTCGCCGACGCGCCGCGCCAAGGCGGCCAAGCGGTTTCTCGGCAAGGCGCTGAACGGCTTGAAGGACTGGGAGAAGCCGCTGAAGGTCAACACGGACAAGGCGCCGGCCTTAGGCGTGGCGATCGCGGAGTTGAAGGAAGAGGGCAAGCTACCGGACGAGACCGAGCATCGGCAGGTGAAGTATCTGAACAACCGCATCGAGGCTGACCACGGCAAGCTGAAGATCCTCATCAAGCCGGTGCGCGGCTTCAAGACGATGAAGACCGCCTACGCCACGATCAAGGGGTTCGAGGTGATGCGAGCGCTGAAGCAGGGCCAAGCCGCCTTCTGGCAATATGGCGGCGGCATCATGGGAGAGGTGCGTCTGATCGAGCGGCAGTTCGTCATCTATGCTGCCTGATCTTGAGGGCGGGTGAGCAACTCTGCAGTCACGCCGCTATCTGCAACAGAGCCCGTGACCGGGCCTCTCCGCTTCGGCGTTGCCGGCATCGGCTACTGGGCCGACACCGTTCACATCCCCGGCCTGAAGCTGCAGCCCGCCGTCGCGCTGGTCGGAGCCTGGGGCCGCAATCCGCAGGCGTTGACGGAGGTGACGCGCCGGCACGGCATCCGTGCCTTCTCGCGCTTCGAGGACATGCTGGACGAAGTCGATGCGATCTCGATCTCGCTGCCGCCGGCGGTGCAGGCCGAGCTCGCGCTGGTCGCGGCGAAGGCCGGCAAGCACCTGCTGTTGGAGAAACCAATCGCCCCGACCGTCGAGGCGGCGGAGCGCCTAGCCGGCACGATCGAGCGCAATCGCGTTGCCAGCGTCGTCTTTTTTACGCGCCGCTTCGTTCCCGATTTCGAGCGCGCGCTCCAGGGGGCGAGCAACCAGGGCTGGTCCGGCGCCCGCGTGCGGCAGCTGACCGGGGCGCTTCTGCCCGGCAGCCCTTATATCGCCTCGGCCTGGAGGGCCGCCGACAACGGCGCTCTGTGGGATCTCGCGCCCCACACCTTCTCGGTGCTCAACGCGGTCTTGGGACCGGTACAGCAGATCTCGGCCTCGCGCTCGCCCGATCGCGCGACGCGCTTCACGGCCATCCATCGCGGCGGCGCTCGATCCGAGGCTGAGCTCAGCCTCCATACGCCGGAGTCCTCCGTTGCCAGCGAGTAAGTCTTCCTGGCGCCTGATCGGGAATACGCGCTGCCGCTGCCGACCTTCCCGCGTCCGCAAGCGCTCGCTACGGCTGCCGGCGAGCTCGCCGCCAATATCGCTCGCGGCGAGACGCGCCATCGCTGCGACGTCCGCCTCGGCCTCGAGGTGGTGCGCACGCTCGCCGCCGCCGACCGCAGCATCGCGGCCGGCGGCACGACTGTCGCGGTTTAGCCGCGGATCCAGGTCTCCGAGAAGGCGAGCATCGCGGTCGAGATCTTGTGGCCGGCGATCTCGCGCGGCGCCGGCTTTCCCGGCAGCCGCTTGCCGTTGACCGTCACCGAAGCGTCCTGGCAGCCGACGAAGAGGCTCGGCATGTAGTGCCTGCCGGTTGCCGACTTGTCCGGCGGCAGCGCGAAGCAGAAGGCCTTACCGAGGCCGCTCCATTTGAGCTCGATCGTTTCGCTGCCGGCCTTGACGGTCTCGGTGTAGGTGCTGGCGGGATCGCCGCCGGCAGCGACCGAGTCCAGCTTCCTGTAGGTCATGCCTGCGAGCCCCGGCAGGCCCTTGTAGGCGCCGAAATTCGCAACGAAGTCGGAGACTAGGTATCGGGCCAGCTTCTCGTTGTCGTGGTAGCAGACATTGGTCGCGGCCTTGCCATCCTGCGGCGCCTGCAGCAGCACCAGCGCGTGGCCGCGGCCATGCGGCGAGAGCACGACGCGGAAGAAGCTGGCGAGCGTGACGAACGGCCCGTCGGGCGTCTCCTTCAGCGACACGCCGGGGTTCTCGCCAGACCATTCGACAGTACCAGCGAAGTTGATCGGGTCGGCCATGGGGATCCTCCTGTTGGCTAGGCGTACCATGCGCGGGGCAAATTGAGCGCAAGCATCGTTCCGCCGCCGCGACCGATCGTTGGCATCCCGGCGCCGGTTCTGTCACCGTCCACCGGTCCCCGCCGAAACGCAGATGGGCCGATGGCGCTCCCTTCCTGGCTTCCGCCGCTGGCGGCGGTCGTCCTCATGCAGATCGTCTCCGCCTTCCAGTCCCAGTCGATCTGGGTGCTGGCGCCGGTGCTGACGGCCGCCGCGGGGGTTTCGCCCGAGCGCGTCGGCGAGCTCTCGGGCCTGGTGTCGCTGGGCTCGGCCTGGTTCTTCCTGAGCGGAACGCCGTTCCTGCAACGGATGGGGTCGCTGAGGACACTCCAGCTCGGCTCGCTTCTGGCCTCGGCGAGCCTGCTGATCTTCTTCTTTCCGTGGTGGCCGGCAATGATGCTCGCGGCCCTTCTGATCGGCATCGGCTACGGTCCAACCACGCCGGCGGGCAGCGACGTACTCGCCCGCTATACCCCGCCTCGGCACAAGAGCGCCGTGTTCTCCATCAAGCAGGCCGGTGCGCCGCTGGGCGGCGCCATTGCCGGCCTCATGCTGCCGAGCCTGGCCGCGCTGATCGGCTGGCAGCCGGCGCTGGTGGTGACGGCGCTGATGGGGATCTGCGCCATGGTGCTGGTGCAGCGCGTCCGCCGCGAGCTCGATGCCGATCGCGACGTCACCGTCACGCTGTCGGTGCGGGCGCTGCTCTCGCCGGCGAACCTGGCGCAGCCGTTCCAGGCCGTCGCGCGCTCTCCCCGCCTGCCGCTGCTGACGCTCGCCTCGTTCTGCCTCGCCGCGATCCAGGGAAACCTCTTCACCTTCGCCGTCACCTATCTGACCGACGAGATCGGCCTCAGCCTGGTGCAGGCGGGTGCGGCTTCCTCTGCGATGCTGCTCTCGGGCATGGTCGGGCGCGTGCTGATGGGATGGACCGCCGACCGCCTCGGCTCGGCGATCGCCGTGCTGCGCGTGCTCGCCCTCACCGCGACGGTCGCCACCTTCGCGATCTCAACCATCGGCCGAGACTGGACCTACCCCGCGATCGTCGGCACCTTTGCCGTCACCGGGATCCTGGCGACGACCTGGAACGGCGTCTTCCTCGCCGAGGTCGCGCGCATCGCGCCCAAGGGGCAGGTCGGAACGGCGACGGCAGGCTCGGCCTTCATCACCTTTCTCGCCTATTTCGCCGGTCCCTTAATCTTCGCCAAGGCGGTCGCGCTGGTCGGCACCTACGGTCCGGTCTTCGCCGGTCTTGCCGCGCTTGGCCTCGTCGCGGCGGCGGCGGTGTTCGTCGCGGGCCGGCGCCCGGAAGGCCTCGGCTAGCGGCCGACGAAGGCGGGCTTGCGCTTTTCCATGAAGGCGCGGCGGCCCTCGATGTAGTCCTGGCTCGCGAAGCACTCGGCGACGATGCGATCGCACATCGCGAGGTCGCGATCGGCGGGGTCCTTGAGCGCCTCGCCGGCCAGCCGCTTGATCGAGGCGACCGTCAACGGCGCATTGCCGGCGATGGTCTCTGCGTACTCGTTCACCTTCGACTCGAGCTCGCCATCGGCGACCACGCGGTTGACCAGGCCCATCGAGGCGGCCTCGGCGGCGCTGAACTGGCGGGCGGTGAAGAAGATCTCCTTGGTGAAGGACGGGCCGACGAGGCTCATCAGCTTCTGGATGCCCGCCAGCTTGTAGCCGAGACCGAGCTTGGCCGCGGGAATGGCAAAGCGCGACGCCTCGGTGCAGATCCGGAGATCGCAGGAGACGGCCAGCGCCAAGCCGCCGCCGATGCAATAGCCGCGGATCATGGCGATGGTCGGCTTGCTGAGGGTCTCCAGAGCCCGATGGGCGCGCTCGGTCGCGCGGTTGTAGGCCTCGACCGCCTCCTTCGAGGCTCGTTCGCTCTCGAATTTGGAGATGTCGGCGCCTGAGACGAAGGCCTTGCCGCCGGCGCCGGTAAGGACGACGACGCGGATTCCCGGATCGCGCTCGAACGCCTCGAGAATCTCGGCGGCCGCCTGCCACATCTCGAGCGAGACCGCGTTATGGCGTTCGGGGTTGTTGAAGATCATCCAGCCGATCGCCCCGTCCTTGCGGGAGATCATCTTGTCGGTGGGCATGGGATGTGTCCTTGCTCGGGTTTCAGATCGCGCCGCGGGAGCGCAGGTCCGCGATCGCGATGTCGTCGTAGCCGAATTCCTTCAAGACCTCGTCCGTGTGCTCGCCGATTTCGGGCGGGCACACCTTCCCTTTGCTCGGCGTCCGGCTCAGCCGCACCGGCTGCGCCAGGAACTTGGTCTTCGGACCCTTCTTGGCATCGATCTCGTCATAGGGTTCCAGATGCCTGACCTGGGGATCGGCGAAGACCTCGTCGATATTGTTGATGCGGCCGCAGGGGACGCCGGCAACGTTCAGGCGCTCGATGATGCTGTCGCTGTCCTCGTCCTGCAGGCGCCGTTCGATCTCGGCGTTGAGCGCATGCCGGTTCTTCGAGCGCTCGGTCGCCGTTGCGTAGTCCTTGTTCGTCAGCCACTCCTCGGCGCCGATCGCCTTGCAGAAACGCTCCCAGATCTTGCCGCCGGTGGCGGCGATATTGATGTGCCCGTCCCTGGTCTTGAAGACCCCGGTCGGAATGCTGGTCGGGTGGTTGTTGCCGGCCTGCTTCGGCACCTCGCCATCCATCAGCCAGCGCGCCGCCTGGAAGTCGAGCATGAACATCTGCGCCTGCAGCAGCGAGGTCTGCACCCATTGCCCCTCGCCCGAGACCTCGCGCTCGAGCAGCGCCACGAGGATGCCGTAGGCGCAGAAGATCCCGGCGGTGAGGTCGGCGATCGGGATGCCGACGCGAACCGGCCCCTGCCCGGGAAGCCCGGTGATCGACATTAGGCCGCCCATGCCCTGGGCGATCTGATCGAAGCCTGGCCGCTCGCGATAGGGGCCATCCTGGCCGAAGCCCGAGATGCTGGCGTAGACGATGCGCTTGTTGACCTTGCGCAGCGCCCCGTAGTCGATGCCGAGCCGCTCCTTCACGTCGGGGCGGAAGTTCTCGATGACGACGTCGGCGCGCTCGACCATGCGCTTGAGCACGCCGACGCCTTCCGGCGATTTCAGATTCAAGGTCATGCCGCGCTTGTTGCGCTGAAGGTTCTGGAAGTCGGAGCCATGGCGCGCGCCGCCCATGGCCTCTCCCGCCTCCAGGCCCGGCGGCATCTCGATCTTGATAACGTTGGCGCCCCAGTCGCCGAGCTGGCGAACCGCTGTCGGGCCGGAGCGGACGCGGGTCAGGTCGAGGACGGTGAAGCGCTGGAGTGCGGTCGAGGCGGGACGGAAGGACATCGCGCGATCCTATGCCGGAGGCAGCTCGGCGCCGCCGCAGAGGCCTATTCCGTAACATTTTTCCAGAGATCTGAAAACTGTTGACAGTTCTTCGGGCGGCGCTCCCAATGGCTTGATGAATCACGACTCCGCCCCGTCGGCAACGGTGACCGCGCTCAGGATCCGGCGCACCGAAACGCTGGCGACGCTCGTGCGCAAGGAGCTGGAGCGAATGATCGTCTCGGGCGAGCTCAAGGCCGGCGACCGGCTGAACGAGAGCGCGCTCGCCGACCGCCTCGGCGTCAGCCGCGGCCCGATCCGGGAAGCCTGCCGCGGGCTCGAGCAGAGCCGGCTCGTCGAGGTCGTGGTCAATCGCGGCACCTTCGTGCGTCAGATCAGCCTGCAGGATGCGCTCGACATCTACGATGTGCGGTCGGCATTATTCGGTGTCGCCGGAGAGGCGCTGGCCAGGCGGATCACGCCGTCCCAGCTCGCGCTGCTCTCCGATCTCGTCGAGCGGATGAGCCGCGCTGCCGACGACATCGACGCCTACTACCCGCTGAACGTCGAGTACCATGCGAAGCTGGTCGAGTTCTCCGGCAATGTCCGGCTGATGACGACCTACCGCAGCCTGGCGCAGGAGCTTCACCTCTTCCGCCGCCGCGGCCTGGTCAGCGAAGGCTCGATGGCGGTCTCCAACCGCGAGCACCGTGCCATTCTGGACGCGCTCGCAAAGCATGACAGCGCGCGCGCCGGCACCCTGATGCGCGAGCACATCCTCGCCGGCAAGAAGCGCCTGATGAACCTCGTCGAGGCAAAAGCCGAGGCGGCGCCCGACCCGCCTAGACGGCGGCGGCGCACGGCCGCGGGAGGCAGTGCCTCCGCCTAGCGCAGCATGAAGGACATCGCCGACATGCTGTTCAGCGTGCGAATGACCATGCGCATCGATCCGGCGACGAAGCTCACCGCATTGGGCGCCGCCCGCTCGGTCCCCGGCAGCAACGACATCAGGTCGGCGAGCGGAACCGAGTTGAGCTGAACCCGGACGTTGATCGGCGGCAGCACGTGGAACGGCTTGATCTCCTTCGCGCGCGAGATGGCCCGCGTTGCGGCGGCCTTGATCGCCTCGCGCGCCGCCTTCGGCGTCATCGACTCGGCGGCCGTGTTCGTGATCGCGCGCTTGACCTCGACGATCTCGGCGCCGGGGAAGAGCGGGCTCGCCTCGGCTTTCAGGCAATCGTCGCCGGAGAGCAGCACCACCGGCACGCCGAGCTCTCCGGCGTAGCCGCCATAGAGCCCGGACTCGCCGAAATCGGTGCCGTTGACGGTGATGCGCGCGAAAGCGAAGCCGTTGATCGTGTGGGCGAGGATGCCGTGCGATCCGGCACGCGCGTGATAACCGAGCGCGAAGATGCCGGCATAGTCGGGCGAGAGCCCTTCCATCATCGAGACCGGCTTCGGCTTGCCGGAGATGAGTCGTGCGCGCGGGTCGATGTCCTCGATCAGGAGGTTTCGCATCGGTCCATGGGAGTCGTTGACCAGGATCTCGGTGGCGCCGCCGTCGATCGCGCCGGCAATCGCGGCGTTGACCTCCTGCGTCATCAGCCGGCGGGCGCGCTCGTGCTCGCCGTTGCCCGGTCGCCCCTGCTCGCCATCGACGACCCCGGCGACGCCTTCAATGTCCGACGAAATGTAGATCCGCATTCGCCCCCTCTTCCGGGCCGCACGGTAGGACGGAACGGCGGACGCGGACAACAGCCGGCCATGCGCTCCGACGCAGCCTTGATGACCGGGCGCAGGCCGCGGCCTCTGCCTAGCCGCAGGCGCCAGGGCGCGGCATGATGGCGGCTGCGATCCTCCGGAGTCCCCCCAAGTGCCCGATATCGTCCTTCCCGCCACCGACTGGCTGCATGAGGCTTCGGCCAGCGGCTGGGACCAGAAGATCCTGGCCGAGGCCTGGGCCTGCGCCGAGTCGATCCAGTCATCCGCCGTAATGGTGATCGAGGGCGGGCGCATCGTCGCGAAATGGGGCGACATCGAGCGGCGCTTCATGTGCCACTCGATGCGGAAGAGCTTCCTTTCCGCCCTCTACGGCATCCACATCGAGGAAGGCCGGATCAGCCGCGGCACGACGCTGGCCGAGCTCGGCATCGACGACAAGGAAGGGCTCTCGGGGCGCGAGAAGGCAGCGACGATCGTCGATCTTCTCTCGGCTCGCTCGGGCATCTACCACCCGACCGTCTATGAGAGCGCCTGGATGCGCTCGATCAAGGAGCTGCGCCACAGCCACGCACCGGGCGTCTTCTGGTGCTACAACAACTGGGACTTCAACGTCCTCGGCACGATCTTCGAGAAGCTCGTCGGCCGCTCGTTGTTCGAGGAGTTCCGCGATCGCATCGCAGCGCCGATCGGCATGCAGGACTTCCGCTACGACGAGGAGCGCAAGGACGGCGAGTATGCCGGCAGTCACGAGACCGACCATCCCGCCTATCCGTTCCGCATGTCGAGCCGCGATCTCGCGCGGTTCGGCCTGCTGTTTCTGCGCGAAGGCCGCTGGGGCGACAAGCAGGTCATCCCTCGCCGCTGGGTGAAAGAGAGCACGGCACCGATCTCGGAAGCCGGCAATTCGGGCTCCTACGGATATATGTGGTGGGTGACCCGGGCCGGCATCCACGTTCCCGGCGTGATCTTGCCCGAGGGCAGCTACTCCGCGCGCGGCGCCGGTGGCCACAAGATGATTGTCATCCCGGCGTATGACATGGTCGTCGTGCACCGCGTCGACACCGACATCAAGGGGCGTGAAGTGAAGACGCACCAATTCGCCCCGCTGCTCGACCTTGTGCTCGCCGCCCGGCTCGGGCGCGGCTGGTAGATGAAGGAGACGAACAGATGGTGACGCTGCTAACCGAACGCGGCCGCTACGAGGCGGCCGCGAGCACCGAGGGCGAAAGCCTTTGGCTCCCGGCCGTCGCGCTGTCGATGGCGACCGGGTGGGAGCTGAAGCCCGAGGGCTTCTGCCGCGATGAGATCTGCGTGCCGTTGTCAAGAGGCCGCGAGAGCGAGTTCAGACGCGGCGAGGAGGTCGACGCAGCGAAGCTGTTCCGCTATGCCGGACAGCCTCTCGCCGCCAGCCGCGACAAGAGCGTCTGGTCCTTCGGCACTTCGGCCGCGATCCGCTCGAGCGCGCTCGAAAGCCTGGAGGCGCCGGATATCGGGCTCCCCGATCTCGCCGGCAAGGTCCATCGGATCTCCGATCACCGCGGCAAGAAGGTCTTCCTCTCGACCTGGGCCTCGTGGTGAGGCTGTCGTCTTGACTTGCCCGTGTGGCAGCACCTGTACGACGAGCTCAAGGACTACGGTTTCATGGTTTTCGCGGTGGCGATGGAGAGCCGCGGGCCCGAGGCCGCGCGCCCGTGGATCGAAGCGGCGAAGACCACCTATGTCTCGGTGATCGATGCCGACCATCGGCTGGCCGAACTCTACAACATGGTGAACGTGCCGGAGGCCGTGTGGATCGACGAAGCCGGGCGCATCGTCCGTCCGACCGAAGTCGCCGGTAGCGGCGACTATTTCCGCAAGATGGACCGCGTCACCCGCACGCTGCCCGAAGAGGGGAAGGCGATGCGCGAGAGCATGCGGACCCGCTACATGGATGCGCTCCGCGATTGGGTGAAGAACGGCAACAGGAGCGAGTTCGCGTTCGATGCAAACGCAGCGCGCGGGCATGTGCGGAAGCAGACCGAGGACGTCGCCCTCGCGCATTGCTGGTTCCGGCTCGGCCGCCACCTGCATGCTGCCGGCAGAGCCGAGGAAGCCGAAGCGGCCCTCGCGGAGGCGAGCCGGCTGCATCCCGACTCCTGGAACATCTGGCGGCAGATGGGCGATATGAAGCTCGAAGGGAAGCCCAACCCCGATTTCTGGGGTCGCGTCGACAAGCTCGGCGCGCGTCGCTACTACGACAAGATCGACATGCCGGGCATGCCGTGACCGCCGAGGACCCCGGCTCCGAGTGCTGCTGGCCCGGAAGCGTCTTCAGCCGCCGAGCGTTCATCGGCGGCGGCGCGCTGTTCTGCGCCACGGTTGCGGCTCCCGGCTCGGCAACAGCTCAAGCCGCGCTGGCGCAAGCGCGCGCAACGCTCGCGGGTGCCCTGACCGTCGACATTCACTCCCATGCCGGCCGGCTCATCGGGTTGCGCAACATCACCGAGCGGCCGCCCTATGCGCCCGTCGCGGCGCCGATGCGCGATGGCGGCATGGCGGCGATCTGCCTCACCATCGTCGCGGACACACCGACCCTTGAGCTGACGGCCGAGCGGCGTATCCTCGCCACGCGCAATCCGGAGCCGGGCGAACTCTACGAATGGAGCCGGAGCGGCTTCGCTCGCCTGCATGGCCTGGTGCAGGAGCAGGGGCTGCACGTCGTCGACGATCTTGAAGGCTTGACGGTCGCCCCGAAGCGCGGCCCCTCGGCCATCGTCGCATCGGAAGGAGCGGACTTCCTCGAAGGACGCATCGAGCGGCTCGAGGAAGCCTTTCGTCAGCATCGGCTCCGTCACCTGCAGCTCACCCACTATCGGCCGAACGAGCTCGGCGACATCCAGACGGTGGCACCCGTGCATGGCGGGCTGACCGCTTTCGGTGCCGAGGTGATCCGCCAATGCAACCGGCTCGGCATCGTCGTCGACATCGCCCATGGCACTTTCGAGCTGGTCAAGCGTGCCGCCTCGGTCACGACCAAGCCGCTCGTTCTCTCGCATACCTCGCTCGTCAGCAGACCGCCGCCCGGCAGCCGGCAGATCTCGCCGGACCATGCAAAGCTGGTCGCTTCGACCGGCGGCGTCATCGGCATCTGGCCCCCCTCCACCATCTTTCCCGACATCGCCGCTTTGGCAGCCGGCATCGCGCGCGTCGTCGACGCGGTGGGCGTCGATCATGTCGGCCTCGGCACCGATATGAGCGGGCTCACCGCGCCGCCGAGCTTCGCGAGCTATCGCCAGCTTCCCGACCTCGCCGCGACGCTGACGGCGCGCGGATTCAGCGCCGAGGAGGTACGAAAGCTCCTCGGCGGCAACTACGCCCGCGTCTTTGCCGCGACGCTCGGTCATTCGTAGCAACCACTATTGCATAGTGGTTGAACCCGCCGCGGAGAGCGGGAACAATCCGTGCCGCGCCGACATCCGCCGGCGGCTCAATCGAGGCACGGGATCGACATGGCCGACCTTCGCTTTCTCGGCATCTCCGGCAGCCTGCGCAAAGGCTCGTACAACACGGCGCTGCTCAAGGTCGCGACGGGCCTGATGCCGGCGGGTGCCACGCTCGAGGTTTTCGATATTTCGGCTATTCCGCTCTACAACGAGGATGCCAAGGCTCAGGGTTTCCCTGCGCCGGTCCAGCTTTTGCGCGAGAAGATCGCCGCCGCCGATGGGCTGATCTTCGCCACGCCGGAGTACAACTACTCGACCTCGGGCGTGCTGAAGAATGCCATCGACTGGGCCTCGCGCCCGCCGGACCAGCCGTTCAACGAGAAGGCCGTCGCGCTTATGGGCGCCTCGGGCGGCGTGCTGGGCACGGCGCGCGCGCAGTATCATCTCCGCCAGATCGGCGTGTTCTTGAACATGCGCTTCGTCAACAAGCCGGAGGTCTTCGTCGGTGGCGCCGCGAGCAAGTTCGATGCGAACGGCAACCTGACCGACGAGACCGCCAAGGGCCTCATCAAGCAGCTAATGGCCGAGCTGGTAACCTGGAGCCAACGGCTCAATAAGTAGATCGCGGCGATCGAGGACGCTCTCTTCGCACCGATCGGCGAGCGCAAAGGCGGCATGCCGATCGAGAAGCCATTTAGCGACTCCGCGACCGAGCTGAGCCCCCCAAAATGCAAAAGGCCCGACGGTGATCCCGTCGGGCCTCTTCTTGTTGGTGGAGCCAAGGAGGATCGAACTCCTGACCTCTACAATGCCATTGTAGCGCTCTCCCAGCTGAGCTATGGCCCCGAGAAATCCATGAGCGCCCTGGGCTCGGCGCCGGTTTTCAGATAGTTCGCTCAAGCCCGCCGCGCAACAGGAAACTCCCCCGGCGGCGAGAGGCGGCCTCTACCGCTCCTCCTGGTCCTCGACGTTCTCGATCACCTCGGCCATGTCGTCCTCGTCCTCGCCGAGATCCGAGGCGTCCTCGATCAGGGCCTCGTCCTCCTCTTCGGCTTCCTCTCCTTCGGCGGCGGCCTCCGCCTCCGCCGGAGCCTCGACCTCTTCGACCACCGCTTGGCGCTCCACCGGCTTCTCAGCGGCCGGGCGCGAGCGACGCGACTTGGTCGCAGCGTCGGGATCGTAGACCGTGCCGCACTTAGGGCACGCGATCTCCGGCTTCATCAGGTCGTAGAAGCGCGCACCGCAGCTGCTGCACTGGCGCTTCGTTCCCCATTCCGGCTTGGCCAATTCTCAATCCTCCTAAGGCCCGGAAGATGGCGTCACGAGGGGCCGTTCGTCAGGGCGGCGGGATTGCCATGGCTGGGTCCACCTGTCAAAAGCAAAATCGCGTGATCCTCAAAGCCCAACTCCGGACCGGATGCCTCCCTTCTTCGTGATCGCTATCGACGGGCCCACCGCCTCGGGAAAAGGCACGCTCGCCAGACGTCTCGCCCGCCATCTCGGCTTCGCCCATCTCGACTCCGGGCTGCTTTACCGCGCCGTCGGCCTGGCGCTGCTCAAGCGCGGCCAGGAGCCGGCCGACAAGATGGCGGCGGTAGCGGCGGCCCAGGCGCTGGACCCGTCAGGGCTTTCCGACCCGGCGCTACGTTCGGAGGAGACCGGCAAGGCGGCCTCGGTGGTCGCCGCCCTCCCCGAGGTCCGGGCCGCGCTCCTCGACTTTCAGCGCCGCTTCGCCGCCACGCCGCCGGGCGGCGCCCCGGGCGCGGTGCTGGATGGCCGCGACATCGGAACGGTCGTCTGCCCCGATGCCAACGCCAAGATCTTCCTCGATGCCGGCGTTGAGGAACGGGCAGCCCGGCGCGAGAAGGAGTTGCGTGAGCGGGGGGCCCCCATTATAGAAGGGGCCGTTCTGCGGGATCTTCAGGAGCGGGACGCGCGCGACCGCAATCGCGCCGTTGCTCCGCTCGTTCGTGCAGGCGACGCCTACGTCCTCGATACGACGGGCATGGACGCCGAGCAGGCGTTCTCCAAGGCGCTCGCCTATCTGCGCTCGCGGGGCTTGTGACGGTCCGGGGGGTCCGGTCGTCGAGATGTGAAGAACCGAAAGCCCGGCTCGACACCCAAGAGCAAGACCGGGCAGGACGGGACGGCCGCCCCTCGAAAAGAGACCGGGGCTGAAGGCTGGACCCGACAGAGAGAGAAAGAGCTTCTGATCATGGCTACTGCCACCGCGGCCGCCGGCGCCGCCAAAGAGAGCTTTGCCGCCCTCCTCGAAGAGTCGCTCGGCAAGGCCGACAACCTCGAAGGTTCGGTCCTCAAGGGCCGTGTCGTCGCCATCGAAGGCGACACGGCGGTCGTCGATGTCGGCCTCAAGAGCGAGGGCCGCGTCCAGCTCAAGGAATTCTCGGCTCCCGGCCAGGCACCCGAGCTCAAGGTCGGCGACGAGGTCGAGGTCTACCTCGAGCGCATGGAGGACAAGAACGGCGAGGCCCAGCTGTCGCGCGAGAAGGCGCGGCGCGAGGAAGCCTGGTCGCTGCTCGAGCGCTCCTTCCAGGAGAACCAGCGCGTCTCCGGCGTGATCTTCGGGCGCGTCAAGGGCGGCTTCACGGTCGACCTCTCCGGCGCCGTCGCCTTCCTTCCCGGAAGCCAGGTCGACATCCGCCCGGTCCGCGACATTACCCCGCTGCTGGGCTCCCAGCAGCAGTTCCAGATCCTCAAGATGGATCGCCGCCGCGGCAACATCGTCGTCTCGCGCCGCGCCGTGCTCGAAGAGAGCCGCGCGGAAGCCCGCTCCGAGCTGGTCGCCAACCTCAAGGAAGGCCAGATCCTGCAGGGCGTGGTGAAGAACATCACCGATTACGGCGCCTTCGTCGATCTCGGCGGTGTCGACGGCCTGCTGCATGTCACCGACATCGCCTGGCGCCGCATCAACCATCCCTCCGAGGCGCTGCAGATCGGCCAGACCGTCAAGGTCCAGGTCATCCGCTTCAACCCGGAGACCCAGCGGATCTCGCTCGGCATGAAGCAGCTCGAGGCCGATCCTTGGGAAGGCGTGGAATTCAAGTATCCGGCCAGCGCCAAGTTCACCGGCCGCGTCACCAACATCACCGACTACGGCGCCTTCGTCGAGCTGGAGCCTGGCATCGAAGGCCTGGTCCACGTCTCGGAGATGAGCTGGACCAAGAAGAACGTGCACCCCGGCAAGATCGTCTCGACCAGCCAGGAGGTCGAGGTGATGGTGCTGGACGTCGATCCGCAGAAGCGCCGTATCTCGCTCGGCCTCAAGCAGACCATGGCGAATCCGTGGGAAGCCTTCCAGGAGAAGCACCCGCAGGGCGCAGAGCTCCAGGGCGAGGTCAAGAACATCACCGAGTTCGGCCTGTTCGTCGGCCTGCCGGGCGACATCGACGGCATGGTCCATCTCTCGGACATCGACTGGAACCGTCCGGGCGAGGACGCGATCAAGGACTACAAGCGCGGCGACATCGTCAAGGTGAAGGTGCTCGACGTCGACGTCGACAAGGAGCGGATCTCGCTCGGCGTCAAGCAGCTGAGCTCCGATCCGTTCGAGGCCGGTGTCACCAAGCTGAAGAAGGGCGAGGTCGTGACCTGCACGGTGACGGCGACCAGCGATGCCGGCCTCGACGTTCTGGTCGGCGACGGCGTACCGGGCTTTATCCGCAAGTCCGAGCTCTCGCGCGAGCGCTCCGAGCAGCGTCCCGACCGCTTCGCCGTCGGCGAGAAGGTCGACGCCAAGATCACCCAGATCGATCCCAAGACCCGGAAGCTCACGCTCTCGGTCAAGGCCCGCGAATCCGACGAGGAGAAGCAGGCAATGGCCGAGTACGGCTCGACCGACTCCGGCGCTCGCCTCGGCGAGATTCTGGGGGCAGCGATCAAGAAGCGCGATAAGGACCGCGAGGGTTCCGAGACCGAATAAAGGGCCGAAAACCGGCCGAAAGCCGATGCGAGGGGGCCCAAGTTGCCCCCTCGTTGCTTTTAGAGGAAAAGGACAGCAATCCGAGAGGCTTAGCCCTTGACGGACGAAATCCGGTCGGGCACGCTCGCGTTTCGCGGCGTCAAGGAGTTTCCGCTCCCGCCCAAAGACTTAGGCACCGACGGGACGGCGCGCGGAGCGACCAGGGGAACGTCATGACCAAGTCGGAACTGATCCTGCGTCTAGCCGAACTCAATCCGCATCTGTTTCAACGGGATGTGGAGCGCATCGTCTCGACCATCTTCGACGAGGTCGCGAAAGCTTTGGCTCGCGGCGATCGGGTCGAGCTGCGCGGTTTCGGGGCATTCTCCGTGAAGCGCCGCGCCCAGCGCACCGGGCGCAATCCGCGCACGGGCGAAGCCGTCGATGTCGCCGCCAAGGCCATTCCGTATTTCAAGACCGGCAAGCAGCTCCGCGACCGACTGAACGGCGAAAGCACGCCCGAGACCGCCGGCAAGTCGGCGACTTGAGGGCGGGCCCCTAGATGACCCGCCGCTCGAGGCTGGCGCGCGCGTTTACCGCGACCGTCACCCTGCCGCTCACCCTCCTTGTTATCGTCTTCGCGATCTCCAATCGCGGCCCTGTCGCGATCGGGCTCTGGCCCTTCGACGAGATAGTAGAGATGCCGGTCTATCTGTTGGCCCTCGGTGCGCTGCTGCTCGGCTTTCTCGGCGGTGCCGCGCTTGCCGGCTTCGGCACGCTCGCCGCCCGGCTGAGGGCTCGGCGCGAGGCCAAGCGGGCCGAGAACGCCGAGCAGCGTCTCGCGAGCGAGGAGTCGCAGCGCGCCGCCGACGCCGCCCAGTCGGCGCATGCCGTCCGCACCTCTCGGGCCAACGCCATCGCGCACTCGGTCACCGGCTCGCGCTGGTAATGCAGACACTGGATGCTGCCGAGGTCGAGCGCCGCCTCGACTTCCCTTCCTTGATCGACCGCCTGCGCGAGATGTTCAGGGCCGGATGCGAGCTGCCGACCCGGCATCATCACCCGGTCGAGGTGCCGAACGCGCCAGGCGCGATCCTGCTGCTGATGCCGGCCTGGCAGGTCGGCAAGCACATCGGCGTCAAGATGGTCACGGTCTTTCCCGGCAACGGCGCCAGGAGCCTGCCGGCGGTAATGGGCATCTACACGCTGCTCGACGGGCTGACCGGCCAGCCGCTGGCGCTGATCGACGGCCCGATGCTGACGCTGCGCCGGACCGCAGCCGCGTCGGCGCTCGCGGCGACCTATCTCGCGCGCGAGGATGCCGTCCATCACCTGATGATCGGCACGGGCGCGCTCGCCCCGCACCTGATCCAGGCGCATGCGACGGCGCGGCCGATCCGGCGTGTCAGCATCTGGGGACGCAATGCCGTCAAGGCGCGCGATCTCGCCGCCGAACTCCGCACGAAAGGCTTGCCGGCCGACGCCACGAAAGACCTGGAAGCGGCGGCGCGCGAGGCCGACATCGTCACCACCGCCACGCTTTCGGCCGAGCCGGTGGTCAAGGGCGCCTGGCTCAAGTCCGGTGCGCATCTCGACCTCGTCGGCGCCTATACGCCGACGATGCGCGAGACCGATGATGATGCCGTCCGCCGCGGCCGCGTCTATGTCGACACCCGCGGCGGTGCGACCAAAGAGGCCGGCGACATCGTCCAGCCGCTCGCCTCCGGCGCGCTCAAGGACATCGTCGGCGATCTCTTCGACCTGACTCGCGGACAAGTACAGGGGCGTGGCAAGGCCAATGAAGTGACCGTCTTCAAATCGGTCGGCACCGCGCTCGAAGATCTCGCCGCAGCCCAGCTCGTCTACGAGCGGAGCTAGAGCATTTTCCGATCATTCTGGTTCATAGCCTGAGTTTCGAAAGTAGTTGGCGCATTCGTCTGGTGTGAAGGCGTCGAGAGCGTCAGCGATGGCCTGCCATAGGGCGTCCTTGGTTCGTGCGGCCACCTTTCGCAGATAGGCCTTCAGCTTGGCAAAGGCTTGCTCGATTGGGTTGAAGTCCGGGCTATAGGGAGGCAAGAACAAGCGCGTCGCGCCTGCCGCCTCGATGGCTTCGCGCAC
>VGEN01000108.1 GCA_016869285.1 Alphaproteobacteria bacterium
GGCGCTGCCCGGTATCGTCTGGAGCGCGCGGGATAGATGGCCGACCTGCACCGGCGCGGCGAGCACGCCGACGAATGCGCCGTCGCGCCAGAGGGGCGTCCGCAGGTTTATGAAGGCGCCTAGCCCGGGGGTCCAAAGGACATCACCCCAGTATGACTGTTTGGTCCGGCCCGCCTCTTCGAAGCGTTCACGCACCATGTCCTCGTCGGTCCAGTCGTGGGCATGAACTTCGCCGCCCCGGGAGACGACCATCGCCTGAAACGCTGTGTCGACAAGTATCAAGCTATTGATCTCGGGCGTCGCGGCCTGAGCTGCGTAAAGCGCTTCAGCGACCTGGGAGCGATTGGCGAGATCGAGCTCGCGCGCCGCCACCATACGCGCAAGGAACTCCGCCTGATGACGTGGTGGCTCGAGATGCAGCCGGATCTGCTGCTCGACCGAGCTCATCACCAGATCCGCTTTGTCGGCGAGCAGATCGTACGTATTGCGCGTGCTGGAGCCGAGGCCGATTGCAAGCACGCTGAGTACCGCTGCGGCGACGAGCCCGCCAATGCCGAGCAGCAGCACGACGAGGATCGGTATACGCAGCCGCCAGGAGCGCCGCCGAGGCGAAGAGGGCAGCTGCAGGCTCACTCGGCGACGACCTTGACCAGGCTGCTGGCGGCCGGCATTGCGCCTTCCGCCAACCCGTTCATGATGTCGAAACGGCGCTCGCGCCCGCGTTCATGCGCCATGTAGTCGATCAGCTGCGCCCGGGTCTCGCCGGGGCGAACGACGTGCAGGCGTATCCGCTGCGGCCTGACGGCGGCGACCTCGCCGGGCGTGAGGCGGCGGAAGCTGCTCTCGACCTTCCGCAGGTCGGGGGCGAGCGCCGCCGTGAGATGCGTCGGCGTCAGGAACAGGAAGCGGTTGATCGCGGTCTCCGTGCGGACGGCGAGCAAGCGAAGATCCAGCGGTCCGCGCCGAGCCTGGATTCTCGCCGACGCGGTTGCGGCGTCAAAACCGGCCATGTCGAGCTTGACGACGTCATTGACGGCAAGGCTCCGACCCCAGACGTCGCGGACGTAGTCGGTCATCATGAGCGGCTCGGCGCGCACCGAGTCGAAGGCGATGGAAGCGCCGTTCCGGTTCTGCGCGACGACCTGACGGGCGCCGTTCACAATCTCGAACCCGGTCGGAACGTCGAATCGGATGCCGCGGCCGGCATGAACGAAGGTCTGTCCGCGCACGAAGCCACGATCAGGATCGTCGCCATAGACGAGCCCGTCGATCATCTGAAGGTAGGTTTCGCGTTCGCGGCGGCCCGAACCCGCGCCGGCAACGGTTGCCGCACGTTGGACCCGGTCGAGCGTACGCGGATGCGTCGCCATGATGTTGCGGGCGTCGATCTGGCCGGCAGGTTGGCCCGAGAGTTCGGCCTCAAAGCGCGAGTGCCTGTCGAGCTTCTCCAGAAGACCCGCCATAGCGTCGAGCGCGTAGCCGGCACGGCCGAGATAGCGAACGCCGAGCGTGTCGGCCTCAAATTCCTGGTCACGCGAATAGCTCTGCAGGACGGTCGCGGCGCCGAATGAGAAGGCATCGGCGACCTCGTCGGACCCGGTGATCGCGCCGACCACGGTAGCGCCGAGCTCAGCCACCACCTGCTGGCTGTAGCGCTGGGCCGAGTGCCAGGCGGTAATGTGGCCGATCTCGTGCGCGACCACGCCGGCGAGCTCGGCCTCGTCCGAGGCGAGCGCCAGCAGTCCCCGCGTCACATAGACGTAGCCGCCGGGAAGGGCGAAGGCGTTGACGGCGGGCGTGTCGAGAATGGTGAAAGTGAACTCGAGGTCTGGCATCTCGGTTACGCGCGCCAGCCTCTGGCCGAGACGGCTGACATAGTCCTGCAGCCGGCGGTCGGGATAGGCACCGCCGAAGGCTCGGACAATCTGCGGATGCTGCTCGCGGCCGATGCGGCTCTCGCTTTCCGGCCCCATGAAGGTCGTGAAGCTCCGCTCCCCGGTCGCCGGATTGACCGAGCAACCCGCGAGCGCAGGCAGAAGCAGAAGGGCGGCGAAGGCGAGAGCGCGAATCATCGGCGTTTCCGCCAGCATCATGCGGGTGAGACGCGTTCTTTGCCAAGCCGCCGCTCCCGTCGTTATGATCCGCGCCCCATGACCCAAGCCGAGCTCTACCCTGAGGTCGACCCGCACGCGCATGGCAGGCTCGACCTCGATGCCGGCCATGTCATGTATTGGGAGGTTTCAGGCAACCCAGACGGCCTTCCGGTGCTGTTCCTTCACGGCGGGCCAGGTGCCGGCGCCTCGCCCACCCATCGGCGATTCTTCGATCCGCGCGTCTATCGCATCGTCATCTTCGATCAGCGCGGCTCCGGGCGCTCGATGCCCTTGGGCTCGCTCGACGCCAACACGACCCCGCACCTGGTCCGCGATATCGAAAAGCTCCGACGCCATCTCCGCATCGACCGCTGGGTTGTGTTCGGCGGCTCCTGGGGCTCGACCCTGGCGCTCGCCTATGGCCAATCGCACCCGGAGCGTTGCCTCGCCTTCGTGTTGCGCGGCATCTTTCTCGCACGCGACAGCGAGATCGACTGGTTCATCAATGGCATCCGCGCGATCTACCCCGAGGCTTGGCGAGCCTTCGCCGAACCGATTCCAGAGGCGGAGTGCGGCGAACTCCTGCACGCCTATCACCGGCGGCTTGTTCATCCCGATCCGTCGGTACATCTGCCCTACGCACGGGCATGGAGCCGCTACGAGGGCGCTTGCTCGACGCTGCTTCCCAATCCGGAGCTGGTGGCGCAGTTTTCTTCCGACAGCCACGCGCTCGGTCTTGCGCGCATCGAGGCGCACTACTTCGTCAACGGCTCGTTCCTGCCTGAGGAAGGACTCCTTGCCGGGATCGACAAGATCCGCCGGATTCCGACCGTCATCGTGCAGGGTCGCTACGACATGGTCTGCCCGATCGTGACCGCCGACGAGCTGACGCGTGCCTGGCCCGAGGCCGAGTATGTTGTCGTACCCGATGCAGGTCACTCCGCGCTCGAGCCCGGCGTCAGAGGCCAGCTCATCCGCGCCACCGACCGCTTCCGAAGCTTTGCCGAAGAGAAGGTGATGTCATGACCAAGAAGAATCTGGCGCCGCTCATGCCGGACACCAAGAAATTGCTGACGCAATGCTCGTCGGCGACGCTGACGACGCAGCTCTTCAAGCGCGGCTTCCGCAACGTCTTCCTGATCGGCCTCAATCCGCTCAATCCCAACGCTCCGGTCATGGTCGGAGAGGCCTACACGCTCCGCTACATCCCGGCGCGCGAGGATCTCGACCACCTCGGCGTCTTCGAAGACTGGGAGCACCCGCAGCGAAAGGCGGTCGAGGAGATCCCGCCCGGCCATGTGCTGGTGATGGATTGCCGCGGCGACATGCGCGCGGCCTCTGCCGGCTCGATCCTGGTGACCCGCATGATGAAGCGCGGGGCCGCCGGCGTCGTCACCGATGGCGGGCTTCGCGACTCGCCGGGCATCGCCGCGCTTCCGTTCCCCACCTATGCGCAGGGCCCGTCGGCACCGACCAACCTCATCCACCATCACGCGGTCGATCTCAACGTGCCGATCGCCTGCGCCAACGTCGCTGTCTATCCGGGCGACGTGATCTTCGGCGACCAGGAGGGCGTGGTCGTGATCCCGCGGCATCTGGCCGACGAGGTCGCCAAGGATGCAGCCGCGCAGGAGCGCTTCGAGCAGTTCGTCACCGAGAAGGTCTGGGAAGGCCGCTCGATCTTCGGCCTCTATCCGCCGCGCGACGCAGCCAAGGCCGAATATGCCAGGTGGAAGCCGAAGGCCGGAAAGGCGAAGAGGGGGAAGAGGCAATGAAACAGATCGCTCCGGCGCTGATCGCCGCGACTCTGTTGGCGGCCGCCCCGGCGAAGGCGGCGGAGACGGGCAATCTGCTCGACGTCTCGATGGGCATCTTCGACATGCTGGACGATGGGTCCGCGGGAGAGGTTCGCCTCGAATGGCGCGGCAAGCCCGTGCTGTGGTGGCTCCGGCCGATGGCCGGCGCGATGGCGACGACCGACAGCGCCGTCTACGGCTATGCCGGGCTCGCTTTGGAGATCTGGTGGCTCGACAAGCGCGTGGTGCTGACGCCGAGCGCCGCGGTTGGCGCCTACAGCCGAGGCAATGGCAAGGATCTGGGCCACACGCTGGAGTTCCGTACCGGCGTGGCGCTCCAGTACCGGCTCGACAGCGACGCCCGTATCGGCATCGCCTTCCATCACCTCTCCAATGCCGGGATCGGCAAGAACAAGAAGAACCCGGGGGCGGAGTCGTTGATGCTGACCTATTCCTGGCCGATCGGGCCGAAGTAAGCCTCAGATCGTGAAGAGGCCGATGGCGAGCGCCGCGCCGCCGGACGCGAAGGTCACCTGGGCTGCGCCGTCGGCGATGACCGTGTCGCGCTCGCCGATTTGAACTGTCTCGCCATCGATCGTGGCGCGGCCGCCGGCCGGCGCGAAGATCGCGAGCGTCGGCGCGACCTTCGCCGTCCTTCCGGCCGTGCTCGGCTCAATGAGCTGGACCTGGTGGCGGACGCGCGCGCGATCCGTCATCACGTTGAGATCTTCGGTCGGCCCCTCGACGAGGGCGCAGCCGGGCGCCCATTCGCCGGAGAAGGCGAGGAGCTGGAGCGGTTTGTCGATACGCGCCGAACCGCGCTCACGGAAGTTCAGCACCATGCCCGCGCCGGAGACCAGCGCAATGGTGCGATCATAGCCGTCGAAGGGCGAGAACGGCCCCCCGCGGTCGATCCGCGCGAGCGAAATACGCCAGAGGAACTTGGAATCGACAGCCGCGCCTTCCGGCTCGATCGCGATCTCGGCGGTCATGCCGCCGCCGTTCCGCCAGGGGACCGTCTTGTACCGGGAGGCGGCCACATGACGGATTCGCCCAGCCATGATCTCATCCTCCGATGACGAACGCGCCCGACGATAGCACGCGCGACGACTTCAAGGACTACTACGAGGGCGTCAAGGGACGGCCGCCGCGACCGACCCTTGTCCAGGCGGCCGATGCCTTCGCCGCCCCCGGCTTCGCCGTCGATCTCGGCTGCGGCGACGGGCGCGACACGGTCGAGCTTCTGCGTCGTGGCTGGCGCGTGCTCGCCATCGATTCGAGCGAGGAGGGGGTGGCCCGCCTACGCCGCCGCGACGGCATGCTGGAAAACACCGCGCTCAAGGCGCGTGTTGCACGAATCGAGGATGCGGATTGGCCCGAGGCCGATCTGATCAACGCCAGCTTCGTGCTGCCGTTGCTCGATGCGGAGGCCTTCGGCCGGACCTGGACCAGGATCGGCCTACGTCTGAGGCCTGGCGGCCGCTTTGCAGGCCAGCTTTACGGACCGAAGGATGGATGGGCGGATCGTCCGGGCATGACAACCCATGACCGCGCGGCTGTTGAAAGGCTGGCCTCCGGCTTCATCGTAGAGCGCCTCGACGAGGTCGAGACCGACGAGCCGACGGCGCGCGGTAAGCCGAAGCACTGGCATGTCTTCCACCTGGTGCTCAGGAAACGCTAATCGGCGGCCGTCCACTTGGCCTCAGGGTCCATCGGGTAGACCGGCCGCGGCAGGCCCTTCCACGGATAGCGCGAGAGGATCGGCGAGACGAGGCCGGGACAGTCGACCTCGATCACGCGATCGGGGGTGAACAGATGGTCGAAGCCGGAGCGGAAGTGACCGCGCGACTTCACGACGAGTGAGCGCATCTGGTCGACCGGCAGGCCGAAGCTCTCGAAATAGCCGTAGTCGAGCGCCTGGGTGCGGTTGGAGATCACCACGACGCGGATCCCGCCGAGCTGAAGCGTCGCCGTGGGACCGAGGTTCATCGTGGTGCCGGCGCCGGTGCCGCGGCGGCCGACGATGACGCCGTCGGAGAGGTTGCGCACGACCGCTTCGGCCTCGAAGGGCTTCGAGAACTCGTTGGTCTCCGAGCGGTTGAAGCGGGCCTTGAACTTGGCGCCGCAGCCGAGCTTGTGCGCTTCGGCCGCGAGGTCTTCGTCATAGAAGGGCGTGATCGCCATGTCCTCGACGCCGGCGTCATGGGCCGCCCTCAGGATCCAGGTGGTGTTGCCGCGCGCGCCGCCGCCGGGGTTGTCGGCGACATCGGCAAAGAGGAGCGGCGGCTTGGCCTTGTCGCGGTTCAGCTCCTTCATCATGCGGATCGCATCGTCGAGCGGCGTCAGCTTTACCTGATAGCGGGCGCGGTCGGCCCAGCAGGACTTGGCGAGGTCGCGGGCAAGCCGCTGGCCGGGCTCGGCCGAGCCGCGCGAGGTGACGACGATCGCCATGCCGTTGTCCGGGGTATCTGCCCAGGCGAAGCCGCCCATGATCGTCACGTTGGCGATCGCATTCTCCTTCTTCTGCCGGGCCTGGCCGAGATTGATCAGGTCGCCATAGGGGCCGCGGGCGGTCAGCATGGTGACCGAGGGTGCAACCAGCGGCAGGCGGATGAAGGTCGGGTAGTAGCGCACGCCGGCCAGCAGCTCGCGCATCGCCTTTGCCGCCTCGACGCCGCGGTCGCGCATGTCGACATGCGGGTTAGTAATGTAGCCGCAGAGCATGTTGGTCGCCGAGACCATCAGCTCGGAGATGTTGGAGTGGAGATCGAGCGTGGCGATGATCGGAACGCCTGGGCCTGCGACCTCGCGCGCCATCTGGAACATCAGCCCGTCGGGGTCGTGGTGCTCGGTCGTGATCGCCGCGCCGTGCTGGCAGAAATAGATGCCGTCGAGAGGCATGGCTGCCTTCAGACCTTTCTTCATCGTCGCCATCAGCTCGAGGAAGAAGGCATGATCGCAAGGACCTGCGGCTGCGCCGTTAGCGAAGACCACCGGCGCCGGCTCCCAGTCGCCTGACTCGTCCATCGTCTTGACGAAGGCGGTAAGACTCTCGTCGATCGCCGGGTAGGGTTTCCTCACTTCATCAAGGATCGCCTGTCCCTCGAAGTAGCCGACGCGCTCGAAATCCGGTCGCTTGATCGCCGGCGCGAAGCGGTTGCTTTCGAGAATGAAGCCGAGAATCGCGATGCGTGGACGCTTGGGCATGCAGGGCTCCGGGGAATAGCGCGGCCATCGTCGCGTTGATTGGTCGTCGAAGCAAGATTGCAGCAGTACCTACTATCGGGATAACGTTGCCGCCGCGCAGGGAGGGTCCATGACCTGGTCGATCGTCGCGCGCGACCCGAAAACGGGCGCGTTCGGTGTGGCTGTCGCCACCAAGTTCTTCGCCGTGGGTTCGATCTGTCCCTACGGCAAGAGCGAGGTCGGTGCCGCCTCGACGCAGGCGCTGGTCAATCCCTTCTATGGCATCAACGGTTTGAAGATGTTGGGCGCTGGCGTGCCGGCGCCTGGTGCTCTGCGGCTCCTGACCGGTGCGGATGAGGGGCGCGAGACACGACAGTTCCACATCATCGATGCCGTAGGCCGCAATGCCGCGCACACGGGCCGCGACTGCGTCGAGTGGAGCGGGCATGTGCTGGCCGAAAGCGTCTCTGTCGCCGGCAATATGCTGGCAGGGCCCCAGGTGATCCACGAGACGCTGAGAGCCTATCAGGCGAACCTGGATCAGCCTTTGGATGAACGTCTGCTGCGCGCATTGGAGGCCGGCGATACCGCCGGCGGCGACAAGCGCGGCCGGCAATCCGCCTGCCTCGTCATTCATGCGGGCGAGGAGTATTCGCAACTCGACATCAGGGTCGACGACCACGCCCAGCCGTTGCCCGAGCTGCGGCGGCTGCGGGATGTCGCAAGGACCCACTACCTGCCGTTCAAGAGCTGCCTCGCCAAGAAGGGCGACCCCGTCGGCATCTACGACCGTGCCAAAGTCATGGACGCCGTCGCCAGGGCGCAGGCGGCTCTCACGTGAGCGAGCCGCTTCTCGCTGTCGGCAGTCTCTCGACCGAATTCAAGACCGATCACGGCCGCTTCCGCGCCGTCGACGAGGTCTCCTTCTCGATCGAGAAGGGAAAAACGCTTGGCGTCGTCGGTGAGTCCGGCTGCGGCAAGAGCGTGACCGCGCTCTCGATCATGGGGCTCGTGCCGAGTCCGCCCGGCAACATCGTCGGCGGCTCGATTCGGTTTGAAGGGCAGGAGCTGGTCGGCCTCGCCCCGGAGCGCTACCAAGGCCTCCGCGGCAATCGAATGGGAATGATCTTCCAGGAGCCGATGACATCGCTCAATCCTGCCTTCACCATCGGCGACCAGATTAGCGAGGCGATCCTCCGCCACGAGGAGGTAGGCCCGGCCGAGGCGAAGGCGCGCACGATCGAGCTTCTCCGCCGCGTGCGCATCCCGAGCCCCGAGAGACGTTTCGACGACTATCCGCACAAGCTCTCGGGCGGCATGCGCCAGCGCGCGATGATCGCGATGGCGCTTTCTTGCTCGCCTGACCTCCTGATCGCCGACGAGCCGACCACCGCGCTCGACGTCACCATCCAGGCGCAGATCCTCGACCTGCTCACCGAGCTCCGCGCCGAGAGCGGCATGGCGATCATGCTGATCACGCATGACCTCGGCGTCATCGCCGAGATGGCCGACGAGGTCCTGGTCATGTATGCCGGCCGCGTCATCGAGCGCGCGCCGGCCGAGGCGTTATTCGCGACGCCGCAGCACCCCTACACGATCGGCCTGATGGGTTCGATCCCGCGCCTCGACCAGGAGCAGGAGCGGCTGGCCGCGATCGAGGGCCAGGTGCCGAACCTGACCCAGCTGCCGCAGGGATGTCGCTTCCGCGCGCGTTGTCCCTTCGCCGTCGCCGCCTGCGCCGAGGCCGATCCGCCGCTGATCGAGGTGACGCCCGGCCATCTTGCCGCCTGCATCCGCGCGCCGCTGGAGATCGGCTGATGGCCGAGCCTATCCTCACCGTCGAAGGCCTGGTCAAGCACTTCCCGATCAAGCGGGGCGTGCTGCAGCGGACCGTGGGCCAGGTCCGCGCCGTCGACGGCATCGACTTCGCCCTCGCCAAGGGCGAGACGCTGGGGCTGGTCGGCGAGTCCGGCTGCGGCAAGTCGACGACGGGCCGCCTCGTGCTCCGGCTGATCGAGCCGACCGAGGGTCGTGTCACCTATGACGGCCGAGAGGTCTTCCGCCTCTCCGGGTCGGCGATGCGAATGCTCCGCAGCGAGCTGCAGATCGTCTTCCAGGACCCTTATGCGTCGCTTAACCCGACCATGACGGTCGGCGCCATGCTGCGCGAGCCGCTGGAGCTGCACGGCATCGCCTCGGGCCAGGCGGCGGAAGCGCGGATTCGCGACCTCCTCGGCCTGGTCGGCCTCGCGCCCTATCACGCGCTCCGCTATCCGCACGAATTCTCCGGCGGTCAGCGCCAGCGCCTGGGCATCGCCCGCGCTCTCGCGGTCGAGCCCAAGGTCATCATCGGCGACGAGCCGGTTTCGGCGCTCGACGTCTCGATCCGCGCCCAGGTCATCAACCTGATGCAGGACCTGCAGCGGCGGCTCGGACTCTCCTACATCCTGATCGCGCACGACCTCGCCGTGGTGAAGCACATCGCCGATCGCGTCGCAGTCATGTACCTCGGCAAGATCGTCGAGCTGGCGCCGACCCGTACCCTGTTCCGCCGTCCGCGCCACCCCTACACGCGTGCTCTGCTGAATGCGATCCCGGCCCCCGATCCACGCCTTCGGCGGCCGCGCGCCCTGCTTCAAGGCGACGTCCCGAGCCCGATCAACCCGCCGCCGGGCTGCCGCTTCCATACACGCTGCGCTTTCGCCGTCGAACGCTGCAAGGTCGAGGAACCGGCGCTGATCGCCGACAAGGACGGGCATGCCACGGCCTGCCATCTCTGGCCCGAGATCGCCGATCGCGTCGGTGCGGGGGTCGACAGCCACCGCCTGCCTGAGAACCCGAGGCTGGAGCGGCTCAAAGCTGCCTTCCGCCCGGCTTGATAGGTAGTCTTACTAACGATAGAGTTGTGTCAACGTGGCGTCGGGGCGGGCCACGGCAAATCAATCGAACCTGGGAGACCGATCATGAAGCGCGTCGTTCTGCCGCTGCTGGCGCTCGGATTGCTCACAAGCGCCGCATCGGCGCAGACTCTGCGAATCGGCCTGGCCGAAGATCCGGACATTCTGGATCCGACGCTGGCCCGAACCTTCGTCGGCCGCATCGTGTTCATGGGGCTGTGCGACAAGCTCCTCGACATCGACAAGGACCTGAAGCTGGTGCCGCAGCTCGCGACCGAGTGGTCGTGGTCGCCCGACCAGAAGTCGGTCACCTTCAAGATTCGTCCGAACGTCAAGTTCCATGACGGCGAGAAGCTGGACGCCGAAGCGGTCCGCTACTCGATCGACCGGCACCTGAATCTCCAGGGCTCCTTCCGCCGGTCGGAGATCAATGTCGTCAAGGCGATCGACGTCGTCGATCCTCAGACCGTCAAGGTCAGCATGGATGCGCCGTTCTCGCCGTTGCTGGCGCAGTTCACCGACCGTGCCGGAATGGTGCTCTCGCCCAAGGCGGCGAAGGAAGCCGGGCCCAATTTCGGCGCGAAGCCGATCTGCTCCGGCCCCTACAAGTTCGTCGAGCGCGTCCAGCAGGACCGCATCGTGCTCGAGAAGTTCAAGGAGCACTGGAACGCCGGTGCCTACGGCTTCGAGCGGGTCACCTATCTTCCGATCGTCGACGGCACCGTGCGCCTCGCCAACCTGCGTTCCGGCCAGCTCGACATGATCGAGCGCCTGCAGGCGAGCGACGTCGCCGAGGTCAAGAAGGACGCCCGCCTCAAGTTCGTCTCGCAGACGGGCCTGGGCTATACCGGCATAACCATCAACGTCGCCAACAGCGATCGCGCCAAGTCGAACGTGCTGGCGAAGGACAAGCGTATCCGCCAGGCGCTCGAGCTCTCGCTCGATCGCGATGCGATCAACCAGGTCGTGTTCAACGGCGAGTTCCGTACCGGCAACCAGTGGGTGCCGCCGACCAATCCCTGGTACGTGAAGTCCGTTCCGACGCCGAAGCGCGACGTCGCCAAGGCGAAGGAGCTTCTCAAGGCCGCAGGCGTCACCAACCCGTCCTTCACCCTCATGGTCCCGACCGGTAACGAAGCGCAGCAGGTCTCGCAGGTCGTCCAGGCGATGGCCAAGGAATCCGGCTTCGACGTCAAGATCCAGCAGGTCGAGTTCGCGACCTCGCTGCAGGCGGCGCAGAAGGGCGACTTCGAGGCCTTCTTCATCGGCTGGTCCGGCCGCGTCGATCCGGACGGAAACCTGACCTCGTTCATCGCCTGCGATGGCGGCAATAACGACGGCAAGTTCTGTAACCCGCAGGTGACCGCGGCTCTTGCCGAGACGCGTTCGACCAGCAATTTCGAGCAGCGCGCGCTCGCCTACGAGAAGATCGCCAAGGTCAACGCAGACGAGATGCCGCGCATCTATCTCTATCACGCGACCCTGTTCTACGCGATGAACCCGAAGGTGGATGGCTTCGTCGCCGTACCGGATGGCCTCATCCGACTGAGCGGCATGAAGATGAACTGATCGCTAACGAGAAAGACGAGGGGGCGAGCCGTGCTCACCTACATCGTCCGTCGTATCCTGATCAGCATTCCTACGATCGTGTTCGTCTCGATCGTGGTGTTCGGTCTGCAGCTCCTCCTCCCCGGCGATCCGGCGCTTGCCCTCGCCGGGGAGGAGCGCGACCCGGCGGTGATCGCCGAGCTCCGGCGCGTCTATCACCTCGATGAGCCGATCTGGAAGCAGTACCTGATCTGGGTCGGCAACGTGCTTCAGGGCGACCTCGGCGAGTCGATCCGGCTCAAGCTGCCGGTCGGCGATCTGGTCACGGCCAAGCTGCCGGTAACCATGCAGCTCGCTTCGATGGCGATCCTGATCGCGATCTGCATCGGCATCCCCATGGGGATCATCTCGGCGGTCAAGAAGGAGACGCCGCTCGACTACGCCGCCAATGTCGTGGCGCTCTCCGGCATCTCGGTGCCGAGTTTCTGGCTCGGCATCATGATGATCCTGCTCTTCTCGGTGCATCTCGGCTGGCTTCCGGCCTCGGGCTTCGTCAAGCCGACCGAGAGCCTGTCGCAGAACCTTCAGACGATGATCATGCCGGCCTTCGTCTTGAGCAGCGTGACCACAGCGATCTTCATGCGGCATACACGCTCGGCGATGCTGGCCGTGCTGCGCTCCGACTATGTACGCACGGCGCGCGCGAAAGGCTTGCGCGAGCCGCGCGTGATCTTCCGGCATGCGCTCCGCAACGCCATCATCCCGGTCGTCACGCTCGGCGCGATCCAGCTCGGCGAGCTGATGAGCGGCGCGGTCCTGACCGAGCAGATCTTTACCATCCCCGGTTTCGGCAAGCTGATCGTGGATGCCGTCTTCAATCGCGACTACGCGGTGGTGCAGGGCGTCGTCCTCTGCACCGCGACCGGCTTCATCTTCCTCAACCTCTGCGCCGACCTGATCTACTTCCTGGTCAATCCGCGGATGCGGGGCTGAAGCCATGGTCGCAGCCTCTGTCGCCGACGACAGCACGCTGATCAAGCGGCCGAACGCATTCCGCCGGCTGCTGCGCCGGAAGGGCGCAGTCGTCGGCCTCTGCGTCGTCGCGATCTTCGTCACCATCGCGATCCTGGCACCGTGGCTGGCGCCCTACGATCCGATCGCGACCAACTTCCTCCAGGTACGAAAGCCGCCGAGCAGCCAATACTGGATGGGCACCGACGAGATCGGCCGCGACCTGATGAGTCGGATGATCTACGGCGCCCGTGCCTCGCTGCAGGCGGGCGTGATCTCGGTGGCGATCGCCGTCTGCCTCGGCGTGCCGCTCGGGCTTCTCTCCGGATACTGCAAGGGTTGGGTCGACTCGCTGATGATGCGTGTCGTCGATGCGCTGCTCGCCTGTCCCTTCCTGATCCTCGCCATCGCCATGGCCGCCTTCCTCGGACCCAGCCTGACCAACGCGATGATCGCGATCGGGCTCACGGCGATGCCGATCTTCATCCGCCTCGTGCGCGGCCAGGTGCTGGCGGTGACCGTGGAGGACTATGTCGAGGCCGCGCGCGCGCTCGGCAACCCGCATTTGAGAATCGCGATACGGCATGTGCTGCCGAACGTCGTTGCCGTCGTGCTCGTGCATTCGACTCTGGCGATCGCGCAGGCGACGCTGGCTGAAGCCGCCCTTTCTTTCCTCGGTCTCGGCCAGCAGCCGCCGGCGCCGAGCTGGGGCAGCATGCTGAATGTCGCGCGCCAGTTCATCAGCCAGGCGCCGTGGATGGCCTGGTGGCCGGGCCTTGCGATCGCCACCGTCGTGCTCGCTTTCAACTTGCTCGGCGACGGCCTCCGCGACGCCCTCGATCCGAAGGAAAGCTAAGCTCTGCTCCAAACGAAGAGGGCGGCACCGACGGTGCCGCCCTCTCGCGTCGATGATCTTGAAGAGATCAGGAACTCTTGGACATCGCCGGCTTCTTCGCCGCCGTCTTCTTGGCGGCTGGCTTCTTCTTGGCCTTCTTTGACGCGGCCTTCTTTGCCGCCGGCTTGCTCGTCGTCGTCTGGGTCGAGGAGGTCTGCGCATAGGCAGCGTTGGTCAGCGCCGGCTGCACTGCGAACATACCGAGAACAAACGCCATCGGGAGGAGGATCTTGAGACGCATCGGGGGTACTCTTTGGAAGGATGTTGCTGGAAACCCCAAAATACGCGCGCGACCTAAACAAACGCAAGATTTCTAAGAATTCGTTGAAGCATTTCCTTTGAGTGTTACACGGCAGCCTCAGCCGGCGCCGGCAGGTCGAGCGTCGCGGCAAGGCCGCCGAGATGTGAACGCCCGAGCGTGACCCGGCCGCCATAAAGCTGCGTAAGGTCGCGCACGATCGCGAGGCCGTGACCGCTTCCCGGCACCGACTCGTCAAGGCGGCGCCCGCGCTGGAAGGCCTCGCCGTGAAAGGCCTCGGGCATGCCCGGACCATCATCCTCGACCACGAGCAAAAGGCGCCCGCCATCGCTCTTCGCTGTCACCCGAACGCGGCTCCCTGCCCATTTGCAGGCGTTGTCCATCAGGTTCCCGACCATCTCCTCGAGGTCCTGGCGTTCGCCACGGAACAGCACCTGGTCGGTAACATCGACATCGATCTCGATGTCGCGCCGAGCATGGATCTGCGCCAGCGTGCGGGCGAGATCGCCGATGACGTCGCCGACCGGCGTGCGGCGATAGACGCCGCCCTCGGGCCCGGCCATGCTCGCGCGTGCCAGGTGATGCTCGACATGCTTGCTCATGATTGTCGTCTGGGTGCGGACGACGTCGGCCAGCGCTCCCTTGTCGATGCTGGCGCGCGCCGCGAGCACCGAGATCGGCGTTTTCAACGCGTGCGCAAGATTGCCGACATGGGTGCGGGCGCGCTCCATCACCGTCGCGTTGTGGCGGACGAGCTGGTTGATCTCGTCGACCAAGGGCTGGAGCTCGCCCGGATAGTTGCCGGGGATCTCGGCGGCCTGGCCGGCACGCACTTGCGCGAGCGCGCGACCGACGGCGGCGAGCGGTCGCAGGCCTATGCGGATTTGCACGACGACTGCAACGAGGAGTCCGACGCCGAGAAGCGCCAAGGCGGCGCTCACCGATCCGGCGAAGCGGCTTGCATATTCCTCGATCTCGGTCCGGTCGACGGCAACAGAGAAAGTGAAAGGCGTCTGCGCGCCGGGCAAGAGCAGCGTGCGCGTCATCACGACGAGCTGCTGCTCGTCCGGGCCTTCGATCTGCAGCGGATCGGGGTTCGGTGCCGCCGGCAGGGTCTCGTTGCCGAGCGAGCGCGAGCGCAGCGTGTCGCCGTCGGGAAAGTGGATCTGCCAGTAGACACCCGACCGTGCCTCTTGGTAACGGATATCGCCGTGCGGGCGCTGCAGGATAGGCTTGCCATCGGCGCCGACCGAGGTGGCGCCGATGAGCGCGCCAAGGCGTGCCTCGGCATCACGGCGTACGTCATAGTCGACACGGTCGCTGAGCGCTGCGTCAAGGAGCACGCCGGCGGCGACGAGGCTGACGACAATCCAGATTCCGGCGGCAAGGACGAGCCGGCCGACCAGAGATCTAGGCAGTGCCCGCCACACCGCGTTCGGTCGGGTGAGAGATCAGGTAGCCCTGCCCGCGAACGGTCGTGATCAGGTCGGAGCCGAGCTTCTTGCGCAGGCGGCCGATGAACACCTCGATCAGGTTCGAGTCCTTGTCGTAGGCATGATCGTAGATATGCTCGGCCAGCGCCGAGCGCGACACGGTTCGGCCCATGTTGCGCATCAGATAGGAGAGGATCTTGTACTCCTGGCCGGAAAGCCGGACGAGATCGCCGGCATTCATCACTCGGTGGCTCTGGGTGTCGAGTACGACGTCGTTCCAGCGCAACACCGCCTTGGCGCCGCCCACCGTCCGTCTGAGGATCGCCCGGAGCCGGACCAGAACTTCTTCAACCTGGAAGGGCTTGGTGACGTAGTCGTCGGCGCCAGCTTCGAAGCCGGCGATCTTGTCGCCCCAGCGCGAGCGCGCGGTCAGCACTAGGACCGGCATTTCGCGACGCTCTGCTCGCCAGCGCTTCAAGACCGAAAGACCGTCGACCGTAGGTACGCCGAGATCGAGCACCACCGCGTCGAAATCGTCATCGGCGCCGCGAGCCAGTGCCTCGGCGCCATCGGTCGAGAGCTCGACCTGGTAGGCGTCGCGACGGAGCGCTTCGGCGAGATGGGGGCCGAGCTCCGGATCGTCTTCGACAACGAGGATCCGCATGGCTTTTCCGGGTCCTAGTGGGCCAAGAGTCCGGCGATCACGGCTGCAACCATCCCGCCGGCGGCGAAAACCCCCATCAGTCCAGCAGTATCCTTGAGCATACTCAGCATTTGTCAGATCCAGTGAGTCGACTGCAAATTTCTGTGAACTCTATCATAGTCCTTCCGCTCTCTGGAACCCTGGGGACCGCCTGGCAGATCCTTTGTCTTGGCCTTGGGCGACCGGGGTGACGGCACCGCAAAGGTGTGGTGTTTATCGATATTTCCGTGATATGAGCGAAGGTTAGGGGCGGAATCGCAGAAGGCGCCAAAGCCAGAATAGGGCGAGTGGATGCGCGCGCAGCTCACGAATACAAGCGTGGTCGACGTATTTGCGAAGGAATTCGCTAAGTTTCTGAACCGCGTGCAGAACCAGCACGCGGACATGCTCGGTTCGTTCCTGATCGACAGCGAATGGGAAAAGTACAAGCCCGACGCGAGCACGGTGGTTAAGTCCTTCGAACTCTCGGGCTACGCTATTGCACCCCGCGATCCGGCCGAGGCGATGATCGGCAAGGCCGACTCGTCCTTCCAGGCGAACCTGTACCGGGGCACGGTTATGAGACAGTTCGCTGCGCCGGTTACGCTGCCAATTTGAACTCCGTGGCGGCTTCGGATGCAAGAGCCTTATGTTCGGCCCTGATCTGATTGGGCGTCTTGTGCCCATGGCGCTCCCGCAGCCACGAGGCGTTATAGAGATCGGCGAACTCGGCGAGCCCCTTGCGAAGTGCCTCAACGGTCGGGAAGTACCGGACCCATAGCAGTTGCTCCTTCAGCGTCTTGATGATCCTCTCCGCCACGCCGTTGCCCTCTGGCTGGCGCACGAAGGCGGGCGAACTTTCGATCCCGAGGAATTCGATCTCGTCCTGGAAGTCATCGGCGAGGTAGTTAG
>VGEN01000109.1 GCA_016869285.1 Alphaproteobacteria bacterium
GGAGCCGCAGCCGGCGGGGGCGACGGAGGCGGAGCGGCGGCCGGCTGCGCGCGCGGCGCAGGCGGCGGCTCCGGGAAGCGGAAGGTCAGGCCCACCATGACGTTGTGGGTCTTGTACTCGCCGTCGACCGAGGCGCCGTTCGACAAGCGGAAGCTCGGGTCCTGGGTGGCGAAGTAGCGATAGTCCGCGGTGAGCGCGACCGAAGGCGTGAACCAATAGGAGATGCCCGCCATCGCTTGATAGGCGAAGACGTTGTCGTCATCTCCGTTGGTGGCGCCGAGGCCGGTCGCCGTGATGCCGTCGGCCGAGACGCGGGCATAGCCGACGCCGAGTCCGACATAGGGCGTGAACGAGGTGCCGGTATCGATGTCGAAGAAGCCGTTCAGCATCGCCGCTAGCGACTTCATCTCGCCGGTTGCGCCGGACCGCCGCGCACCGCCCGAGGTGATGCTGTCGATATCATTGGAGCGATGCGCGATTTCGAGCTCGACGCGGAACGGCCCGCCGTAAGCGTAACCGACATTGCCGCTCAGGTTCAGGCTGCGGTCGAACTCGAATGTGTTAGTGGTCCCCGCGACTGCATGCGAGTAGTCCTCGAGCCAGGTCACGCCGCCGCGCACGCCCAGATACCAGCCCTTATAGCCTTGCGCCATCGCAGCGCTGCTAATGCCGAGCGTCGCCACGGCAAGAGCCAGAGACAAGCGCCTCATTGTCTTTCTCCTCCAGTGAATTCCCGAGTGGCCCCCGTAGGTAGGGCGCCTTGGGCTGCATCCCGCGACGGGCCTTGCGAAGGGCTCTTCGCAGGCCAAGTCACCGTTTAAAATCAAGCACTCAGCCGTGTACGCCAAGGGACATTCCTGTCGCAAGGCGTATTTCCTCGCCTTGGGTTGCAGCTATGCCACAGCCCTGAGGGCGGGGCTAGCCGCAAGCCGCCGCTCGAGCCGCTGGATTAGTCGGTCGAGCTCCGCGAGGTCCGTCGCCGACAGCTGTCCGCCCGGCGCGCGCACCCTGGCCGAGGCGATCGCGCCTCGGCGTCTGAGGACTTCCTTGCGGATGAGGAGGCCGAAGCCGACCTGCTGCTCGTGCTTCAGAAGCGGCAGGTGTGCGTCGTAGAGGTCTTCGGCTCCGTCGTGATCGCCGCCGGCGAAACGCTTGTGAACCTGAACAAGCATTTCGGGATAGGCGTAGCCGGTCATCGCACCATCGGCGCCACGCTGCAGTTCCTGGATGTAGTAGAGCCCGCCATTGCCGATCAGGACGCTGACCCGGCGGCGTTTCGCGGCGGCCGATTCGGCCCGGATCCGGCTCAGCTTGCCCAGGCCCGGCGCGTCCTCATGCTTCAGCATGACCAGCTGGGGGAAGGCGTCGACCAGGCGGTGGAAGGTGTCGACGTCGAGATGGACGCCGTTCGCCTGAGGGTAATCCTGAAGGACGACCGGAACCGAGGCGCCGAGATGCTGGAAGACCTGGGCGTAGTAGTCATAGACGCCGCGGTCGCCCTTGAGGCCCGGTGTCGGTGCCACCATGACGCCAGCGGCACCCAGATCCATGACCTTCGCGGCAAAGTCCGCGAGCGGCCGCAAGCCGGGCGCGGAGACGCCGATCACGGCAGGAATCCGGCCTTGCAGGCGCTTCAACGCCCGCTCGACGAAAGCGAGACTCTCCTCCGGGGTGAGCTTCGGCGCCTCGCCCATGATTCCGAGCAGGGTGACGCCGTGGACACCATGGCCAAGATAAAAATCCATCAGCCGGTCGGTCGCGGCGAGATCCAGGCTGCCATCCTCGGCGAAGGGGGTAGCGGAGATGACGTAGACGCCGCTCGCCTGCTCGGTGAGGCGCTGGGACATGGGCCGGCTCCATGGCTCGATTGGCTTTCTTGACAGATGTGCCGCTTGCAGGGACTTTCCGGCAAGGGGTTTCGCTCGGCGCGTTCGCGCTAAGGAGGCGTCCATGGTCCGGATGCGGCGGTCGATCGGAAGCTGGGCCGGGCTGGGCCTGGTGCTGCTGGCACTGTCCGGGTGTGCCCGCCTCGGCATGTCGGGCAGCGGAGGCAGCGCGGCGAAGCCGGGCGAGCCGGGACCAATGCCGCCCAGCCTCGCCATGGGCGACACCTTCACCTTCGAGGACAATGGCGTCCAGGTGAAGGAGCAGGTAATCGGTTTCTCCGGTCCCCGCGCCAACTGGCAGAACGACCGCGGCGTCAGCTGGGTTCAGGCGGCGGATGTGATCTCGCCGCCGATCTCCTGGTCGGGCGATCCCCGGCTCGGCGCCGGCAACCAGCAGATCTTCGGCGATCCGGGCAAGCTCTTCCCGCTTGAGCCGGGCAAGACGGTCAAGTTCCAGGTCGCCGGCATCTCCGAGAAGCTGTCCGACGGCTGGCAGGCGGAGAATTCCTGCACCGTCGTCAACAAGGAGCCGATGACGGTCAAGGCCGGCACCTTCCAGACCTGGCGCATCGCCTGCCAGCGCGGCGAGGTGCTGGAGACGATCTATTACGTGCCCGACATCATGACCTACGCGCTCCGCACGCGTGAGCGCGCCAACCAGCCTCCTTACGAGAAGAAAGAGCTCATCGCCTACGACCTGGCGCAGTCCCCCGATCGCAAGCTGCCGGCGATGGCGGCATCCGACATGAAGCCGGAAGACACCTCGCGTCAGGGCCAGGCTGCCGGCGTTCCGGCGCCAGCCATGGCCGCTGCGCCGCCGGCAGCCGCACCGGCGCCGACCGGCGACGTCGCGCGTCGGGTCGAGCGGCTGGAGGCCCAGGTAGCCCAGCTCGAACGCCTGACCAACCAGGCGCCGGCCGCACCGGGACAGCCGCGGGCGACGACGCCTGCGCGCGCGGCCGCTGCCTCTTCGGGCGCCGCGGCAGCGGCGCCAGCAGCGGATGCGAAGCCGATGATGGCATCCGCCGGCAACGGCCGTTTCGGCGCGCATCTCGGCTCCTATCGCACCGTCAACGAGGCCAAGCACGGGTGGGACACGCTGGCCAGGGCGAACCCGGATGTGCTCGGGCCGCTCAGCTACCAGACCGCCGAGTTCGATCCGGGCGACGGCCGCGGCATCTTCATCCGGCTTCTGGCCGGGCCTTTCGACGACCGTGCCAAGGCGAACGATCTCTGCAAGAACCTGCAGGGCAAGCGCGTCTTCTGTCGCGTTCTCAGCCTCGGCCCGGCCTAAGACACTCTTCGAATGAGAGGGACGGCGGCTCAAGGCCGCCGTCCCTCCTGCTTTGAAAGGACCTGATGCGATGTACGAGACCCTCGCCATGTTCATCGACGGCCGATGGGTGCAGGGCGGCGACGGCAGGTCGGAGGAGGTGCTGAACCCGGCGACCGGCGCATCGCTCGGCCGTCTGCCGCACGCCTCGCGCGCCGATCTCGATCGCTCGCTCGATGCCGCGCGCAAAGGCTTCAAGATCTGGCGCGGGACCAACGCCTATGACCGCGCCAAGGTCATGCGGAAGGCCGCCCAGCTGATCCGCGACCGCCAAGAGCAGATCTCGCAGATCCTGACGCTCGAGGAAGGCAAGATTCTGGCCGAAGCCCGGCTCGAGGTCGGCTCGACCGCCGACATCATCGAATGGATGGCCGAGGAAGGCCGCCGCGCCTATGGCCGCATCATCCCCGGCCGCGCCGCCAACATCCGCCAGATGGCGATCAAGGAGCCGATCGGCCCCTGCGCCGCGTTCACGCCGTGGAACTTTCCGGGCATCACGCCGGCGCGCAAGATCGCGGGCGCGCTCGGCGCCGGCTGCTCGCTGATCATCAAGGCCTCGGAAGAGACGCCCGGCACCTGCATCGCCATCGTCCGCGCTTTCGCCGATGCCGGGCTGCCAGCCGGCGTGCTCAACCTCGTTTTCGGCGTGCCCAACGACATCTCCACCTACCTGATCGGCTCGCCGGTGATCCGGAAGATCTCGTTCACCGGCTCGGTCCCGGTCGGCAAGCACCTTGCCAAGATGGCGGCCGAGGGCATGAAGCGTGCGACCATGGAGCTCGGCGGGCACTCGCCGGTGATCGTCTTCGACGATGTCGATCCGGTGAAGGTCGCGGACGTGGCGGCGGCGGGCAAGTACCGCAACGCCGGCCAGGTCTGCATCTCGCCGACCCGCTTCTTCGTGCATGAGAGCAACTACAAGAAGTTTGCCGAGCGCTTCACCGAGATCGCCAAGGGGCTGAAGCTCGGCAACGGCCTCGAGGCCTCCTCGCAGATGGGGCCGATGGCGAACGAGCGCCGCGTCGGCGCGATGGAGATGTTCGTCGGCGATGCCAAGGCCAAGGGCGCCAATGTCGCGGCCGGCGGCGAGCGCCACGGCAATGCCGGCTACTTCTTCCGGCCGACGGTGCTGACGGACGTGCCGGGCGATGCCCGCGTGCTGAACGAGGAGCCCTTCGGTCCGGTCGCGCCGATCATGCCGTTCAAGACCTTCGATGAGGTGATCGAGAAGGCGAACGCGCTTCCCTTCGGGCTTGCCGCCTACGCCTTCACCAACTCGACCAAGACGGCGACCGCGGTCGCCGATGCGGTCGAGAGCGGGATGGTCGGCGTCAATCATCTCGGCATCTCGATGCCGGAGACGCCATTCGGCGGCATCAAGGATTCGGGCTACGGCCATGAAGGCGGCATCGAAGGACTCGAGGCCTATCTCATCACCAAGTTCGTGACCCAGCTCGGCGCCTGATCCGATGGCCGCGGATCTCGACCTCCGCGGCATCATCACCGTCCTCAACACGCCCTTCGCCGAGGACGGGCGCGTCGACATCGAGGCGCTCCGCCGGCATGCGACCTACGCAGTCGAGGCCGGCGTCGCCGGATTCCTGATCCCCGGCTTCGCCGCCGAGGTGCTGGCGCTCACGGAACAGGAAAGACGCGACATGGTGCGGGCGGTCGTCGAGACCGCACACGGCAAGGCGGCCGTGATCGGCGGGGCCTCCGCGCCGACGCAGGCCGAGCGCTGCCGCAATGCCGAGACTCTGGCCGGCCTCGGCTGCGATCTCGTGCTCGCGAGCCTCGGCTTCGAGAGCGATGCCCAGTACCAGCGCGAGATCCGCGAGCTAGCCTCGGCCTCGGGGCGCGACCTGATGATCCAGGACTGGGACTCGAACGGACCCGGCGTTCCGGTTGAAGCGATCGTCCGTGCCGTCGAGGCGGTCCCCCGGTTCCGCTGCCTCAAGGTCGAGACCTTCGACGCTGGGCCGAAGTACACGCGGCTTAAGGCGGCAACCGCGGGCAGGCTTCATGTGTCGGGCGGCTGGGCGGTGATGCAGCTGATCGAGGCGCTCGACCGCGACGTCGACGCCTTCATGCCGACCGGCCTGCATCGCGCCTATGTGACGATCTTCCGCCGCTATGTCTCAGGCGACCGCAACGGCGCGGTGAGGCTGTTTCATCGCCTGCTGCCGATCCTCGCCTTCTCGAACCAGAACCTCGAGCACTCGATCCGCTTCTTCAAGCGGCTGCTCTGGCGGCAAGGCCTCTACCCGACACCGACGCTGCGCGCACCGGCGCAAGCCTTCGACGACCACCACCAACGCATTGCCGACGAGCTGATCGGGCTCGCGATCGAGATCGAGAACGAACTCGCCGGCAGGCCGTAGCGAGGATGCGACCTCATCCTTTCGGGTGATGTCCGGGAGGGCGGCCTGCAGGCTATCAAGATCCTGCCTTCGAACTGCATCGAGAGGAACCACATCGCAGAGTCTACGTCTCCCCGATCGACACCTGCCCTTCCCCTCCCCCGGCAGGTGACTGACGACGCCGGCCACCCCCTGGCCGGCGTCGATCCTTGTCTGCGTTGGAGCGGAGCCGGCCTCGCGCCTCAGCGTCTAAGGCCGAACACCCAGCCTGCGGTCGCCGAGAGCTGGCGTTCGCGATTCGGGAAACCCAGCAGCTGCACGCCGAGCGGCAGACCCCCGACTTTGAGCAGCGGCAGCGACAGCGCCGGGTTGCGCAGCATCGAGGCGGGCATATTGAAGACTGCATTGCCGGTCGATCCGATGCCGAGAGGCGCCGGGCCGGCGGAGCCGAGCGTGACGCAGGCATCGACATCGCCGGCCAGCGACATCAGCACGTCGCGCGCGTGGTCGCGACGCGCGAGGAGCGCCACATACTCGTCCGGCGTCATCCGGCGGCCGTTGGCGATGCCCCTGCGCAGTCCCTCGCTCAGTCCCCTGCCTTCGCGCAGATCGAGCTCGGCGAAGGGCCAGAGCTTCTCATAGTCATTGATTCCGAGAGAGAGATCGGAAGCGCCGGCGATCGCGCTTTCCAAATCGGCGACCCGCTTCGAGCTCCTGCGGTCGATCAGCGTCACGCCGGCGTTGCGCAGCTTCTTGAGGAAGCTCTCGAACGCACGCTTGCTCGGGGGATCGGTCACCGCCCAGCCATCGGTCTCGAGCACGGCGAGCACGTCCGGCTTCCGCGGCGCTGCCGGCGCGGCGCCGCCGGCGAAGGGCGGAAAGCCAGGATCGCCGCCGACGCGCATCGCGATCTCGTGCGCCACCGCCCAGGCGTCCTCAAGCGAGCGCGAGAGCGTGCCGATGCAGTTCTGGCTGAACTGGTCGCCGATGCCGCCGCGGTTGAGCGCGCCGAAGGTCGGCTTGAAGCCGACGATGCCGCAGAAGCTCGCGGGCCTCAGAACCGAGCCCCCGACCTGGGTTCCGATCGCAACAGGCACCATGCCGGCGGCGACGGCCGCGGCCGATCCCGAGGACGAGCCGCCGGGCGTGCGCTTCGGGTCGTGCGGGTTGGTCGTCGGCCCCGGCGGGGCGCCGGCGAACTCGGTCGTCACCGCCTTGCCGACGATGATCGCGCCGGCCTGCCGGATCGCATAAGCGCAGGCGGAGTCGCGCCCGCCGCTCCAGCCCTTGAACACCGGGCTGCCGAACTCGGTCGGCATGTCGACGGTCTCGATGATGTCCTTGATCGCGATCGGCATCCCGTCGATCGAGGAGAGCGGTTTGCGCGCCTTCCAGCGCTTGTCGGAAGCGTCGGCGGCCTTGCGTGCGCCCTCGATGCCGAGCGTGACGAAAGCGCGTACGGTGGGCTCGCGTCTGTCGATCTGCTTGAGGCAGGATTCCAGGAATTTTCGCGGCGTCAGCGTGCCAGCGCGAAAGCCCTGGCGGGCCGAAGAAAAATCGAGCTTGGCCATATGTGGTCCTCTTGTCAGGCAGAAGCAAAACGCCGGCGGCCGGCGAATAGAAGCCAGAGCGCGATTCCGGCGTTGACCATGTTCCATGCGATGCCGTTCAGGAAGGCGACCTGGTAGGAGCCGGTCCAGTCGAAGATCGCGCCGGAGACCCAGCCGCCCGCAGCCATGCCGATGATCGTCGCCATCATGACGATGCCGACGCGCGTTCCGGCCTCTGAAGCCGGCATGTACTCGCGGATGATGATGGCATAGCTCGGCACGATGCCGCCCTGGGCGAGGCCGAAAAGCGCCGAGACGACATAGAGCGACATCAGCCCGTCGAAAGGCAGATAGAGGAACAGCGTCGCCATCTGCAGCATCGATCCCAGCAGCAGCGTGCGCACGCCGCCGATGCGGTCGGAGATCCAGCCCGAGGCGAGGCGGCTTATCACGCCGAAACCCAGCATCAGCGACAGCATCTCGGCGCCGCGGGCGACGCCGTAACCGAGATCGCCGCAATAGGCGACGATATGGACCTGCGGCATTGCCATGGCGAGGCAACAGGTGATGCCCGCGACGATCAGCATGGCCTGCAAGCCGCCGGTCGAGATCGGCAACCGCCCAAGCGTGCCGCCGCCGGAAGCGGCAGGACCGTGCCGCGGCGAGGGACGTCGCAGCACCAGGACGAGCGGCAGCATGGCGACGATGCAGGTGACGCCGATCGCGACATAGGTATGCCGCCAGCCGATGGTGTCGATAAGGTGCTGGATGATCGGCGGCCACACGGTGCCGGCGAGATAGTTGCCGCTGGCGCTGATGCCGACGGCAAGCCCGCGGCGGCGGTCGAACCAGTGCGAGATGTCGGCAACCAGCGGGCTGAACACGGCCGAGCAGCCGAAGAAGCCGATCAGCAGTCCCTGCATCAGCGCGAACTGCCAGATGCTCGTCGACAGGCCGGCGCCGACATAACCCAGTGCCAGCGAGATCGCGCTCAGCACGACGGGCGTGACGATGCCGAAGCGATCTCCCAACCGGCCCATGAAGACGCCGCCGACGGCGAAGCCGATCATGCCGGCGGTATAGGGAATCGACGCGGCAGCGCGGTCGACGCCGAACTCCGCTTGCACCGAAGGAAGCACGACGACGACCGACCACATGCCGACGCCGCCGACGGTGGCGAGCAGCAGCGATGCGACCAGGCGAGCCCAGGCATAGGGCGACTCGACGCCGGAGGCGGAGGCAGGTGACACGGGGCGCGGCCTTTCGGGAGGAGAAGCCGTAGGCTGAGGAGGCGGCGAAACTACTCCGATCCGTCGGGCTTGTCGCCCGATGCGTGCATGCTAGGGTCGCCGAACGGCGAGGTGCGCGGCATGACTCTCTCCTCGGTTCCGGTTCTCGAAGGAAGGCCGCTGACGGCGGCGGCGGCAATGACCGATTCGTCGGCGCTGCTTCCGGATGGACCCTCCCTGCGCGCCCAGCTGGCAGAGGACGGCTATCTCTTCCTCCGCGGCGCGCTCGATCGCGGGGAGGTGTTGGCGGCTCGGCGCGAGGTGCTGGAGCGAATGGCCGAGGTCGGCGAGATCGCGACACCGGCGGAAGCGGCGTTGCCGACGGGAAGGAGCCGGCGCTCGGAGCTTCATCCCGATCTCGGCGCCTTCTGGCGTTCGGTCTCGGAGGGACCTGCGGTGCGGCGTGCCGTCCAGGGCGAGCATGCGCGCCGGGTCGCCGCCGTCGTGCTGGACGACGCCGTCCGCCCCTTCGACTTCATCTGGCTGCGGGCCATGATCGCCGGACGGGCGAGTCCGCTGCATTTCGACCACGTCTACATGAACCGCGGCACCGATCGGGTGGTGTCGATCTGGATTCCCTTGGGCGACGTCACGGTTGCCGACGGGCCGGTCGCCGTTGTCGAGAACTCGCACAGCTTCGGCGACCTTGTCTCACGATATCGCGGCCATGACGTCGACCGCGACCCGTCGCGGCCGGGGCATGTGGCGGAGTTGGCGCGCGCCTTCCTCGAGGAGCGGCAGGCGCGTCTGCTGACCGCCGACTTCCGTGCCGGCGATCTCTGCCTCTTCGGCCTATTCACCCTGCACGGCTCCATCGACAACGCCTCACCCTCGGGCCGCGTGCGGCTTTCGGCCGACACGCGCTGGCAGCCGGCCGGCGAGCCGATGGACGAGCGCTGGTCCGGACCCGACCCAAAAGGACATGGCGGCAGGGGCTATGGCGGCCTGGGATCGGCACGGCCCTTGGGTGCGCCCCAGCTTCGCAGGTAGGATCGGCACCCAAGAAAAGGGGGGCGCCGATGAGACGATGGCTTTGGCGCGGCGAGGAGAACCTCGCCGCTCTCTGCATGGCCGCGCTCCTGATCACGCTCGGGCTCCAGGTCTTTACCCGCTACATCCTCAACGATCCCTTCGCCTGGACCGAAGAGGCGGCACGCTACCTCTACGTCTACATCGTCTTTCTCGGCGCCAGCGCCGCGGTCTCGGATCGCAGCCACGTCGCCATCGGATTCCTCGTCGCCGCGCTACCCCGCCCGCTGCAATGGGCCGTGTCCTTCTCGATCAATCTGCTGATTCTGTTCCTGCTCGCCAACCTCGTCTGGTGGGGCTGGGTCGCCACCCTGCGGCAATGGACGATTCCGCTGATGGTGCTGGAGATCCCCTATGCCTGGGTCTACGGCATCGTGCCGCTGACGGCAGCGGCGATGACGATCCGCACGCTGATCGTCATGCACGAGGACTGGCAGGACTATCGCCAGGGTCGACCGGCGCGCACCGATACCTCGGGGGCGCTCTGATGCTCGGCTATTTCGGCGTCTGGCTGGCCCTCATCGCGCTGGCGATGCCGGTTGCCTTCTCGCTCGCCTTCATGGGCATCGCCTGGCTGTTCTTCGAGGGCCAGTCGATCACCCAGGCGGCGCAGCGGTTGATCGGCGGCGTCGATTCCTTTCCGTTGCTCGCCGTCCCCTGCTTCGTCCTTGCCGGCATCGCGATGAATTCAGGCGGCGTCAGCATCCGCATCTACGATTTCGCCCGCGCGCTGGTCGGGCATCTGACCGGCGGTCTCGGGCATGTCAATGTCACGGGCAGCGTGCTCTTCTCCGGCATGTCGGGCTCGGCAATCGCCGATGCCGGCGGGCTTGGCATCCTCGAGATCAAAGCGATGAAGGAGGACGGCTACAAGGCCTCCTTCGCCGGCGCGCTGACCTGCGCCTCATGCATCATCGGTCCGCTGATCCCGCCCTCGATCCCGATGGTTCTCTACGGGGTCATTGCCAATGTCTCGGTCGGCGCACTCTTCCTCGCCGGCGTCGTGCCGGGGCTGCTGACGGCGCTGATGCTGATGATCCATGTCTATTTCTACGCAAGGAAGCGACCGGAGCTGACCAGGCACCGCCGCGCCAGCCTCGGAGAGCTCTGGACCGCCTTCCGTCGCGCCTTCCTCGCGCTGGTCACGCCGGCGATCATCATGGGCGGCATCTTCGGCGGCATCTTCACGCCGACCGAGGCAGCCGCCGTCGCCGCGATCTACTCGCTCGCGCTCGGCCTCTTCGTCTATGGCGACCTCAAATTCGCCGACCTCCCGCGCATCTTCAAGGAAGCGGTCAATACCTCGGCCGTGGTCGGTTTCGTCGTCGCCGGCGCCAGCCTGTTCGGCTGGGTGCTGGCGCGCGAGCGCGTACCGCAGACGATCGCCGAGGCCGTCCTCGGGTTCTCCACCGATCCGTTGGTCATCCTGTTCATCATCAACATCCTGATGCTGATCCTCGGGTGCTTCATGGAGGGCATCGCCATCATGATCCTGATGGTCCCGATGTTCCTGCCGGTGATCCAGCAGGTGGGCATAGACCCGGTGCATTTCGGCGTTGTCGTCACCATGAACCTGATGATCGGCATCCTGACGCCGCCCTTCGGCGTGGCGCTTTTCACCGTCGCCAAGGTCGGACGAATCCCGTTCGAGGTCCTGGCGCGCGAGATCATGCCATTCCTGCCGGGCCTGATCCTCGTGCTCTTGCTGCTGACGATCTTTCCGAGTCTCTCGATGTTCCTGCCGCGGATGGTCTATGGCTAGAGCGGCGGGTCGACGTGCAGCCGCAGCCGATCGCCGGCGAGCATGCCGAAACGGATCAGCATCGCCTTCCGTCGCGAGGCCGACAGCGGTTCGAGCGCGGCCTCTCGCACGACATGGGCGCTCCAGCGGTCGGCGATGATGAGGCCGGTGTCGCCGGGAAGCAGGTCGACGGGAAAGCCCTCGGCGACTGCGAAGTAGAAGGCGTCGCAGAACTCGAGGTACTCGCGCCACTTGCGATCCGAGCGGAAGTCGGCGCGGCTCGACTTGATCTCGACGATGGTCAGCCGGCCTGCACCATCGAGCGCGAGCACATCGGCGCGGCGGCCATTGGCAAGCGTGACCTCGGTCAAGGCCGTCTCGCCCATCTCGGAGAAGGCGCGGACGATACCGAGGGCGAGCTGATGTGCGAGGCGCTCTTCCTCGTTCATGAGCCCGCTCACGGACGCGTCAGGTTCTTCGCCCCGCGGAGGTCGGCCTTCTCGATATTGGCGCCGCGCAGGTCGGCGCCCTGGAACTCCGCGTCCTGGAGATTGGCCTCGCGCAGACCGCAGTCGCGCAAGGAGGCGTCGGTGAAGTCCGCGCCCTGAAAATTCGCCTTGCGGAAGTTGCCGCCCGAGAGGTCGGCGGTCGAGAGCCGGGCGCGCTCGAAATTCGACGCCCAGACCTGGGTCGTCGAGCCGAGGAGGTTGACCGGCCCCGCTTTGGCACTGACCAGCTTGGCGCCGACCAGGTTGGCGCGGCGCATGTTGACGCCACGCATGTCCGATTGGCTCAGGTCGGCGCTGCGGAGATCGGCCTGGCCGAAATCGCTCATCAGCAGCTCCGTGCGCGACAGGCTGGCCTCCTTGAGGAGCGCGTGCTCGAAATTGGCGGCGGAGAGGTTGGCGCCCGCGAAGCTCTGGCCGCCGAGATCGAAGCGCGAGAGATCGAGGCGCTTGCCCTTCTTGCCGGCGGTGCGAATCCAGTCGATGTGCCGCTGCAGGACCTCGCGCAGCTCCTCGCCGAGCGAGTCCAGCGAACGCGGCAGGATCGCCTTTGACAAATCGGCGCCACGGGCATCGGCAGAGTCGAGCACGCAGCCGACGAGGTCGGCGCCTTCGAAATTGGTGCCGGAGAGGATGGCGCCCGAGAGGATCGCGCCGTGCAGGATGGTGCCGGTCAGATTGGCCTCGGACAGGTCCGAGCCTTCGAGATTGGCGCCGGTCAGGTTGCAGTGGCTGAGGTCGGCGCGCACCAGCTTGATGCCGCGCATGATCGCGTCGGTCAGGTCTGTCTGCACGATGAAGGCGTTCGACATGCGCGACTGGCTCATATTGGCGCCACGCAGGATCGCCGAGGAGGCATCGGCCACCGTCATGTCAAAGGACATGGTGGTGAGATTCCCCTTGGAATCGGCCTTGAGAAGGATGCCGTCGCGAAGGTCCGACTCCATCATCAGCGCGTTGGTCATGTTGGCGCCGCGCAAGCAGGCACCGCGGAGATCGACGCGGGTGAGATCGGCGCCTGTAAGATCGGCCTTGCGCAGATCGGCTGAGAACAGGTTGGCGGCAACCAGCTTGGCGCCTTTCAGGTTGGTATTGGCCAGGCGGGCGCCGGAGAGTTCCGCGTTCGACAGGTTGCGACCGCTGAGATCGAGATAGGAGAGGTCGCAGCTGCCGAGATTGGCGCGCTGTCCGCCGGCCCGGCCGCCCGCGAATTTCGCATGCGACTCCAGGATTTTGTCGAGCTCGCCCTGTTCGAGTCGCTTGAAGCGGCCGGGGTCGGCATTTGCGTCGGGCTCGGACATGGCGTCTCGGGTCTCGCTGTGCCGGATTCGCTCGGGACCTTAAAGGCTTTCCGTGCCGGACGCACTCGGAACGAACCGGGCGATGACCCGGCGGCGCTCGGACGAGCGGGTATCGATCTCGGGCGCCGGCGCGATGTCCCACCACCAACTCCGGTCCGCTTGCGGTTCCGGAAGCTCGGCAATCAGGCTCGTCCGCTCGATCTCGAGGCCGTCGCGATCCGTCACCACCCGCTCGACATCGGAGATCAGAAGAGTCGCCGCGCGGCTGAGGCCGAGGTCGGATAGATGCGCGTTAACCAAGCGCTGCACCGCCGAGGCCAGCGTCGAATCGGCCACCCGGCCCTCAAGACGACGGACCGGCACCGACGGGATCTGGGACAGAAGGTTGAGCGACACCGCCAGGTCGACCTCCGGGTCGGAGAGCGGCGCGAACGGACGCGCCGGAACGATCTCGCCTCTGGCTACAGCTTCGAGGGTCCCGGTCACGTCGTCGGTGACGAGCGTCACCTGCGGGAGATGGCGAGTCCTCAGACGTGCAGGCCAGGGATGCACCAGGTCGACGAGCAGTACACGTTCGAAAGCATCGGCCAGCTCGGCGATCGGCACGTCGTGCAGCGCCCCCGACCCCATGATCAGCGCCGTGCGGCGGCGCGGCGTCCGCGCAACCGCCTCGAGGATCGCCTGCCGCGTCGCCGCAAGATGCGGCGCCCAGGCCCTGCGGCAGCGCCGATGACGGGCGGAGATCGCGATCGATTCGGCGAGCAGACCGAGGCGGCGCACATAGAGCGGGCACGGCGTGACTAGCCACTCCAAGGCCTCGGCGATCATGACGGGCCTTCAGACCGCATGCTAACGTCCGCGCGGCTCCCATCCACCGCCGACCCGCTCGAGGACCCGTTCATGACCTTGACCGCCGCCGACCTCAAGAAGCTTGCCGCCTACGATACCCCGACCATCTGCAATGCGCTCGAAGTCGTCGCACCGGAGCGCCGTGCCTATGGGTTCAACCGCAGGCCGCTCATCTGCCCCTTCCCGAAATTGAAGCCGATCGTGGGGTACGCACGGACCGGAACGATCCGTTCGCGTGAGCCCAGCGCTCTCTCCAAGGCCGATCAACGCGCCATGCGGGCGGCCTACTACCGCTCGATCGCGGCCGAGCCGCGGCCGTCGATCTCCGTGCTGCAGGACATCGACGGGCCGGACGCAGGCTTCGGGGCTTTCTGGGGCGAAGTGCAGTCAACCATTCATAAGGGCCTCGGCTGTCTCGGCGTTGTCACCGACGGCTGCATCCGCGACATCGACATGTGGGCGCCGGGGTTCCAGGCGCTGGCCGGCTCGATCATGCCGAGCCATGCGCATGTCCATCTGGTCAGCATCGGCGAGACCGTCAGCATCGCGGGCATGATCGTCAAGCCGGACGATCTGCTGCATGCCGATCATCACGGCGCGGTCGTGATTCCACATGACGTGGCGAAGAGGGTGCCCGCGGCCTGCGAGCTGCTGACGCGCAAGGAGTCGGTGATCCTCAATGCTGCGCGCGCGAAGGGATTCAACGCAGACAAGCTGATGAAGGCGATCGCCGCAGCCGACGAAATCCACTAAATGCGCGTTGAATGCGATTCTAACGTTCCATCTTCCATGTGATGGAGGTCACATCGCCAACCGCCCTTTGATGCCAGTCTATTCTCGCATCAAGGTCGGGGTCTGGGCGGTCGTTGCCTCCTAGGCACATCCCCACCCCTCCTCCCTGAGAGGGCCGCCCGACCCCGGCCTTGAGCTCCCAACCCTCCTCCCCGCCTTCCGGCGGGGAAATTTTGAGAGGGCATGTGCGCCGGATCACAGGCGCCGGGTTGGAAGTCAAGCATGATGGCATGACATCGCGACCTTCCCCGTTGCGATGTTCCTCCAGAATAGACTTCGGCCCCGCCGTAACGACGGGGCCGATTTTTGTTGGGGGGCGATCCCCGACGACGCGGACTACTTGATCGCCTGGAGCTTCTGGTAGGTGCCGGCGCCCCAGTCCTTCTCGCCGAGCTCATAGACCGAGGTCATCTTCGCGCGGAAGGACTCGCGGTCGGAGTTCACCACGGTCATTCCCTTCGCTTTGAAGGCGTCGACGAGGCTCGCCTCGTCGGCGCGGGTCAGGCTGTCATTGATCTTTGCGCCATCGAGGAAGGCTGCCTTGAACGCTGCCTTGTCGGCCGGCGTTGCCGCCGCATAGACCTTGTTGTTCATCATGATCATGATCGGCACGATCACATGGCCTGTCAGGTTCAGGTACTTCTGCACCTCGAAGAACTTGTTGTTGTTGATGGTCGGCAGCGGATTTTCCTGCCCCTCGGCGACGCCGGTCTGCAGCGAGAGATAGACCTCGCCCAAGCTCATCGGCGTCGGCGTCGCCTCGAGCGCTCGGATCATCGCCAGGAACAGCGGCGCCTCCGGCACGCGGATCTTCAGGCCCTTCACGTCATTGGCGTTGTTGAGCGCCTTGGTCTTGGTCGTGAAGTGCCTGACGCCGTAGTAGAAGGTGCCGATATGCGCCATGTTGCGCTGGGTCTCCATGATCCGCAGCTGCTCTTTGGCGTAGTCGGACTCCAGCATCTTCAGCAGGTGATCCCAGTCGCGCGCGATGAACGGTGCTTCGAACACGCTCAAAGGACGATGCAGCGCCGAGAGGCTGCCGGGCCCCTCGGAGACGAAGTCGAGGTTGCCGTCGACCACCTGCGCGACCATCTCGCGCGCCTGGCCGAGCTGGCTCGAGGGAAAGATGTTGATCTTGTAGCGGCCCTGAGTCTGCTTCTCGACCTCCTCGGCCGCCTTGGCGATGCCCTTGTGCACCGGCGAGTCGACGGAGTGCAGGTGTCCGAAGCGCAAAACCTTCTGCTGCGCGAGCGCCGGCGCGGCGGCGAGCGCCGCGACCGCGACGCCGATGAGCCATGAGTAGACAAACCTCATGAGTGTTCCTCCCCGTTGGATGATTGCCAACTGGCTAACATGTCAGCTTCAGCCTATCAACAGCTGCCTCTTGCTCGGCGAGGTGTGGCATAAGCGGTTGTCGTTGCTTCTCCACGATCGCCGATGGCTGCTTCCCTGAGCCTGCCCGACCAGCTGAACAGCGAAGGACTCGCCGAGGCCGCGCAGGGCCGCGATGGAATGGCGGAGATCGCCTTCCGCCGTGCCTGCGCGCTGGCGCCCGCCCATGTCAGCGCGATCGGCAACCTCGCCAATGCCGAGACGCGGCGCCTGTCGCTCGGCCCGGCGCTTCGCCACTACGGCTGGGCGCTCGCGCTCGTCCCCGAGATGCCTCAGCTACACCTGATGCTGGCTGCGGCAGAGGTTCACGCCGGCACGGCCGATCGCGCGACGGCCTCGCTTCACCGCACCCTCGTCCTGACTCCCGGCTATGCGAAGGCGCTCATCAACCTCGGAGCCTTCCTCAGCCAAGGGGCTGTCCCAGATAACTACCTGAGATGACGCTTAACCCATTGTTTGATCTGGGTTAGTTGCTTGGATGGGTCACTGGTGTTGAAGCGCCACTCGCACTCTTTCAAAAATAGCCCGAAATGGGCC
>VGEN01000110.1 GCA_016869285.1 Alphaproteobacteria bacterium
CGGTATCTTGAGATTGACGTCTCCCGCCTTGGTCTGCAGCGTCCGATCGTAGCTGCCGGCTCGCCTGTCCTGCCGCGCTTCGCTGCGCTCATAGCGACCCGCACCGCACAGACGGTCGGCCTCAGACGCAAGGAGTGCATTCAGCGTCTCCTCGACCGTGCCGCGCACCATCTCTCCCAGATGATCCCTGATCCGAGCCTCGTCGATCTGGATCACCTGGCCCACCGCAGTCTCACTGCTCATCGTTTGCTCCTTCACTCTAGAAGAAGCCACCATTCCCGAAAGTGCGAAAGATTCTGTACGTTATCCGATCTCGACGCCTATGACGAGCAGATCGCCGATGACTCCAAGGAGCACCTGGCGCAACTGCTGCTGGAACGGCTGCCTGGACTCGAAGGCGCGGGCTTCGGCCGCGGCTGGGCCGGGCTTTACCCGGAGAGCGTCGACGGCCGCCCTTTCGTCGGTCCCTTCGACGGCGAGCCGCATCTGATCGCGGCCGCCGGCGCCGGCGGCTACGGCATCCAACTCGCGCCGGCGATCGGCGCGCTCGCCGCCGATTGGTTGACCGAGGGTTGCGCGCTCATTGTTCCGGCCGCCGCGGCGTTCCGCCCGAGCGCGACAAGAACCGGTCTGCCGATGACGTCAGCAAGCAGCAGCGCAGCTCAGCCGTTCCGCACCATGTAGTAGCGCCCCTCTTGCAGACCACCCGGCAGGGTCACCGGGGTCGTGCCCGGCACTTCGAGCTTCTGGTCGGAGACGACGAGCGCGCCGGGGGCGAGCAGCGGCGGCAGCATCGGCGCGAGCGTGCGGGCGAGCGCCAGCGTCGCTTCCTTGTTGCCGGAGCCGATATCGCCGTGGATCAGCGCGACCTTGCCGGGAAAGCGCCGGGCCGCCCTCGGGATCGTCTCGCGGAAATCGCCGAGGATCGCGTGATCGGCATCCGGGTGGCTGTCGGGATGCGAGGCGATCTCGCGGTCGAAGACGTAGATCCGCCGGCCCGGCAGGATCTCGCGCAGATGATCGTAGGTGCGGCCGTTGCCGAGGCCGAGCTCGAGCACGATGCCGGGCACGTCCTCGATCAGGCGGGCCGCCTCGTCGAGGCAGACGAGCTGTGCCTGGACGCGCTGGATGAAGCTGTGGAGCCGGCTCACGCGGACGACGCCCCCTCCCTGGCCCTCCCCCTGCTTCGCAGGGAGAGGGGACACGACGATCGCCGCACGCTCCTCGTGCCCCTCTCCCGCCGAAGGCGGGTGAGGTCAGGGAGGGGGCGTCGTGCGTAGATGAAGATGTAACCCCGGCTCAGTGCGGTTTCGCTGCGCGCGCTTCGCGGAGCTGGAGGTTGGTGTTCTCGAGGCGGTGGGCGAGCTCGCGCATGACCTCGACCGCGATCTGCGGGAACTCCGCGATCAGCCGGAAGAACAGATCCTTGGAGATCCTGAGCGTCACGGTCTTGCCGCGCGCGGTCACGGTCGCGGTGCGCGGCACGTCGCAGAGGATGGCAATCTCGCCGACGATGGCGCCGCGGCCGAGCTTGGCGACCTCGATCGAGCCTGTCGGCGCGTTCGGCGCGTCGATCGAGATCGAGACCTCGCCGTCGATGACGATATAGGCGGCGTCGCCCGGATCGCCCTGGCGGAAGAGCTGCTGGTCCGGATCGAAAGCCAGCCGTTCGGAGGTGAAGGCGAGCAGCTTCAGCTTCGAGGGCTCGATCTTGGAGAAGAGCGGAATGCTCTTCAGGAGGGCGACTTCCTCGGCAAGGCTCATGGGTTTCTCCCGTCAGTCCTGCTTCAACAGCTCGGCTAAGGCCGATCCGGGCCGGTCGAGCTCGGCATAGCTTCCCTGCTCCGCCACGCGTCCGCCTTTGACAACGATAACACGCTGGAACTTCTTGGCCCATTGGGCGCGGCTCAAGACCCAGATCACGGCTCGGCCGTCGGTCTCCTCCAGCACCTGCGTCAGCAGCTTGCCCTGCGCGGCGCCGTCGAGGGCGCTGATCGACTGGTTCAGGATCAGGAGGTCGGGGCGGCGCAGGAGCGCACGGGCGACCGCGAGCTTCTGGCGCTGCGCCTGGGTCAGCCTGGAACCGCCGATGCCGACCGCGAAGTCGAGGCCGACCTCCAGCACGATGGTTCGCAAGCCCATCCTGTCGAGGACTTCGGTCACCACCTGGCCGACGCGCACGGACGCCTGCGCCTGGCCGTAGGCGAGCTTGCCGAAGAGCACGTTATCCTGCAGCGAGGCGGCGGCGTTGTAGCGCTCTGGATCGAAGAACTCGATGCCGCGCTTCAGATCCTCCGGCAGGTTGGAGGCGAAGATGCCGCGCGCCTCGACGATACGGTGCTGCAGCGCCTCGTCGATCAGGCTCAAGCGGTGCCGCGCGTTGATCAGCTTGAAGGGCAGGGCGAGAAGCCTGATGCGGTCGTCCGGCTTCATTGCCGAGGGCGTCTCGCGGCCGACACGCCCGAGCAGCGCCTGGAACTCCGGCAGGTCGTCGGCGGAGATGAAGCTGAACTGCTCGAAGAACGGATTGTCCGGCGGCAGGTCGGCGAAGAGCTCGACCATGGTCTCGGCGACCTTGCGGCCGGTATCGATCAGCATGTCGGTGAGGCCGGCGCGATCGAGCACCTGGATCACGTAAGGATGCTCGGTCAGCTTTTCGAGGTCGAAGGCGTGGCCGATCGGCGTGCCGAAGACGAGGTTTTCGGCGAGCGAGGCATTCGAATTGTAGGCGCCGCGGTCGAAGGCCTCGACCAGATGCGCAAGATCCGCGGTGGCAAGTCGCTCGCGCAGGCTGCGACGCGCGTCCAGCAGGCACTCCGCGATGTCGGGCCGGCGCGCGGGATCGACCGTGCCGCGAAGGCCGAGATGATAGACATCGGTCTCGAGGTCGACGCGCTCGAGCAGCCGGCAGAGGCGCTGAAGCAGCCCCGCCGTATCGGAAGCGCCGACCTCGTTGCGATCGGTCCAGTCGGCGTTCGGATCGTCGACCGAGTTGCCGGCAAGCTCGGCCTCGCGGCGGCGGCGGGCCGCCTTGGCCGCATCGTCGCCGCCGTAGTCGACCCCGACCACCGGCCGGTGCATGACGCCGAAAAGAAGATTGTCGCGAAGCGAGGACGAGAAGACGTAGGCATTGGGCCCGACATAGGCAAGCCGCCGTCCGGTCACCGAGACCGGCAGCACCAGGAGGTCGCGCCCGCCGACCTGGATCTGGCCCGAGGAGGGCAGGATCAGCCGCGCGAGGATCATCGCGAGCTGGTCCTTGCCTTGCCCTTCCGGCCCGACCACGGCGAGCTTGAGGCCGTCGAGCGGCAGCGTCAGCGACACGCTTTCGAGGATGGCCTTGCCGTCCTCCTCGATCAGCGTGAGGCCGGAGGTTTGCAGGTTGCCTTCGAGCTTCGCGACCGTCTCGGCCTCGGCGGCGATCATGGCCTCGTCGAGCATGCCTTCCGGGGCGAACTGCTCGACGATCTGCTCGTACTTGATCCGGTTGTCTTCCTTCTGCTGGTAGTAGTCGAGCAGCTCCTTCCACGGCGAGGCCAGGTCCTTGTAGGCGGCGAGCACGGCGACCAGCGCGCCGAAGGAGAGGTCGCCCTGGATCACCAGATATCCGCCGATCGCGTAGAAGAAGAAGGGCGTGAGCTGGTTGATGAAGTTGTTGAGGAACTTGACGAAGAACTTGCGTTTGAAGATCTCGAAACGGATGTCGTAGATGACGCCGAGCTGGGCGGTGAAGCGCGCGAGCTGCCAGCGGGCGTTGTCGTTAGCGCGGATCTCCTGCACGCCCGAGACGGACTCGCCGATCTGCTCGGCGAGCTTGCGCACGGCCTTGACGCGCTCCTTGCCGAGCCGGTTCACCTTCCGCTGCAGCCTCGGGATGATGTAGCCCTGGATCGGGTAGAGCGAGATCGCCGCAGCGCCCAGGATCGGATCCTGGATGAACATGAAGACGACGATGGTCAGCAGCGTGCCGCCCTGGAAGATCGGCTGCGCGATCGCATCGCCGATGAAGCCGCCGAGCGGCTCGACCTCGGCGGTGATCATCGGGATCAGCTCGCCCTGGCTTACCCGGCGGAAATGCCCGAGCGGAAAGCGGAGAATCCGCACGTAGAGCTCGTAGCGAAAGCGCCTGAGCATCCGCTCGCCGAGCCGGCCCTTGTAGACATTGATCGCGTACTTGAAGCCGCCATTGACGAAGACCAGGAGCAGAAACAGCCCCGAAAGCACCATAAGGTAGCTGACTTGGTCGACCGGGAAGCCGAAGACCTCCTTCGGCAGGTTCTTGCCGCCGATCGCTTGGTTGATGATCGTTTTCGGGAGATCGAGCGAGTAGTAGAGGAACGGAAAGGAAACAAGTGTCAGGATGACGACGCCGATCTGCTGCCTAAGGCTATGGCGCAGAATGAATCGGATCAGCGTCGATTCCATGCCCACGGCGTTCCTCCGACCCTGAAAGGACGCTTAAGCTGCCCAGATTCGAGGCGCTTGTCCACGTCCCTAAAGTCCAGGAGCCATTATCTAAATCGGCCTTGGGGCGGTAACGTCCGATGTGCCATAGTTCGCTCGCTGAAACGGGGGGACGGGGCACCTTAAGCGCGATGGCCGCACGCCGCGCCAACCGGCGCATCCTGATCTACAGCCACGACACGCTCGGCCTCGGCCATCTCCGCCGCTGCCGCGCGATCGCGCATGCGCTGGTCGAGCGCAATTCCGACGTCTCGGTGATGATCCTCTCGGGCTCGCCGATCATCGGCAGCTTCGATTTCCGCTCGCGCGTCGACTTCGTGCGCGTGCCCGGCGTGATCAAGCTCAGGAACGGCGAGTACACCTCGCTCAACCTGCACATCGACATCGAAGAGACGCTGGCTCTCCGCGCCTCGATCATCCGGCACACCGCCGACATCTTCGACCCCGACCTGTTCCTGGTCGACAAGGAGCCGTTGGGCCTGCGCGGCGAGGTCAAGGACACGCTGACCATGCTGAAGGCCCGCGGCACGCCGCTGGTCCTCGGTCTCCGCGACGTGCTCGACGAGCCGAACCTGCTGGTGCCGGAATGGGAGCGCAAGAACGTGCTCCCGGCGCTGCGCGACCTCTACGACGCCATCTGGGTCTACGGCCTGCCGGAGCTCTGTGACCCGCTTTCCGGCGTCGAGCTGCCGCTGTCGGCGCTGCGCAAGGTCTCCTACACCGGCTATCTCCGCCGCAACGTGCCGCAGCTGCAGCCCGCGGTGATCCGTCGGCTGGCGCTCGATCAGGAGCCATACCTGCTCGTGACCTCGGGTGGCGGCGGCGACGGCGAGGCGCTGACCGACTGGGTGCTGCGCGCCTATGAGGCCGACAAGGACCTGCCCTGGCGCGCGCTGATCGTCACCGGCCCGTTCATGCAGCCGGAATTCCAGGCGGACTTCCTCCGCCGGGCCGCCAAGCTGCCCAAGGTCGAGGCGATCACCTTCGATGCGCATATGGAGACGCTGATGGCGAACGCCGCCGGCGTCGTTGCCATGGGCGGCTACAATACGCTCTGCGAGGTGCTGTCCTTCGACAAGCCGGCGCTGATCGTGCCGCGCACGAAGCCGCGGCTCGAGCAATTCATCCGCGCCAAGCGCTTCCAGGAAGTCGGACTCTCGGCGATGCTCGCCGATGACGGCCTCCGCGATGCGCGCGTCATGGTGCGGGCGCTGCGCAAGCTGCCGAAGCAGAGGCCGCCCTCGGCCGTGGCGCCGGCCGGCCTTCTCGACGGGCTCGATGCCGTCAATCAGCTGACCCTCGACCAGCTCGCCCGGCCGACACGTCCGAGGCTCAAGGTCGCCCGCCAGCGCGCCGTCGCTGCCGCCTTCCGCGCCCCCACGCTCTGATCTTCCCTTGAGCGGTCCTGTCGTCGCGGTCGTCGTCAAAGGCTATCCGCGCCTCTCCGAGACTTTCATCGCCAAGGAGATCCTGGGTCTCGAGAAGCGCGGCCTCGATCTCCGCCTTTTCTCGCTGCGTTTCCCGACCGACCGCCATGTGCATCCTGTTCATGCCGAGATCCGGGCACCTGTGCTCTACCTGCCGGAGTACCTGCATCAGGAGCCGCTGCGCGTGCTGCGCGCCTGGGCTCGAGCCCGCCGCCTCGCCGGCTATCGCCGCGCACGCCGCGTCTTCCTTGCCGATCTCCGCCGCGACTCGACGCGAAACCGCGCCCGCCGCTTCGGCCAGGCGCTGGTGCTGGCAGCCGAGATGCCGGAGGAGATCGGCATTGTCTACGCGCATTTCCTCCACACCCCGGCCTCGGCCGCCCGATATGCCGCGCTGATGCGCGGGCTTCCCTTCGCCGTCTCGGCGCATGCCAAGGACATCTGGACGACGCCGGGCTGGGAACTCTCCGAGAAGCTCGGCGATGCCGCTTTCGCCGTGACCTGCACCGGCTTGGGCCATGCGCATCTCGCTTCGCTGGCGCCCAAGGACCGTGTCGACCTCATCTATCACGGGCTCGACCTCGCCGAGTGGCCGGCACCGCCTGATCGCGGCGGCCGCGCCGGCCCGGTCGAGATCGTCTCGGTCGGCCGCGCCGTCGAGAAGAAGGGCTTTCCGGATCTGATCGCGGCGCTGGCGAAGCTGCCGGCAGCGCCGGCCTGGCGTTTTACCCATATCGGCGGCGGCCCGCTGCTGCCTGAGATGAAGCGGCAGGCGGAAGCCGCCGGCATCGCCGATCGCATCGCTTGGAAGGGGCAGCAGCCGAAGACCAAGGTGCTGGCCGCCTATCGCGCCGCCGACATCTTCGCGCTCGCCAGCCGCATTGCCGGCGACGGCGACCGCGACGGGCTGCCTAACGTGCTGATGGAAGCGCAGAGCCAGGGGCTTGCCTGCGTCGCCACGCGCGTCTCGGCGATCCCCGAGCTGATCGAGGACGGTACGACCGGGATGCTTGTCGAACCCGGCGATGTCGGCGCCTTGGCAGAGGCGCTTGGGCGCCTGATCGCCGATGCCGATCTCCGTCGTCGCCTCGGCACCGCCGGCCACGACCGCCTGCGCACCCGCTTCGACCAGGAGCCCGAGCTCGACCGCCTCGCGACAAAGCTCCGCGCCGCCGCCGCTTCGCGCTAAGCTCCCGCCATGATCGAGGTTCCCGTCACCGTCTCCGAGTGGACGCCGGCGCCGTTTGCGATCGGCGAGCGCGTCTTTGCCGTCGGCGACATTCATGGCTGCGCCAAGGAGCTGAAGGCGCTGCTCGCGGCGATCGCCGAGGCATCCTCGAAGGCCCGCGGCAGGAGCCGGCTGATCTTCCTCGGCGACATGATCGACCGCGGCCCGGACAATCTCGGTGTGCTCAGGCAATGGAGCGAGGCCGAGGCGATACCCGGCATCGGCCGTGTCGACCGGCTGATGGGCAATCACGAGCAGCTTCTGCTCCTCCTCATCACCGGCAGCCCCTATGCTGAGAAGGCCGAAGCCAAGTGGCGCAGCGAGAGCATGGGCGGCGAGAAGGTGCTGGAGGAGATGCGCCGGCGCGTCGGCGATCCCCAAGCGAAGCCGAGCGCGCGCTTGCTCGCCGCATCTCTCGGCGAGGATGCGGTCAAGAAGTTCTACGCGATGCGCTCGCATGTTCGGCTCGGGAACACTATCTTCGTCCATGCCGGGCTCGAACCCGGCTGCGATCTCGACGAATACCTGGCGCGGCCATGGATGTCCGATCACGCCGCGACCTGGGCCTGGATTCAACAGGGCTTTCTCGACTGGAAAGGCGGCTTCGGCGGAACGATGGTGGTGCACGGCCACACGCCGCCGCCGAAGCACCGTGCGCTGACCGGCCAGTCGGACCCGCACCTTTTCCAGCACGACCGCCTCGGTCTCGACGGCGGCAGCGCCCGCACCGGCTACGTCACCGGCGCGGAGATCGAGGACGGCCGCTACCGCATCTTCCGCGCCGGCACGCTGATGCCGAACGCCGATATCTGAGGGACGGATGTTGGCGACCGAAGAGATCGCGCAGACGTGCGCCGCGCGTGGCTGAGCTCAAATGCGCATCGCCTTCTATGCGCCGCTGAAGCCGCCGGATCATCCGACGCCGTCGGGCGACCGGCGGATGGCGCGGCTGCTGATGGACGCGCTGGAGTCCGGCAGGCACACGCCGATCCTCGCCTCGCGTTTCCGCAGCCGCGATGCCGAGGGCGATCCGGACGGCCGTATCGAGGCCGCGGGCGCCGAGGAAGCGAAGCTGTGCCTCGCCACCCTTAAGGCCGATCCGCCCGCGGCCTGGCTCACCTATCACCTCTACCACAAGGCACCCGACTGGCTCGGACCGCCGATCGCGCGCGCGCTCGGCATCCCCTACATCGTCGCCGAGGCCTCGCTGGCACCGAAGCGTGCGACCGGCCCTTTCGCGCGCGGTCACCGGGCCGTCGCCGATGCCTTGAACCAGGCCGCCGCCGTGCTCGCGCTTTCGCGCCTCGACATGGAATGCCTGGTGCCGGCGACGCGGCACCTGCTTCACTTCCCGCCCTTCCTCGACGCCCGTCCTTTCGATAGGCCGCGCCGCGGCGATGGCACGCAGCTCCTTGCTGTCGGCATGATGCGGGCGGACGTCAAGCTCCGCTCCTATCGGCTGCTTGCCGCGGCGATGACGCGCATCGCCGATCGCCGCTGGCGGCTTCGTATCGTCGGCGACGGCCCGGCACGCGCCGAGATCGAGGCGACCTTCGCGCCGCTCGGCGATCGGGTACAGTTCCTTGGCGCCGTGGCGCCTGAGGCGCTGCCGCCGATCTATGCCGCCGCCGACCTTGTGGTCTGGCCTGCCGTCGACGAGGCCTTCGGCATGGCGCTGCTCGAAGCGCAGGCGGCCGGCACGCCCGTCGTTGCCGGCGGCTATGGCGGCGTGCCGGAAGTGATCGCCGACGGCATCAGCGGAATCGTCACGCCGCCCGGCGACGTCGCCGCCTTCGCCGGCGCCGTCGCATCGCTGCTCGACGATCCGGCACGGCTCCGCGCGATGAGCCAGGCCGCGCGCGACCACATCCGCAACCGTCACGGCCTGCCGGAGGCGGCGCGGCGCCTCGATGCGATCCTCGCCTCGGTGGCGCGATGATCGCCGTCGCCCTCATCCGCCATGCGCCGACGGCGTGGAATGCCGAGCACCGGCTGCAAGGCCGCACTGACGTTCCGCTCTCGGCTGAAGGACGATCGCTTGCTTCGTCCTGGCGGCTACCCGAGCCGCTAACCGGCTACGAGGCGTGGGCGAGCCCGCTCGGCCGCGCGCGCGAGACCGCGTCGCTGCTTGGGCTCGATCCGCGCATCGACGAGCGGCTGATCGAGTCGAGCTGGGGTGAGTGGGAAAGCCAGATGGTCTCCGAGCTTCGCAAGCGGCCGGGCTTCGCCGAGGTCGAGCGGCGCGGACTCGATCTCGCCGCGCCCGGCGGCGAAAGCGTGCGCCAGGTACAGGCCCGGCTTCTCGCCTGGCTCGGGACGCTGACGCAGCCGGCGCTCGCGATCTCGCATAACGGCGTTCTGCGCGCCGCCTACTCCCTGGCGACCGGATGGACGATGATCGACGATCCGCCTGAGCGCATGAAGGCGGCAAGCGCCCATCTCTACGCCTGGGACGGAACCCGGCTGACGCTCGACCGTCTCAACCTGCCGCTTGCGCCATGAGCCGCGTCCTCATCCATGTGCAGCACCTGCTCGGCATCGGCCATCTGCGCCGCGCCGCCGCGCTCGCGCGCGGGCTTTCGGCCGCGGGGACCGAGGTCGTCGTCGCCTCCGGCGGCATGCCGGTGGCGAGGCTCGATCTCGGCGGCGCGCAACTCAGGCAGCTCCCGCCGGCGCGCTCGGCCGATGAGACCTTCAAGATCCTGCTCGACGAGCACGACCGACCGATCGACGATGCGTGGCGCGCAAGGCGCCGCGCCGCTCTGCTCGCACTCTTCGAGGAGGTGCACCCGGACGCGCTGATCGTCGAGATGTTCCCTTTCGGCCGCCGCGCGCTGCGTTTCGAGCTGGTCCCGCTGCTCGAGCGCATCCGCGCCATGAACCCGAAGCCCGAGGTCTTCTGCTCGGTGCGCGACATCCTGATTCACCGCCCGCGCCCCGACCGCGAGGCCGAGTTCCTCGACACCGTGCGCCGGCATTTCGACCGCATCCTGGTCCATGGCGATCCCCGGCTGATGCGGCTGGAGGAGAGCTTTCCGCTCGCCGCGGCGATCGCGGACAAGCTCGCCTACACGGGATATCTGGTCGAGGTACCGGCGACGCGCGGCGGCGACGACGGACCCGGCAAGGACGAGGTGATCGTCTCGGTCGGCGGCGGCGCAGTCGGCGAGGAGCTGCTGCGGACAGCGCTCGCCGCACGGCCGCTGACGGTGCTCAAGGATGCGCCGTGGCGCCTGCTTCTCGGCGCCAACCTGCCGCCGACGCTGATGGACGAACTCAAGGCCGCGGCACCGGCGGGTGTCGTCGTCGAGTCGTCGCGCCCCGACTTCGTCGCGCTGCTCGGCCGTTGCCGGCTGTCAATCAGCCAGGCCGGTTACAACACGCTGATGGAGCTGATGGCCGTCGGATCGCGCGGCGTCGTCGTGCCCTTCGCGCGCGGCGCCGAGACCGAGCAGACGCAGCGCGCCGAGCTTCTGGCCGCGCGCGGCCTCGTCGACATCGCCGCCGAAGCCGGCCTCACGCCGGAGCGCCTCGCCGATGCGGTGAACCGCGCTGCGGCGCGACCGAAGATCGTTCCGGGGGCGATCGATCTCGACGGGCTCAAGACGTCCGTTTCGATGATCAGGAGCACGATCGACTAGTCCATCGCCGCCAACTGCCTAGGCGTCGGCGCGAGGTGCTCGGGAAGGTCCGCGACCTCGCGGATCAGCTTGGCCAGGATCGCGCTCTTGAACTCGGCAAAGGTCTCGATGCCGATGACGAAGGCACCGGGGCCGCCGATGACATGGTCGCGATAATGGACATCGAGGATGCCATCATCGGTCAGGATCGCGAGCCCGTTGATGATGACGCCTTTCACCACCGCATCGTCGCGGGCGAAGCCGGCGGGGCGGCCGGCATTGTTGTGGCCGTCGCCGGAGACGTCGATGACGCGGCGCTCGGCGACGTAGCTGAGACGATCGAGGAGGCGCACGCCGGCATCGATGGCACCCGAGATCGAGGTGCTGGCGCCGCCGAAGATCTGGCGCGGCGCGGTCTGGATGCGATCGGCGAGTGCCCGCGCGCTCTCGCGGCTGTCGACCAGCGTCCACGGGATCACGACCGCCTGCGCCAAGGCGCCCGCCCATTCGAGCATGGCGACCGCGATCCGTCGCTCGCGCCCGCCGACGATCGCGGCCATCAGGCGCGGATCGCGGAAGGCATCGGCATAGCCGTGGCGCTGCAGCAGGAACTCATCGACATCGATCGAGCCGGAGACATCGACTGCGAGCACCAGCGCCAGGTCGATCTTCTCCTCCGCATATGCCGAGACGCCGAAGAGACAAGCGACGAGGAGGAGGACGTGGCGCAACGGCTATCCGCTCGCCGCCGGCGTTGGCGGAATCTCCGGCACCGGCTCGGACGCTGCCTGGCTCAGCATCGGCGGCGGCCGTTCGATGCGCTGGATGCGCGGCGGCGGCTTCCAGTCGAGCGAGTCGAAGGCGCTGCAGTTGCCGCAGCGCGCCGCCCACCCGGTCGACTGCGCGCCGCAGGCGCTGCAGACCCAGAGCGGGTCGGGCTCGGCCGAGGGCTGGCGTTCGAGCCAGGCGCGCGCCGCCTCGATGTCGTTGCGCTCCTCGCGCTCGACGCGCGCCATCAGCCGCACCACGCGCGGCGTCGGCTGGCTCGCAAGGTCCTGCAGCAGGCGCCGCGCTTCGCCCCAGAGCTGGGCGTCGAGCGAAGCCTCGGCGAGCGCGAGCCGGCTCTCTCGGTTATCGGCATGGGTTTGCGTCAGCCGCTGCAGCCAGCGCAGCCGGTCGAGCGCGCTCGCGTCGACCTTGAGCGCGATCCAGGCGCGCATGAGGTCGGGATGAGGGGCCGCGCTCCAGGCGCGCTCCAGCGCTTTGATCGCCTTCCGCTGCGCGCCGGCGGTCGCATGGCGATGCGCGAGCCCGACGGCGGCCGGCGCGAAGCACGGCGACAGGTCGACGGCCTCGATCAGCAGATGCTTGGCTTCGCCCGGATCGTCCGTCTCCTCGGCGCGGGCGGTCAGCATCGCCGTGCGCGCGCGCCGCGCCACCTCCTTAGTGACGGCGCCACGGCCGGCGGCATCCGCCAGCGTCCCCATCGCCGCCCGCCACTTGCCGGCCTCGGCCTGCAGCGAGAAGGTCTGCTTGAGCAGCCACGGCAGGCCGGGCTTGAGCTCGAGCGCGCGCTCGGCCAGCGCCAGCGCACGCTCCCGGTCGCCGTCGCGCAGCGCCTTGGCGAGCAGGCCGCGCAGCCCGATGAACTCGGTCGCCGGGTCCGCACGCATCGCTTCGAACTGGCGCTCGGCCTCGACTTCGTCGCCGCCGAGCTGCGCTGCCTGGGCGGAGAGCAGGCGCGTCAGCGGCGGCTCGTCGAGCAGGTTGCTTGCCTTCCGCGCTAGGCGCCTTGCCTCGCTGGCGTCGCCGGCTGCGACCGCGGCAAGCCCGCGCCCGAGCGCCTCGTAGCCTTCCTCGCGACGTCGCTCGCGCCGCGCCTCGACAAACTGCCCGGGCGCGCGTCTGAGCCAGAGCCACATCCCGCGCAGCACCGCCAGCACCCAGACGAGCGCTAAGACCAGGAGCGCCAGGATCGCGGCCGAGGTCTCGACCCGCCAGCCCATCCAGTCGATGCGCACCTCGCCCGGCTGCTCGGCAAGCCAGATCGCGACGGCGACGATCAGCGCAAGCTGGATGAGATAGAGAAGCGTGCGCCGCATGGATCAGCCTGAGCGGGCCGTACCGGCGGCGAGCGCCTGGCTGATCCGCTCGAGCGCGCCTTCGGCGTCGTAGCGGGCTTTCGCATCCGCCCGCCACGCGGCGAGCGCCTGCGCTGCACCTTCCGGCAGCGTCTCGGTTGCAGCCAGGGCGCGGCCGAGATCGCCGCTCTTAAGCGCGAGCTCCGCCTGCGCCAGCCGACCGTCGAGATCCTCGCCCGGCGTCATGCGCCGGACCTGAACCAGGCTGCGTGCCTTCGCCACCACCTGGCTCCAGGCATCGTCGCCGCGATCGGCGCTGCGTGCCGCCGCCGCGGCAACGGCGGGAAAGCGTTCGAGCAGAATGGCGCGCGAGGGAATGCCGGTCTCGGCGCGCGGCTGCAGCGTGCGGAGCTCGGCCTCGATACCGGCCATGCCAGACAGCAGCGCCAGTTCCGCCTTGTAGGGGCGACCAGAGGCCAGCACCTCGCCGAGGCGGAGCGCGGCCACCGCCGCGGCATCAGTCTGGCGTTCGGTCTTCGCCATCTTTTCGACTTCGCTCAAGCGCCGCTCAGCCTCAGCGATCGTCGCGGCCCGGCGAGCGACATCGGCGAGCGTGCGTTCGAGGCCTGCGAGCCGCCCTTCGATCGGCGCAAGATCGATGGGCGGTACGGAAGACGCGCTCTCCGCGGGACGTGCCGCGGCCGCTTCGACTGCCTGCGCCGCCTTGACGCCGGCCTGTCTTGCTTCCGCGGCGACGATGTCCACACGCTGGCCGAGCGCCGCCATCGCCGCATCGATGCGATCGAGCCGCTGCGTCAGCGGCGAGAGGTCGACCGTCGAGGCGGCCATCGGCATCGGTCGCGTCTTCAGCGCAAGGGCTACCGCGATCGCCGCGACGACAAGGGCGGCGCCGGCAACGAACATCGGCACGCGGCTCTGCCGTGGCGGAGGCGATGGTGGCGGCAGCGATCGGGTCTCGGTCATCGGCGACCTCGGTGCCATCAGCCCATCTACGGTTTGCAGCATGACCGCCTGCGTCGGTTCCGCCGCGACGGCGACGCGCTGGAATCTGAGCCCGGTCGCCTTAACGACCGCATCGCTGAGCGCGACCAGCGTCATCGTCTCGGTCGCATCGGCGAGGCCGGCGCGCTCGATCACGCTAGCAAAGCTAGCGGCGGTGCGGGGGGAGAAAACCAGGACCCAGTCGATCTTGCCCGCTGCGATCTCGGCGCGCGCCCGGTCGCTCAGGGCCTCCGCCGGCTCGGCGTCGTAGAGCCGGACGCGGTCGACGGTGAATCCGGCCCGGGCAAGGCGGCCGGCGAGGTCGCCGGCAACCGAGCTGCCGGCGGCATGCAGCAGCTTGCCGCGTGTCGGATCGAGCCGGCGGCGCACCAGCTTCTCCAGATCCTCGACATCGCCCTTGGCGCTCTCGATCTTGGCGAATCCCTCCCGGCGCAGCGTTTCCGCGGTCGCATCGCCGACGGCGAAGGCGGGGAGATCGCGCACCGGCGACGATGCGGCGAAGGCGCGCACGCCATTGGCCGAGGTGAAGAGCAGCGCCTGCACGCCAGCGGTGCCGATCGCAACGCCATCCTTCGGCTTGATCGTCAGCAGCGGCTCGGCGAGCACCGAGATGCCGCGCGCTTCGAGAGCGCGGATGAGGTCGGCGGAATCCTCGGCGGGGCGGGTGACGAGCGCGCGGATCATCGCGGGAGCCCTGCCTTGAGCGCCTCGCCGAGCGCGCGACCGAGCGCCTCGGCATCCGCCGCCGCGCCGCGGCGTTCGCCGCGGTCGACGCGCGTGCCATCGACGCTGGCGACAAGGCCGCGGATGCGCAAGCTCGCACCCTCGATTTCGGCCAAGCCCGCGATCGGCGTGCGGCAAGAACCGTCGAGCACGGCCAGCATCTCGCGCTCGGCAGTGACGCGGAGCCGGCTCGGCTCGTCGTCGATCGCCGCCAGCCGTTCGAGCGTGCGCGTATCGCCGGCACGGCAGGCGACCGCGATCGCACCTTGCGCCACCGAAGGCAGCATCTCTTCGAAGCTCAAGGGCGATCCCTCGTCCATCAGGCCCATGCGCTTCAGGCCGGCGACGGCGAGGATCGTCGCCTGGGCCTCGCCGGCGGCGATCTTGCGCAGCCGCGTATCGACATTGCCGCGAAGCGGCACGATCGCGAGGTCGGGACGCTGCGCCTTGACCTGCGCCGCGCGGCGGAGCGAGGCGGTGCCAAGCGTGGCGCCCCGCGGCAGATCCGCGATACGCGTGGCGCCGATCAGCGCATCGCGAGGGTCCTCGCGCGGCAGCACCGCGCCGACAATGACGCCTACCGGAAGCGCCGTCGGCAGGTCCTTCATCGAATGGACGGCGATGTCGACGCGGCCGGCGAGCAGCGCCTCGTCGATCTCTTTGGTGAAGAGCCCCTTGCCGCCGATCTCCGAGAGCAGGCGGTTCTGCACCGAATCGCCGGTCGTGGTGATCGGCACGATCTCGACTGCGTCCGGCGCCGCGAGGTCGGCATGCGCGTGGTCGAGGCGCGAGGCGGTCTCACGCGCCTGGATCAGCGCCAGCTTGCTGCCGCGGGTGCCGAGGCGGAGGAGAGAGGGCATGCCCTAGACCTACCGCCCGCGCGCCACGGCGCCAAGCGCGCGCTTCGCCGCGCCTTCAAAATGTATCTGAAAGGCCTACATTATTGGCAATAGCCGGAGCGCCCCATGTCCCGCCTGCCGACACTCTTCGTCTCCCACGGCTCGCCGATGACGCTGATCGACCCCGGCAGGCCCGGCGCGGCGATCGCCGCCTTGGGCCGGCGCATCGAGAAGCTGAAGGCGATCCTGATCGCCTCGGCTCACTGGCTCACCAACATTCCGGGCGTCAGCACGACGAAGCAGCCGGAGACCATCTACGACTTCTACGGTTTCCCCGACGAGCTCTACCGCCTGACCTACCCCGCACCGGGGGCGCCGGAGCTCGCCGAGCGAGCGGTCGGACTGATGACGGCGGCAGGCATCCCGGCCGCCGGCGCCGAATACGGCCTCGACCACGGTGCATGGTCGCCGCTCAAGCTGATGTTCCCGGAGGCCGATGTGCCTACGGCGCAGCTCTCGATCCAGCCGGAGCAGGACCCGGCGCATCACTTCGGCGTCGGCCAGGCCTTGGCGCCGCTCCGCGACGAAGGCGTGCTGATCGTCGGCTCCGGCCAGTTCACCCACAATCTTCGCGACATCGACCGCCGCGCCGGTCCGGGCCAGATCGCCGACTGGACAAAGGCCTTCGTCGACTGGATCAACGCCCGTGTTGCCGAGCGCGATACCGCGAGCCTGCTCGACTACCGCCGCCAGGCGCCGAACGCCCGGCGCGCGCATCCGACCGACGAGCACTTCCTGCCGCTGTTCGTGGCCTTGGGCGCCGGCGCCGAGTCAGCGACGATCGAGCATCTCGATCTCGGCGTCACCGGCGGCACCCTCGCCTGGGACAGCTACCTGCTGCACTAGTACCCGGAATCACAATTGGCTGATACGTCGGTCTTTGAAGCGGCGTTGATGGACGTTTGTCTTGGTCCAGACGAACGGCTTGGCGTTCTGGTTGTAGGTTTGGATGAAAGCATCGATGTGCTCCCGGAGCTGCTTGATCGAGACGAAAGAGGTGCCGCG